>PCXB01000068.1:29682-58731 GCA_002787535.1 Deltaproteobacteria bacterium CG11_big_fil_rev_8_21_14_0_20_45_16
CTTTTTAGCCGATGGTAGATTTGAGATCGTTGATTGCCCCGAGGTTGTTGGAATGGATGAAAGCCCATCCGTAGCCGTACGAGCAAAAAAAGCATCGTCAATGGCCAAATGCTTTCATTTGGTCAGAGACGGTATGGCTGATGCCGCCATCTCCGCTGGAAACTCAGGCGCGATGATGGCTTACGGTGTCTCAATTTTAAAGCGTCTTCCCAGCATTAAGCGCCCAGCTATTATGTGCCACTTTCCATCACGAGAGGGTGTGACCGCACTTTTGGATGCTGGAGCCAATGTCGATTGTACGGTTCAACATCTGGAACAATTTGCACAGATGGGCAAAATTTATATGCAGACGGTATTTAGCAAAGAGAAGGTTCGCGTGGCGTTGCTAAATATTGGAGAAGAAGAGGGCAAGGGCAACGAGATCGTAAAAGAAACCCATGCGATTTTAAAGCAAAGTTTGGGCGAACATTATGTTGGTTTTGTTGAGGGAAGAGATATCTTAATGGGAAAAGTTGATGTGATTGTTTGCGATGGTTTTGTGGGAAATGTTGCCCTCAAAACGGCTGAGGGTGTGGCTAAAGTGATTCAAAGTATTTTGAAAGAAGAGTTTTCAAGAAGCCCGATTTGGGGATTGGGCGCCTGGTTAGCCAAGGGTGGATTTATGGCTATGAAAACTAAGTTAGATTATCGCGAGTATGGTGCGGCCCCATTGATTGGACTTCAGGGTTTAGGCTTGGTGGCTCACGGCTCTTCCGATGCCAAAGCTATCAATAGCGCTCTCCGCATTGCGGCTCACTATACTAAGCAAGGTTTAATGACCAAACTGAATGCTGCTTTTGGTAGCATCGAAAACGAAATGGCGAGGCAAGAGTCATGAGTGCTGGTTTTTGTTCGTTGGACGGCAAAGTGGCTCTGGTCACGGGAGCAAGTCGCGGTATCGGAGCGTCTGTTGCTCTCGGCTTGGCTCGAGCGGGTGCGACACTTGTGATCAATTATCAGTCCAACAAAGAAAAGGCGCAAAAAGTTTTGGAGCAGGTGAAAGAATTTTCGCGGGAATCTTTTTTGTGTGCCTTTGATGTGGGCAATGCTGAAGAAGTAGAAAAGTCAGTTCAAGAGATTGTTGGAAAGAAAGAGCGAATCGATATCTTAGTTTGCAATGCAGGTATTGCGAGAGATTCCTTGATTCCGCGTTCAAGTCCAGAGCACTTTGAAGAAGTGTTTCGAACCAATCTTATGGGTACGATCAATCCTGTACGATCAGTATCACGGTCCATGATGAAGAATCGCTATGGCCGGATTCTTTGTATGAGTTCTGTGGTGGGAGAAATGGGTAACAAGGGGCAGTCGGCTTATGCGGCTTCGAAGTCTGCGCTTTTTGGATTTTGTAAGTCTGTAGCTCGAGAGCTTGCTTCTCGGAATGTCACTTGCAATGTCATTGCCCCTGGTTTTATCGAAACAGAGATGACGGGAGAGCTTCCTGAGGAGGCCAAAAAGGCCTATTTAGAAGGTATTCCCCTGCAGAGGTTTGGGAGTGGACAAGAAATTGCGTCAGCCGTTCAGTTCTTGGTATCTGAAGAGGCTGGATATATAACGGGGGCAACACTTGACGTTAATGGTGGTTTGCTGATGCGCTAGTATCTCTGATTTTGGTGCCATAAAGTTTTTGAACAAAGGAGAATGAGAATTATGGAAGAAAAAAAAGTCATCGATTTGATTAGTAAGAGCCTCAAAATTGAGGCCGACAAAGTAAAACCCGAAAGTTCTTTCGTGGGCGATTTGGGCGCGGACTCTTTAGACATTGTCGAGCTTGTTATGGCGCTAGAAGATGAGTTCCAAATTGATATTCCAGATAAGGATGCTGAGAGCATTAAAACGGTTCAGGATGCTATCAACTATATCAAGGAGCATAAGGGAGCCTAAGGTGACTCGAAGACGCGTCGCTGTTACGGCTTGCTCGACCATTAGCTCCCTGGGCGTCGGTCTAGACGTCAATTGGAAAGCACTATTGGCTGGCCAATCGGGGGCAGCTCCTATCACGCGTTTTCCTACTGAGAGTTTTCGTACAAGCTTTGCCTGCGAGGTTAAGAATTTTAATCCTGAAGATCATATTGATCCCAAAGATCTTCGGGCGATGGACTTGTTTATTCAGTATGCGGTGGCCGCTGCAAAAGAAGCCTTTATTCGGTCGGGCCTTGTAAACAAGCCAGAGAGAATTTCTGGAGAGTTGGCCGAGAGGGCGGCGGCGATTATCGGATGTGGTCTAGGTGGACTGCCCGATATCGAATCAACAAAAGCAGACTTCATTGAAAAAGGTCCCAGGCGTGTAAGTCCTTTTTTTATTCCTCAAGTGATCTCAAATATGCCTGCCGGTCAGGTTGCCATTCGATATGGTCTGCAGGGACCGAACTTTGCGACCACTTCCGCATGCTCGTCTGGCGCTCATGCAATCGGAGAAGCCTTTCGAATGATTAGAGACAATTATATCGATATGGCCATAAGCGGTGGAACCGAAGCAACGATTTCTCCGCTTTGTATTGCTGGCTTTGGCTCCATGCGAGCCCTTTCGACACGAAACGATGCGCCCCAAAAAGCGTCTCGACCATTTGACAAAGATCGTGATGGTTTTGTTGTTGGCGAAGGTGCCGGACTTTTGATTTTGGAAGAATGGGAAATGGCCAAAAAGCGTGGTGCGGACATTCTTGCAGAAGTGGTTGGTTATGGAGCCAACTGCGATGCATATCATATGACAGCCCCAACTGAGGATGGTAGTGGAGCGGCGCGGGTGATGAAAATTGCACTTAAGGATGCTGGACTTAATCCGGATCAAATTTTGGCAATCAATGCCCACGGGACTTCGACTGGATTGGGAGATGTCGCCGAAACCAAAGCTCTTAAGCTTGCTTTTGGCGATCATGCAAAAAAACTGAAAATTACTTCTACTAAATCCATGACCGGCCATACTTTGGGCGCGGCTGGAGGAATCGAAGCTATATTTGCCGGTTTAGCGCTTAAGCATCAGATTGTGCCGCCCACCATTAATCTTGATCAGCCGGATCCTGAATGTGATTTAGATTATGTGCCTAATCATGCACAAGATTGGAAGCATGAGTACGCTCTGTCCAACAGCTTTGGATTTGGCGGAACAAATGCCTGTCTAATTCTTAGGAGAGTTTAAATGGCCGCCCCTAAGATTTTGTTTTGGGGAGCGGACCATGCTGGATTCGAACTCAAGCAAAAGCTCATTGAGCACTTTAAGAAGAAAATTATTTGTGAAGATCTAGGTACGAATTCGTCGGAATCCTGCGATTATCCTGACTTTGCGGAGTCTGTTGCTAAGAAGGTATTGGATAATTCCGGCAGTTTGGGCGTATTGATTTGTGGCACCGGGCTCGGGATGTCTATGGCGGCCAACAAAGTTCATGGGATACGCGCTGGCGCGGTTTCGGAAACCTTTTCTGCCGAAATGGCGCGTCGTCATAATGATGCTCAAATTTTATGTGTGGGGAGTCGGGTTCTGTCATTCGACAAAGCTCGTGAGTGTATCGAAGCATTTTTGGCGACAGAACTTGATATTGAAAATCCGAGGCATTTAAGAAGAATCCACAAAATTCAAAGGATCGAAGAAAACGGAGCGACAAGTGATTAAGGCTAGCGAAGATATTTTTAAGCTTATTTTGAAAGAGGAAGAGCGTGAACTTACCCAGCTCGAACTGATAGCCTCTGAAAATTTTGTTTCGGAACACGTTCGAGCTGCGATGGGCTCTGTCCTTACTAATAAGTATGCCGAAGGTTACCCCGGTAAGCGATATTATGGAGGCTGCGAAGTTGTTGATGAAATCGAAAGCTTAGCGCGAGAACGATTGAAGAAACTATTTGGAGCGGAAGAAGTCAATGTTCAGCCTCACTCGGGTTCGCAAGCCAATATGGCGGTTTACTTTTCTTTTTTAGAACCAGGCGATTGCATTCTGAGTATGGATCTTTCGCAGGGCGGACATTTGACACACGGCGCCTCGGTAAATTTTTCTGGAAAGCTCTACCGAGTGGTTCACTACGGTGTGGATTCGAAAGGCTATCTTGATTTCAATCAAGTGCGAGAATTGGCGCTTAAAGAAAAACCTAAGTTGATTGTTTGCGGAGCGTCGTCTTACAGTCGCCAAATTCCCTTTGAGGAGTTTCGGAAGATTGCTGATGAAGTCGGAGCGCGTGTTTTGGCCGATATGGCACACCCTGCTGGCTTGGTGGCGACAGGCTGTCATCCTTCCCCTGTTCCCTATTGCGAGTATGTCACGTCTACAACGCATAAGACACTTCGAGGCCCACGTGGGGGGGTGATTTTAATGAAAGAAGATGTGGCCAAATCTGTTAACTCGCGAATTTTTCCAGGGATTCAGGGAGGGCCTTTGATGCATGTCATTGCCGCCAAGGCGATTGCTTTTGGCGAGGCTTTGGAACCAGGTTTCAAAACTTATTGCGAGCAAGTCATTAAGAACGCCAAAACTTTAGCGAAGACATTGCAGGATGCGGGATTGGAAATTATTAGTGGTGGAACAGACAATCATTTGATGATGGTCGATTTGCGAGCCTATAGCGTGACTGGGCTTGATGCCGAAAATGCGCTCGGTCAGGCCGGAATGACAGTGAATAAGAATATGATTCCAGGCGACCCTCAGGCAGCTCGAATAACCTCTGGTATTCGACTTGGTAGTCCAGCTTTGACGACTCGTGGCTTTAAAGAGGAACATATGAAGCAAGTAGGTTCTTGGATAGTTGGTATTTTGAAAAATATTGGTGACGAGAGCCTTAAAGTTCGAACTCGGGCCGAAATTCGCGAATTTGTTAAGAGCTTTCCGCTTTTTCAATCCTAGGCTCTAGGCTTTGACAAACTAGGGGTCCGGGTCTAGCAATTTGGACTCCATCATGGGTTATCGACGTCGTGTAAGAGAATATGCCATGGGCTATCTGTATCAAGAAGATACAGGGCTCGAGACTTTGACGAGCAATCCTCGAAAATTTGTAAGCCACTTTGGGTTGACTGAATCCGAATGGGTTTTCTTTCAGCAGATTGTCGAAGGTGTTCTTGCCGAGAAAGTTGCGATAGATGTGGATATTCAAGAGGTTGCCGAGCATTGGAAGCTTTCTCGGATGGCGCGGGTAGATCGGGTGGTTCTCCGATTGGCATGTTGGGAGCTCAAATGTTGCCCGGATACGCCTTTGAGGGTGATTATAGATGAAGCTGTCGAAATCGCCAGGCGTTATAGTACCACCGATAGTGCCTCTTTTGTGAATGGCATACTGGACCGTTTGGCACAGAAATATCGTCCTGAAGAGAAAAAAACCGTTCAAAGTGAGAGCGGGGCTTGACCTTAATTTTTATCGCCTCCTAAGCTGTCTGGGACGATGTTGGTTTTTAAGAAAATTCCCGAAGAACTGGATGCTTTTGAGGCTGAAATCGTTATCGCCGTTGTAGGACGTGATGAAAAGCCTTTACGATCCACAAACGCTTGGTTGGATTGGCGTTTATACGGCACTTTGACCGAAGTCATTGTGCGGGGTGTATTTCACGCTGAGCTCGGTGAAAAGTGCATGATTCCCACCTATGGGCGATTTGGTTTTGATCGAATTATCATGCTGGGGGCTGACAACCTTTTCGACGAAGAAGGTGTGCCCAATACCGAAGAAGGTCGGGAGCGTTGGCAAAAAGTTCTGAGGAGTCTCGATGAGACCATTCGTTCTCTTAAGGTTTCGAAAGTTGGTCTTAGTCTTCCTCGTTACGAGGCTGCCGAACAAGAGCGCTTGCTTTTAAAAATTGTCCGTGAGGCTCAATTGCCCGAAAAAACCAGTCTATTCTTGTCTCGTGCGAGTTCTTTTGCAACGCCCTTGGGCGTCTGAGACTTTTTAGCGCGTGATAAACTGAATCTTCGAAAATATCCTAAATTGATCACCAATCCACTTCCCAATCAGGAGTTCCGGAGTTTCGCGAGCACTTAAGTATCGGAAGGCGTGAAAGCCGTCGCCTAGGGAAAGACTTTGTACTTCAATGTTTTCAAGAGAGGGAGGAACTTTGTTTGGGCTGCTTTGCCATTCTCTGGATTCCAGCCAAGACTGCCACTCGGGACTTTCCACGATGCTTTTCGTCCGTTGACCCGGACGTTTGACTAACTGATCAATCATTGATTGAGGAGCTATAGGCGTCGCCACCACCGGATGAGCCGTCATGCTTTCGCGATAGAGTCCGGTTAGCTCTGCTCTAAATTGATTGAGTTTTTCAAAGTTAAACTTAAGAGCTTCCAATTGAGACATACTCAGTTGCAGGGAGTCCCTATCCGCCAGAGATTTTTCCATAATGCGGCCAAGGCGAATCAATCGGTCAGAGCTTCTAAAAAAATCACTCCATTCTTTGTCTAAAAATTTTGAGATTTCCGCCTCGAGATTAACTTGTCGTAAGGGGCGCGGGAGCTGATCTGTGGCTCGAAGGTTGACCTGCTTCAGGGCTTGAGATTGCAGTCTAATTTGATCAAGCCAGGATTGAAGGCTCAACATAGACTCTTCAAAGAATTTCGAAGAAATATCTAGGTGTCGAAAATTTTGAGTCGAGGCTTCCGGAAATTCGCCCGATGTACTTTCCCATTTCTCCCAAGCTTTCGCTGCTTTAGTAAGATTTCTATCCAGAGACAATCGAGCCTCATAAATTTGCTGGGGATCCATGCTTCGACTGCCGCGCCTATGAAAGCTTAAGTCTGCAGGTTGACTCGTTTTGGACAAGAAGTTGGCGCGAGAGTCGGCAATTTTAGTTTCGATTTGCGCGATCTGATATTCGATTTGAGAGTAGCCCGGCAAAGCCCTTCGGCCAGCGTACCAGCGTTCCAGTCGACTCCTGACGGATCGATGCTCGAGTCGAATGCGTCGAGGTTTTTCATTGATCCATAGAAAATAGGAACCAATTCGTTTTACAAGTTCAAAACTTCCCCCAAAAACTTTTCGAATCAAGTTGGGATGATAAGATTTTAGGCCAGTCTGTAATCGCATGAGGCGTTGCTCTAGCCATAGTTTTTCGTCAAGGAACCTTGCTAGATTCTCGTCTACATTTTTTTCAACACTCTTTCGTAGGTTGGAAAGTTTTAATTCTATATCTTGAATCTGAGCTTCGTGGCGCTCCAAGCTTTTATAAGACCGTCTCAACTGCGCTTCAAAGCGATTTTGCTCGCGGAGGTAGGCAGGGGCACGGAGGCTCAAAAGCTTGGCGCTTGTCGTGGCACCGGCACTAAACCAAACAACATCTGAGGAGAGCATTCCCAATTCCCAAACGGCTTCAAGTCGGTCCTCTTCTTTGACAGGATGAAGTAGTCCCTGAAGCACTTTGCCAACTTGCTGAATGGAAGCCGCGCCTGCCTCGCCAATGCCTAAGTCGTAGGGCAGGGAAACACCTTGATCGAGGGGAACTCGATACCACTCACTATCGGTTTCGTCATAGTAAATGGCAGTTCCAAGTTTGAGTCCGGTATCGCCAAGGATAAAGCCCAGAACCCATCGCTTTCCAAGCACGCGAAGCGCAACAATAAAAGCCGCGCCCGCCAGAATTTTTTGTGGAATGGTTTCTGGATTTTGCCAAAATCCATCCCAATAGCCAGCCAAATAAACCGCGGGTGAGCTTAAATCTGTTAGAGGTCTTTCTTGCGAATCAAAAAGTAGTTCAAGTTGTTGAGCGTCGGGGAGTTCAGAGCGAAGTATTCTTCTTCGATCTAGCTCATTAACAAATCGATAGATTTCATCTTCTAAGTAGTTAGGGTAGGGAAAAAGATTGATCATCAGAAAGTCCACGAGAGATTTTGGAAGCCAGCCATAGTCAATGGAATCCGATGCGTGCTCTATGGACTCTTCCATCGCCGCTCTCGCCCAAGCCGCACGAGGAAGAGTCTTTCCGTAAAGCAATTCTGATTCTTTGCTAGCATTTTCCAGATTGGCAGCAATATTCGTTTTTGGATCTCGCTGTACCTGATAAATGCTCAGTAGATTCATGCTGAGATCAACGCGAGTTTGAAGCTTATTAATTTCTCGGAGACGTAAGCTTTTTAAAAATTGTGAGCGGCTCGGATCATCCAAAAAAACTTTGCTTACCAAGCTAACAAAATCGCTATCCGTCATTTCATTGAGCCGCGCTTCAAGAAGAAGTCTAGACTCTCGTATGTTCAAATCAGGAAAGAGTCTGGCTGCCAACAAGTTCCGCATTCTTTCATTTAGTTTGGAATAGTACGATGATTTTGATTCCAGCCAAGTTTTTGCAAGAATCTCACGTAGGGCTAAGCGATAAGATTCTCGCTCCGATTCCGTAAACAAAAGACTAACCGATACCATTTTATCAACGCTTTCGGAAAAGACTCCTAGTGATTCCGAATCGTCCCCGTTCATCATTCTCTGAAGTTCTTGGTCATCGTTAAACTCAGGCCAATCTCTTCCAAAATTTTGTTCGACCCAAAGCGCACCCGAAAGCCTAGTGATCTCTTCGTCAGTCCAATTGCTAGCTTCTAAAAACTTCGGAATGTTTTTAGATGAAGTATGTATTTCGTCCAAAAGAGGCCAATAGAAATCAATAAATTTTATGAACTGTTCATTTCCTTCGGCCGCTTCCCTGGCCAATTGGAAATGTGCCAAAAGTCCCTCTCGAGTATTCAGAGTCTCTGGCAAGAAACTCCCAAGACTTAGGTAATAAAAGTAATTCAATTTTAAATTTTGTTCGGGAAGATTTCGTTGGATCCACCATGCCTCAAAGTCTTCATAACTTAGGACCTCAAAGTTTTGAATTCTTTGAATCAGGTTGGCGCTCGCAGCCTGCGCTAGAAATTGAATTAAATCGTCGGGATTAATGTTTTGAGCTGCCGGCAAGAGTTGATAGGTCGAGAAAATCGGGTTTTGAAGTCGGTAGATTTTTTGGTCGATTTCCATTCTGGCAATTTTTCTAAAATCTGCGAATGAAGCTCGGCGCTCTGGCGGTAGCATTTCACAGATTCCTTGATAGTGCGCCAAAATTCTCGCTGGTTCATCCTCAAGATTTCGTTCGTATAGATAATTCCAATCGATGGCCGTTTGACGAAGGTCAAAGACTGATTGAATGGATTCCAAAAACTCCGGAGAGTTTTTTCCAAATGCTTCATACCTCTTGCGCGCAATCTCAAGACGTCGATTTTGCTCGCCCAAGAGTCCCGTCCATTCGCCCTGGTCGGAATCAAATGATCCCAGCTGGAAAAGATAGCGAAGAATTTCTTGTACCTCAGCTTTTTGCGACAGGCTTAGTTCTGAATAGGGAGTTTGAGCATATGGGTCATGAAAGCAGATCAAAACAAAAAGCGTCGAACTGAATAATATTAAACGCGTCTTTAAACCCACCCCACGGTCTTAGTTAAGGAGTCCCGATGAAGTCTAAAGCTTTCTCGATCGGTTTAAAAGAAACTCGGAACTTTAGTGATTCTATAAAGATTTCGAAGGCTTACAGCTATTTCATACGAGCGCCAATTCTGCCAAAACCACTTCCGAATTTGGATAATCGATATCTTTTCTTCCAAGAGGGCATAGCAAAGAGCTTCACCTAAAAAAAAGCCTTCTCGATGGCCAAACTGCCAAATTTTCGTGGGCGTGAGTTTTCGTCCCGTATAGGGAGTGCGAGATGTTGGTCGTCGATAGCTTCCAAAAAACATACCATGAATAAAGCGCGCGTAAGCTTCGTGCAAAATCGTGTTTCCTAACTCCTCTTCGTCATGAACAAAATCCGAGTAGCCTTCTTGTTTATAAATCAAAGCAAATAGATGTGCGGATTCTTCTACGCCTTGTTCAACTTTACTGACATAGGCCATAGGGCGTCGGCGAAGGCAAGCTCCTCCGCCACGCGCTTGTTGGTCATGGACAAACTCAATTTCCTCTTTAGATCGTCCCTTAAGGCTGTCCCTGGATTCAGGGCTTAAGAATAGATAAACCTTCGGTCGTTTGAGTTGTTTCTTTGGAGGCGCGATCAAGGCTTGTTGAAGCTCCCAGCTCAAATCCGCCAGCAATTCCAAATTGTTTTGTGTTTCTTGAAGCTTCAAGTTTAAGCGTCAAAGATTTTGTTCAATAAACTTGGCCAACAGGCGAATGGGAACTCCCGAAGGACCTCGTGCTCCAACAAAACCTCGCGGCGCATCATACCAACCACATCCGGCAATATCCAAATGTGCCCAAGGAATATCATTTTTTACGAAAGCTCGTAGAAAAATTCCTGCCGTTGTTGCGCCAGCTTCTCGCGACTTTCCGATATTTCGAAGGTCGGCAACATCGCTATTCATCTGATCGCCATAAAACTCTTCAAAATCGGGGAGTCTCCAAATGTGCTCGCCAGATTCTGCTGAAGCTTTCTCAAGCCCTTTTTTTAGTTTTTCATCTGTCCCATAGAGCCCTGCTGCAGCTTCTCCGACAGCGAGGGCGCATGCTCCCGTGAGAGTCGCTACGTCAATTACGGCCTTAGGTTTAAACTGAGTCGTTGCATGAAATAAGGCATCAGCCAAAATCAATCGACCTTCTGCATCTGTATTCAAAACTTCAACGGTTTTGCCGCTGGCCATCGTGATGACATCGCCGGGCTTCTGCGCAGCTCCCGATGGCATATTCTCAACGCTGGGAACAACGCAAACTAGATTCGTTTTTAATTGCAAATCTACGGTGATTTTGAAAGCTGACAATACGCTGGCTGCACCGGCCATATCGTATTTCATTGTCTCTTGGGCCTGAGGAGGTTTCAGGGAAAGCCCGCCCGAATCAAAAGTCACGCCCTTCCCCACAAGAGCCATGGGCTTGGATGACTTTCCGCCATTTGAATATTGCAAGACGATAAATTGAGCTTCGTTTTCCGAACCTTGGTTGACGGCCAGCACTCCACCGTAGGCATGCTTCTTAAGTTCGGTTTCGCCCCATACCGTCATTTTAATTTTTGACTTTGACGGGGAGGCCTTGACCATCTTCTCAACTTCCTTGGTCAATTGAACGGGGTAGAGTTGGCGGGGGCTCATGGCAACTAAGCGGCGTCCCCAGTTAACGCCTTCGGCGGTCGCTTTCGCTTTCGATTCTGCAGCGCCAGCTTGTTTTAAATCTTTGGCCTCAACTATAAACTGCAGTTCAATGGGTTTCGAGGGCGGATTCTTTTTCAAGCTCTCGGCTGATTTTAGTTCTGTAAATTGAAATTGATAAACGCTTGCACCTGTTTGGAGAGCTTCAACTATTTCAGCCGTTTTAAATTTGCCAACTTTTGGAACCAAAACGCTCGCGTGACTTTTAACATTCTTGTTTTTCAAAGCGCCCGCCAAGCTCGCGCCCAAATTGCGAAAGTTTTGAAGACTGATGTCAGATTTTTTACCAAGACCCAAAACTAAAACACGCTTAGTTGTTGGATGGGAATGCGTGTAAACGAGGAGCGGTTCCCTAAACTTGGCTCTAAAATCGTTTTCCAGTGGGACCTTGAGATAGTCCTTAAGTACAGAATCATTCCAACTTCCTTGAATTTTTTTGGCCTCGTCGGCAAAAACAACAAGTACTTCCTGGTTCTTCAAATCACGAAATGTGGACACTGACATAGATTAAGCCTTTCTCTAAATGCGGCCTCTGCGGGCCAAAGACTTGTTATAAACAGATTTGTGCCCGGGCACAAATCTTCAAACAATTTTTGGGAGTTTTAGACGGGCCAGTAGACATAATTTTACTGAATGTTCTCGGCCCCAGGGACTTGAGCGTCTTCCAAAAGATCTTCAGGGCGCGAGGCATTGAGCATGACAACATCAACACGGCGGTTTTGAGCGCGACCTTTTTCGGTATCATTGGAAGCGACAGGTTTGAATTCGGCGTAACCTGAAGCCGTAATCAATTTGGCATTCAAACCGAATTCTTCAATTATTAATTTCGCCATAGCCGTCGCACGCAAGGCTGACAGATCCCAGTTATCAAAAAACTTTGTTCCGGCTACCGGGAGATTGTCCGTATGACCTTCAACCAACACAAACTTACCTGTATCTTTGATGATATCGGTAATGACTTGAATAATTGGATAGAGTTCAGCAGGAATCTCAGTAGAGTTTTGAGCGAAAAGATAGCCTGCCGAAATACTAATCACTACGCCTCGCTCATCAATCTTCATCTGAATAGGTGAAGCTTCTTCTTGGTAGATCACATCAAATCCCTCGACCTCTAAACTCTCTCTAATATCATCGATAATCTCTTCATTGGTGAGATTTTTTTTCATCACAAAACGTCTTGAAGTGGGTGGGCTGCCGCGTACGCCCAAAATGTCGATCTGCTTCGACTTGTCGCCACCCTTTTTGTGACCAATAAAAGCATCTGATACAGATTCGCTGACGATCTTGACCTTTTCGACGTCAGCCTGGCTCATGGCATAAAGAACCACGAAAAATGCGAACAGTAGCGTAACCATATCCGCATAAGGGATGATCCAACGCTCATGATTTTCATGTTCTTCGTGCTTTTTTCGACCCATGAACCCTCTTTCATCATTCTAACAAAGATTTGGCATTAGGACTGTGGGGGCGGCGCATCAATTGAAGGCTTTCGTTGATTAGAGTCCATTTGCTTGAGAAAATGGCTATCTAAGGGAATGGGGATACTTTCAAAAAAAATAGCGATTGATCTAGGAACCGCTTATTCGATCGTAGCCTTTGATGACTCAAGGCCGGATTGGCGAACGGCATCTTTTGTGGCTGTGGAGCGAAAAACGGGTCGAGCTGTTTCTTATGGGGATCAGGCTAAAGAAATGCAAGGCAAATCGCACCAGGCTTACGATATTGTTCGACCGCTTAAGGACGGAGTTGTTGCGGACTATGAAGCGACTCGACAATACCTCAACTACCTTTTGGACTCCGCGATAGGTTCGGGTTTTTCGATGAGTTATAAGATTTTTTTGTGTGTCCCGTGGGGTGCCACTTCGGTGGAGCTAAAGGGTTACGAATACAGTCTTCAGCGTAGGCGCACTAAATTGTTTTTGGTGCGCGAACCCTTTGCCGCAGCCTTGGGTTCGGATTTGGAGATCTTGGGTGATGAGCCCAAAACGATCGTGGATATGGGTGGTGGCACGACCGAGATTGCAACCATTGCGTCGGGCTTTATGCTTCAAGCCTCAAGCTTGCGAGCCGCAGGAAATTTTTGTGATGAATTAATCATTCGGCAACTTAGACGAGTATTGAATTACGAGGTCGGTTTGACAACCGCGGAGCGACTTAAGCAAGAGCACGCTAGTGTTTGGCCAGTCATCGATGACTATAAAATTGAATTTAAGGGTTCCCGTCGAGATACTCAGCTACCAGATTCTGGTGAAATTGGTTCCCATGAACTACGCTCCATTTTGGAAATTTATGCGATTCAAGTAGAAAAGTTAATTAACTCTCACTTGCAGAGACTTCCGGCTGAGGCACAGCTCGCAGCTCGAAACAAAGGGATTTGCCTTACCGGGGGGACAAGCCTCATCAAAGGATGGCAGGAGCGGCTAGAGAAGAGATTGGGAATACCGGTTCGAATAGCGGATCGGCCCACCCATTCTGTGATTATGGGGATGAAGAAGATTATTCAAAGTCCGTCTAATTACAGGAATATTTTGAAGATATCCCAAAAAATTTATTCTTCGTAAGTGACAAGCAAAAGATCGCGGTGTTAGCTCAACAAGATTATGGCAAGACGAAATTTTCCCAAAAACTATCGACGTCGCGGCCGCTCTCGACGGCCCTATTCGCGGCGACCAGGACAAGCTCCGGCACCCCTAAGTTTTTGGGCCAAAATCTCAGCATACTTTTCGAAGCCTCGTCCACGACAGCAGTTGAAAACACCTCAAAGAGTTCTAGAGGTTGGAGTTGGTTCGGCTGAAGTAGCCGGGTCCTCAGACAGCGCTCTAGAATTTGCGCCTTCGTTGTTTTTTAAGTTTCCCGAATTGGCCGAGAAAATTCCTTGGCTTAGCTTAAGGGGGAGCTTGGAAGTTTCACCTCCCTCCAAGTCAATGCATATTCAACACCTCTTTGGCGATAATCATATTTTTTTGAAACGGGAAAAGCTCGACGCTGATCATATCGTTGAGAATCAAGCCAAAAAAATGGAATTTAGTTTGGCGGCAGCTCTTAAGGCGAAAAAGCGTTTGGTTGGATTTGGCTATACGGGGTCCGCCTATATTTGGTCCCTGGCTCAGATCGCCAGGATGTTTGGGGCCAAGTTGGAGCTATGTTTATTAAATAGGCCTATGGGGGAGCTTGAGAAGGATAGACAGAAGGATATCCAAAAATGGGTGAGCGCGGTCCGAATTTGTAGCAGCGAAAGTAGCTATGAACTTCGACGGAAATGGATGAGTTATAAATCGGCTTGGACCAAAGCTCAATTTCTGGATTTCGAAGGTATCAATTCTGAAGCCGTATTAGGTTACATCAGCAGTATGGGAGAGCTAAGAGATCAGGTTGATCGGGGATTAATTCCCAGTCCAGATTTGATTGTGATTCCGGTTGAGTCTGGAGTGAGCTTGGCGGGATTGGAAATTGGCCGTAGGATCTATGAGTTTCAGAAGATTGATATACTCGGAATTCGTACCAGAAAATTTTATCATATGGATCGGGATCGTTTGGCCAACCTAGCCAATGGGGCTATTGAGATTCTGAATCGGCATTTGAATCAAAATCTTAAGTTCAGCTTCAAGCCTGAGAGTTTCAATATTTTGGAAGACTATAGCCAGGATGCTGGCCAATTAGACCAGCTTAAAGTGGATCGCTGGAGGCATCGTTTGATGGACTTGGACGCTTTGGAATTTGATCCGATGAATAATGCTCGCGCCTTTTTGGCGCTTAGCGAATATGTAAATTCTAAGCCAATTAGTCAGAAGAAAATTCTTTATTGGAATACCAGCTCAGCCTTAGGCAGTCTTTCCGTAGAGTTGAAGCCGAAGAAGACTTTGATAAGAAGACGGGCGTAGAGCTATCGAATCGTTTTAGTCGAGATCAATGATTGTCTCGGGTGCCAAGAGATTAGGAATCGGACGGCCCAACAAAAAGCCTTGGGCGTAATCAATCTTGAACTCTCTGACGATATCCAGTTCATCTTTCGTTTCGATACCTTCTACAAGAATCTTGGCATTAATCTTACGTCCGATGTCGGCGACGGCCTTCAGAAGTTCTTGCTTAACAGGATTCTTGTGGATATCGCGAATAATGCATAAGTCGACTTTTACAAACTCGGGTCGAAGATGAGCAATCGCTTCGAGGCTACCGTATCCTGAGCCAATATCATCAACAGCCAAGCCAAAGCCAAGGTTGTTAAAATACGAGTGTTGTTTTTCGAAGAGTTCGTAGTTTTCGATGGCTACGCGCTCCGTAACTTCGAAAACAATATTGCTGCCTTTAAGGCCAGTCGTTCTGAGCAATTGATTTAGAGACTCACCTTTAAACTCAGGATCGTGCATAGTTGCCGGAAAAGTATTAACAAAAATCTTTTGATCGTCCGCTAAGCCCTTTAAATTTGTAAGTGCCTTTCGTCTGCAAAGTCGATCCAACTCGAACGAAAGATTCGTTTTGTCCGCTACGCCAAAAAGCATCAACGGACTTTCCATAGGCGAACCTTGAGGCCCGCGAGTGAGTGCTTCATAGGCGAAGATCGATCCATCTCTCAAATCCACAATAGGTTGGTAGTGAGTTCGAATATTTTCTTCGATGATAATCTCTTTCAGATTTTCATGAACACGAATCATGAATCGATCGCCATTAAAACGCGCCACGGCTCGCGCCTGTTCGATCAAACGATAAACTGTTCGTTCGGGAGAAAGCAGGGGGTTAAAAACTGTATACGAGTATCCAATGTCCGTTTTAAGAATTTTTCTGGTGTAAGGATAGGTCAGTTGAAAAATTTTTGCGTTTAATGACTGAGCAAATCGCTCAATGATTTGCTGCAGATTGTCCAATCTCAAAAAGTTTGAATACTCCTCGCGTTGCGCCGATAGGAAGAGCATAAAGTTTTCGTCTTTAGGGTGCCGAATAGTCAAAATGTCATCTTTGCGAATGAGATTACCTTTTAACTCTTGAATTGTATGAACGGTAGCGTTGAGAATTTCGGAATATAACTCCTGGCCATAGTCGTATTCAATTTTCCCCAAATCGCTCGCATCGATATAGATCATTCCAAGGGCACGTTGTCTGGCTAAAGTTTCGGAAAGTTGTGGGATGAAATGCAAAAAAGTATAAAGGCCATTCGAAGCGTCATAATGCTGCGAGGCGATCTCGGTTCTTTCAATGTCTGAACCGGCTGCAGTTTTTTTATCCGATGATGATGGAAAGCGAATCACCCTATAGGCCCCTCAATAATCCAATATTTCCCCACGGCCTGCCCACTAGAATCAAAGCGAGGCCATCCCAATTTCTTATTGTAGCGTATGCCGTAGAATTTTGGCAGCACCCCAAAGTTCTAAGGAAAGTTTATGTAATTGATGTTTATGGGTCAAACACGATAGCTTAAAGTAGTTGAGATGTCGCAAGCTTATGCTGCATTACGTTTAAGAACTTTGGAATGAAATATGGGACAAATTTGGGCATGAACCTTGGAAAACTTTACAGGCCACTAATTGCTGCGGTGTGTTTGAGCCTTGAGTTGAGTGCGGTTGAGTTACACAGCTTACCTGAAATGCTGGAGTTGGCGGAAAAGAACCCGGCGTTAACGAGAGACATGGAAGGCCTTCGTAAATCGGCAGAAGCTAAGATTCGCCAGGTTCAAATGGAAAAGTGGCTAAGCACTTTAGAGCTGACGGCCTATACGGGAGTCGTTCCCGACGTCAATGCCGATGCAGCGGTAAGAAATCAAAGCGCTAATCAACTCTTATTCAATACGGATTCCAATGATTTTGAAAATGGCTTTTCGTTTTCGAGGTTGGGCCCCTTTGGGAAGTTGGAGCTGAGGGCCGTCCAGCCACTTTTGACTTTCGGAAAGATTGGTGGCTACGAAGATATGGCGGCTTCCAATATGAGAATGATTGAGGCCGAGAGACAAAAGGAGATTCAGCAAGTCCGCTACCTTGTGAAACGCGCTTACTATATTTACCAACTTTCCCAAGAAGGTTTGGTTATTTTGAAAGATGTTCGAGAAAAACTCAAACAAGCCGAAGAAAAAGTGGAAGAATTGCTTATCAAGAATTCTGAGAATGTCGAAGAGACTGATCGTTTAAAGATTAAAGTGTTTCTTTCCGATGTTGAAAATCGATCGCTAGATGCGGAAAAGGGATTGCGATTGGCACGCTCAGGATTGATGGAGTTGACGGGTATTGTGGGTGACTTGCAAGTTGATCAAGTGATGTTGAAGGCCGAAGTCGTTCAGGACATCGAAAAAGAGGCGATCATCAGTAAGACGCTTCGCTATCAGCCCGAGCTCGTGAGGCTCGATCAGTATATTGATATCAAAAAAGCGGAACGAGCGACAATAAAGTCGGCTTTATTCCCGACCGTTTTTTTGGCGGGAGAGTTGAATTACTCAGTGGCTCCAGGGCGCACGGATATTAAGAGCCCGTTTATTCAAGATGAATTCAATGCCTTCAACTTGGGTGTAGCCCTTGGATTGAAGCAGGATTTGGGCTTTCACCGAACACTCAATAAAATGGAAGAGATTAATGCTGACATTCTGAGATTGGGCGCTCAACGGGAACGCCTAGGAAGCTTGGCGAGAATTAAGGCAGAGGAGGCCTTCGAAAAGGCGATTGCCGCTCACCAGGGGATAGAGATCAACGAGCGCGGTTTTAGAGCGGCTAGAAGTTGGCTAACTTCAGCTGGTTTAGCTTTTAACCTCGGGACAGCGCCTACGAAGGACGTGTTGGAGTCGTATGCGGCCTACTTCAAATCACGAGTGGACCTAATAAGGAGCACTTTTGAGCTGAATATGGCCCTTTCCGAGCTCTCTTTGGCTACCGGCGAGGAGCTCGTCTCTCGGCTCAAATAAGTTCGGCTTGCACCAAAATGTTATTCTGGCTTGAGGACTTGCAATTCGGGAGTCGGCCATTGTAGAAAAGCCCAGTCTATGGAGCCAACCAAGAAGATTAAATTAGCTATTGTGGGTGTTGGAAACTGTGCAAGTTCTCTCTTGCAGGGTATTCATTATTATAAAAACGCGAATGATCAAGTCCGAACGAAGCATGTTGGACTGATGCACTATGATTTGGCGGGTTACCGGCCCGAATCGATTGAAGTGGTCGCCGCTTTTGACATTGATAAGCGAAAGGTTGGCCAGACACTTGAAAAGGCTATTTATGCCAAGCCTAACTGTACAAAAGAGATCGTGCCTGAGATTAGTCCGACGGGAATCACGGTTCAGATGGGCGAGATCTACGATGGCGTATCGGCGCATATGGCGGATTATGTCGAGGATCGCGCATTCAGAATTTCGGATGCTAAGCCTGTTGACGTCGTCAAAGTATTAAAAGAATCAGGTGCCGAAGTTTTGATTTGTTATTTACCGGTAGGCAGCGAAGAAGCTGTTCGGTTTTATGCGAATTGTTGCTTAGAGGCAAAGGTGGCCATGGTTAACTGCATGCCAGTTTTCATCGCCTCCAATCCAGAGTGGGCCCAAAAATTCAAAGACGCGGGGATTCCTATTGTTGGTGACGATATCAAGAGCCAAGTCGGTGCGACGATTGTTCACCGAGTTTTGACTCGCTTGTTCTCAGATCGTGGAGTCAAATTGGATAGAACTTATCAGCTCAATACTGGCGGCAATACAGACTTTCTCAATATGCTTAATTTCAGTCGGTTAAAGTCGAAGAAGATTTCTAAAACCGAGGCCGTCCAGAGTCAACTTGATGAGCCCTTGGACGAAGACAATATCCATATTGGGCCATCGGACTACGTTCCCTGGCAAAATGACAATAAAGTTTGTTTCTTGAGAATGGAAGGACAGGGATTTGCTGGCGTTCCACTTCATTTAGAAATGAGGTTGTCGGTTGAGGATTCTCCAAATTCGGCTGGCGTTGCCATTGAAGCGATTCGATGCGCTAAGCTCGCTCTTGATCGAAAAATTTCTGGAGTGTTGAAATCGATTTCCTCCTACACCATGAAACATCCGATCGAACAAGTTCCAGATGCAAAGGCTTATCAAAATGTCGAGGACTTCATCTCCGGCCGACTTGAGTATTGATAATGAAGCTCAGGATGGAACTCCTTCTGTGCGGGCATCCGAAAGTGCTAAGCGAATTAATGCGGATGGCTTAAAACATTCTGTCCTTTTAACTTCGGGAATCAAAACTTGGTGGGTTCAAGATCTTTGGTCCCCGGTCGAATCTTTTTTTGTCCGGCGTCGTGTATCTCCCAACGCTATAACCTGCATCGGATTAGCGCTTACTTTTGTTGCTGGATTTTTGATTGCGACGAATCACTTGATTTCTGGTGGATGGATGGTTTTCATTGCGGCCTCGTTTGATTTTTTGGATGGGCGGGTAGCTCGGGCAACGGGAAAACAAAGTACGGCAGGAGCTTTCTTCGATTCGTGCATGGATCGCTATATGGACGCAGCTGTTTTAATGGGGATGGCCTTTTTATTTAGAGATTCATGGGTTTTAATTTTTGTGCTTGCGGCTTTTATGGGTTCGGCAACGACGCCCTATATACGTGCGAAAGCCGAGAGTTTGGGAATTAAGTGCTCAGGTGGCGCTATGCAAAGGCCGGAACGAGTTCTCTATCTGGGAACAGGGACGATAATTTCAGGATACTACGAATGTCTACGATATCCCTTTGAGGTGGCCGATTGGAATTCAGCAAAAATTCCTTTGATTTTGGCGATCGGCTTTGTGGCATTTGTTTCAAATAAGGTGGCTATTGAGCGATTTCTGGAGACTTTTAAGGAGCTGCAATCGAAGTAGCTAGAAAGGCTACCTTTTCGGATTTAGCTTCGATAAGATGTCAATGTGATGATTAGAATTCTGAGTTATCTCGCCCTTGTTTTGGGGCTCTGGGGTTCTGGAATATTTGCTTATGGATTGGACTCTGTTTTGGCTGGTCAGCCGTCTACGCCTACTGAACCTAGTCTAAATTCGGGTTCGCGGAGCATGTCGACCGGAGGTTTGAGAGAAAAAAAGACGGAAGCCGTTGAAGGTTCAAATGTCTTGCTGACGGCCTATTCGATTTCTCCATCATCGGCTTCCGAATTTTTGGTCAATAATATTCGTCAGCTTGAAAAGCTTGTCTCTAACTATGAATCTTTAGGCCAAGCGGAACAAAAATTAAAAGATAAAGAAATTCGCAAAGTAGTCTCATCTGTACTGGACCTGGATCATTTGGGGGAGCGTTCGTTGATCTCGTATTGGGATGAATTGGGCAAGAATCCCGAAGGTCGCAAAAAGCGCGAGCAGTATCTAAATTTATTCAAGAATTTAGTTGAAGAAAATTATCTGGAAAAAGCTCGAACTTATATGAGCGGAAAATATCAGATTCCGCTCTTGGAAGAAACCGCGGCAAATGGCAATGGGTTTTCAGTAATAGGAAGAATACGAAAACCTGATGTCGATTTGATGGTCGAATTTAGAATTCTGAAGGATCAAGATCGATATAAAGTTGTAGATGTGAGGCTGGACGAGACCTCGCTCGAGTCAACCTATCGAGGAAGTTTTAATCGGATTATTCGTAAAAAGGGTGGTCTTGAGCAGGGCTTTCCGGAGCTGATTCGCGTTATGCAAAAGCGTCTTGAAGAGCTCAAGACTGGTAATGCGACTCGTCTGTAGTGTCCTCATCTGTAGTGTTCTCGTCTATGATCTGGGATTGACCCCAGACGGATCTAAGTAATAGGAGTGATGAGTGAATATAGCCTTGAAATATCTACTGGCCTTTGGCGGTTTGATTTTTGCTTTTGGAATAAGCTTTGGTTCGATCAGAGCCACCGAAGATTTTTTAAACGAGTTTCCAAAGGAATCCTATCATGTATTGGAATCCGGCAAGCAAAATGTTGGAAAAACTTCTTTCAATTGGAAGAACGAAGCTGGCCAGTATGTTTTCGAAGAGGTTTCAATTTTAAAAATTAATCTTTTCCAAAAACAACAGAGCTTAGAAACCAAGCTTATGTTGAAGACAAATAAGCAGCTCCAGGTTCAAAGCTTTGACTATTACATGATTAGTAGTGATTCGACCCTCCAAGTTGTGGGGACCAGGGTTGGTGATAATCTTAGGCTTGAAAAAATTCAAGCCGGAAGCAAGCAATTGAAAAATATTTTGATTCAAGAGCCCATGATTTTAAGCTCGATTTTGAGACCTTATTTATTGGCCAAGGGGCTTCTAAAAAAATCTGTGGGGGAGCAGTCATTTAATGCTGTTTTGATTGAGCCCTCGGCCCTGGCAAGTGTGCCGATGACGATTAAAATCAAGCCAAAGGGAAATAACTTTTTTGTTGAGACGACGTATCTGTCGCATAGTCTACAAAGCGAAGTGACAGTCAATGGATCTCTGTTAATGGAGAGTGCGGATTTGGCTGGGATGCCCCTCATCGCAAAACCCGTTTCAAAAAAAGATTTCATGAAGTTAAAGCTTGAGGGAACGTCAGAGGATTTAGTTGAAAAATCTAAGGTTGCCTTTGGAAAATTGGACGACGCTCGATCAAGGAAGTCTCTAAGCGTTCGTATGGATGGAATTCCAGTGCATCGATTTCAGTTGAACCGACATCGCCAAACTTTGGATGGCAATATTTTAACCATTAAGACGGAAAGCCTTCCTGAAAAAACCTTACCCCTGCAAGGAATCGTGGGCCGAAAGGATTTGGAATCCTATTTGGCGGGGGACATATCAATTCCTGTTTTTGATCAACGAATTCAGCAGAAAGCTCGAGAAATCGTTGGGGAGGAATCGGATTTATGGAAACGAGCCCTAAAGATTCATTCCTTTGTTTATAATCACTTAGAGAAAGATGCTTACGTATCCTTGCCCGATGCCTTGGAGGCTTTGCAGACGGGGAAAGGAGATTGCAATGAGCATTCGGTGCTTTATACGGCCTTGGCTAGAGCCGCTGGAATTCCTACTCGAATGGTCGTTGGTTTGGTGTATAGCGATCATTTTTATAATGGTGGTAGCCCTGGTTTTTATTATCACGCCTGGGTTGAAGTCTTTACGGGTTATAACTGGGTTTCTATTGATCCGACATGGAATCAGATTCCTTCCGATGCGACGCATATTGCTTTCGTGGAAGGCTCTGCGGATCAACAGATTCAGATTGCGGCCTTAATGGGAAAGATCAAATTAAGTTTAGTGAATATGAAGCCGAATCAGCCCATTTAGGAAGATCAGGAGATGGCTAAGCTCAAAACACAAACAGCCTTTGCTTGCGAATCCTGCGGCACCGCTTATTCCAAGTGGCAAGGTCAGTGTGAGTCTTGTGGGAGCTGGAACACGGTCGTGTCACGGCAAGAAAAGATTGAAAAATTAGGGAATTCACGGCTACTTCGATTGAGCGAAGTCGAAGTTTCAGACGATTATCATCGTCAATCAACGGGGTTAGACTTTTTGGATCGTATTTTAGGGGGAGGACTTCCTCGAGGTGCCACAATTTTGTTGGCAGGACAACCGGGTACAGGAAAAAGCACTTTGCTCTTTCAATTATTTGGTACCTCAAAGCAAAAATGCCTCTATGTTTCGGCGGAAGAGTCAGCTCAACAGGTAGCAAGTCGCTTTAGGAAACAAACTAAAAATCCTGCTTCGGATTTCTTTTTGCATACCGAGAATCAGCTGAGTGAAATTTTGAGAACGATCGATAAGCTCAAACCTGATTTGGTCGCCATTGACTCCATTCAGATGATTGTTGGAGAATCTTTAGATCGGATGAAGGGCGGCAGTGCGAGCATCCGTGAAGTATCTGAAGCCTTGGTTGCCAAAGCGAAGGCGATGAATTTTACACTTTGGATTGTGGGTCATGTTACTAAGGATGGGGAGATTGCAGGTCCAAAAACTCTGGAGCATCTCGTTGATTCGGTGATTTTATTTTCAGAAGGCGAAGAGTCTCAAGTAAGAATTTTACAGACGCAGAAGCATCGGTTCGGGATTTCGGGGGAGTTGGCGATTTTGGAAATGAGTTCCCAGGGACTTTCGGAGCGACCCGGCGCAGAATCATACTGGATGCAAGATCATGCTGTTGACTTGCCAGGCTGTGCTTTCGGCGCGGCCTTGTTTGGGAGCCGAGTTTATTGCGTGGAAATTCAGGCCTTGTGCAGTGATACTCATTTTCCAAGCCCACGGCGCAGTGCCAATGGGTTTGATATCAATCGCCTCTACCTTTTGTTGGCAGTTTTAGAAAAACGATTGAAATTTGCATTTTCGCATCAGGATGTTTACCTGAATGTCGTGGGAGGTTTAAAGCTTACGGATCCTGCTGTGGATTTGGCCGTCGCAGCGGCCCTGGTCTCGGCTCAGACTGAAAAGCCGACTGATCGACGCAGCGTTTTTGTTGGGGAGCTCGGCTTAACAGGCGAAATTCGAATGGTTCCGAGTCTAGCGCAGCGCCTGAGAGCCTGCGAACAAGTTGGACGCGCCAGGTTTATCTGCCCGGTGTCAAAGAAGCTTGAGGCCCCTGATTCTGTAGAACTATTACAATATCGCGAACTTAAAGAGGCACTTAAAGATTTGCTTCCTTAGATAGAGGCCCTGGTCCTGGGGCGGAATGTCGAGTAAAATTAAGATATTGTGCGTCGGACGGTTGTGGCAAATTGCCTCAGGGGATTTTTATACTTTGTGCTCTTATTAAGTGGGGGCTTTCTTGGTGCTGCCCTAGCCCTAAAGGCTGAGCCGGATCGGCTTCCCTATCCTAGAGCTCTTTATCATAAAGTCGAGTTTTGGAAGTCGATTTACACTCAGTATGGCACGAGCCAAGGGATTCTTCATGATTCGGAAGATCTGAGTATCGTTTATGAAGATGTTCAGCTTCCTCCAAATGGCAACCAGGCAATCGTTAGTGAAAAGCGCGCGAAGATTCGCCAGGCTCTCTTTAATATTTTAAGCAAGCGGGGGCAGAACTTAACGACCTTTGAACGTAAAGTGCTTTCGAAATTTCCCAAATACGCCTCTCGCTCTCGTCTTCTGCAGGCCGCGGAAAATATTCGATTTCAATTGGGTCAAGCGGATCGATTCAAGCAGGGCTTGATTCGTTCGGGGCGATACTTACCCACCATTGAAAAAATTCTAAAAGATGAAGGGGCACCTGATTTTTTAAAATATCTTCCGCATGTGGAGTCGTCATTTCAAGAGAAAGCCATGTCCAAATATGGAGCTGCGGGCCTCTGGCAGTTAATGCCCAAGACTGGCAAGCAGTTTATTCGCGTCGATTATGCGGTTGATGAGCGGCTTGATCCATGGTTGGCCTCTCGTGCGGCGGCCAAATATTTACTTTCAAACTATAAACGCCTAGGTGAATGGCCCTTGGCGATCACCGCGTATAACCATGGAGCGGGTGGTGTTCAGCGAGCGGTGTCGACGCTAGGAACAACGGATATTGCAGAGATTGCCTTTCAATATTCCACGCCATCATTTGGCTTTGCATCAAGAAATTTTTACACACAGTTTTTGGCAGCGGTTCAGGTGGCTCAAGATTACAAAAAGTACTTTGGCGAGCTGCCCATTGAAAAGACTCCGGAGTTTGACGAGATTCGGCTCGATCGCGCTATGTACTTTCGGGACCTTGCGGCTAAATATCGTTTTTCGTTGGAAGACTTTCAAAATCTTAATCTTGGGATTCGAAAACCCGTTTATCAAAACTTGCGACCCCTGCCGAAATCCCAGCTTGTAAGATTGCCAAAAGGCGCGAAGAAGGCGGTGGTACTTGTCGCATCCCTCGATAAGAAGGCCATCGTGAAAGACGAGGCAGGACCCAAACAAGCTGAACTTCTGGCAGTAGATTCAGCGACACCCAAGGTTTCGAAGCTCAGCACGCCAATTGAAAAAAAATCAACTAAGATCAGAGAGGTCGGTAAATCTGAGCCCATAGAGCCTAAGACACCTGAGCTGGACGAAGATTTAATGAATAACAAATATGACGTCCGAGATTTTGCGGCCGGCAAAGCGTGGGTTGAGGTTGAGATAAATGAGACGATTTCTCAAATGGCGGAATGGCTGGGCGTGAACACAGATGAACTACGCCAATGGAATGGAATGGAGTCCAGAAGTCAGGTTAGGCTTGGCCAACGACTATTGTTGAAGTTCGAAAAGCATTCACCCCAGAATTTTGTGCGGGAACGAACAGACTTTCATAAGCAGATTCGTGAGGATTTTTTCTCGCAATTTCAGATTGAGAGTTTTATCGATTATAGCGTCCAATCGGGAGAGAATTTGTGGTCCCTATGCTTTCAGAAATTTGATTTACCACCATGGCTTCTGGAGCAATTCAATCCTAGCATAAACTTATCTGAGTTGAAGCCCGGCACAAAACTCAAGATACCCGTTTTAAAAGAGACACTTTCCGTAGCCTCTGATTCGACGAGCAATTAATTTTATTGTATCCAAATCAAGCTTGAATGGACCCAGGCTTTACCGCCAGCAGCGTCCTGGACATGGTACCAAGGGTCTTTGCTGCCAATAACTTTAAAAGCATAGTATTTTTGAGCGGGGCCCCAAGGAGCTTGTTTGTATTTGAGGCCTGGGCCCGTTCGGAGATTGGCTTTTTCGGCTTTGACGACTGCGCATTTGTAGGAGCTTGTGACAAGACCTTTGAAAATCCAATGAATATCGCCATCAACATCTTTGACGCGATACCAATCCTTTTGCTTTTTGAGGCTCTGAAAAGGCATAAATTTATACACCTCCCAGGTCTTTTGATGTTTTGTGCTCGGACCATATCTTAAGAAGGCTTTGTCGGCCTGGACGCAAAGGGCCCAGCATGAGGGCACTGAAAGAGAGCACGTCACAATTCCAAACAGAATGGCCTTAAAATTATTTGATTTCATTATCTTAGAATAAAAATGATTGGCCGAAGGATCAACCTAAAGACGGCTGACAATTTATATTTACCGATTTTTCTGAAACTGCGTCACAATTGTTTTGTCCGTCGGCCTCTTCGAGAGCTCTGACAAAGAGAGGGAGCCATTTAAGCCAAATCTTAAAATAAACTTTGTGTTTAAGCAGGAAATCTCGCTTCAATTCATAGTTGCTCGTGTAATTAGGGGCCATTTCATTGAGGCCTCTTTCGAAGGCAATATGAGCAGGAATAAAAACTGAAATTGCAAATTTATAAAAAACTTTGTCCTCATTCACCGCCTCAACCTTGACTTTAAGAACCTCATTCAAGGCTTGGTTCAAGTAATCCAGATCGACGGGACTGCCAGATTTTTCAGCTGTAATAATTTCATTTTCCCAATTTTCTAGTTTCGCATCAAGTTGTTCAGCCGCCTTGAACCACTTGTTCATCGACTCTATGGCCTCTCGAAGCCGATTAAGTATGTTTTTTTCCCGAGCTTCCATGATTTCAGGACCTATCATTGGTTCTCGGGCTTTGATGGCTTCAAAAATGTCGAAGTCCTGAAGATAATGGGTCTGGATAGCCTCTTCGAAGCTTAAATAGCTCGTGCCTCGTATTTTGGAACCCTTTGCTGAAGTATTAATCCAAGTTGTTTCGGGTGAACGACCTATCATGACTTCAATCTGATTTTTGAACTGTTGCCACCATATTGTTGACGGCACAACATCCTTCCCATCTTGTGTCGGCACTCGTGGGCTGCTGAGCAGTTCTTGATCTTCAAGAGGCGTTTCCTGGTGTGCGTGTCCCGTACCACTAATATGAGAGGTTTTACTCTCGAAACCATAGGCTAAGTCATGACCAACAAGGATCACTGTTTTGGCTCCCATAAGGCTGGCCAGGGAAACATTTAAATTTCCGGAAGAAGGGCCGGGATAAAAGGGACGCAAGAAAGCAAGGCCAAGCCCCTGAGCTTGTTGCTGCGTGGAACAGTAAAGATATCGGCGACCTTTAAAAGCTTCGATTGCAGATTTCATCAAAAGATTGGGGCCGACCAGAGTCGTTCGGTCAGGAATCGCGACGCCTTTGAAGTAATCGCCGACGATGTCCACTCGTTCGACGGCCGTTACAAAATCAGGCTCAATCCCTTTGCTCAAGGCTTTTTTTAATGAGCTGTCGCATACAATGATAGGAATCTTCCCTTGGTAAGGTCGGATGGCATCCCATAACTTGTCCGTCGAGGGGCCTGAGGCGACAGAGATGACGACTTGACCTTTGGCGATGTCGGTTAGGTGGTTGATTCCAGGGTTGGCAATACTAAGTTTAATGTTCGACGCAATATTTTTAAATCCGATAAATGAGTCGTCAATAGAATTGCCCACGTTCATTGTGGACATATCTCTGACGGAAAGACAGAGGCGGCCAACTTCGTGATAATAATCATTGTCCATGGCAAGTGAAGAGGGGGTGCCAAGTGCTTTAATCACGCGGCTAACGGTGTTATATTGAGCATAAATGGAATCGAACATTTCTTGTATACCGTTTGCATTTCGATTTATCGCCAAGAAAAGTCCTTCTGCTTGAAACAAATCTGTCCAGTCTTCAACACATAGGGCTCTCAAGAATATTTGGGGATTCTTTTCCACGATAAACATCACCGCATTTTGTTGAGGGCGGTGCTTAAAGAATATTTGTGGATAGTAACCAAGGCCAACGCCAAAAAAGAGCACGATCTGCGGATGGTCCAGCTTAGCACGTTCAAAGATCTTTTGAGCCTCGGCCATGATGTTTTTGTCATGGAGAAGCCCAGAGTATGAAGGGGACTTTCTCGTATAAATTAAATTTGGAAGTCCATTTTTCGAGTGGACCCATTTGAACTCTTCCCCATCATTCCCGTTTGGATGCCCGCGGAATTTTTTGATATCTTCCTCAAGACTCTCGTAGACTCTCAATTGATATTGCTTGAGAGCTTCAAGATTTTTTTCAAACATTTTATTCATTAGCAGCTTTCTTTGACCATCGCTAAGAGCCGATCCCCAGTCAGCCAATCCTCGTTTCGATCTGATGAGTAAATAAAATCTTTGGGCACAATTTTTCCGAGTTGATGAAATTCTGACGACCACCATGAAAACTCGGGGTTGATGACAAAGCGGTCTTCAAGCTCAATCGTATGTCTTGATTCATCTTCTGTAATCATCATCTCGTGTAGTTTTTCGCCTGGACGAATGCCGATCATTTTTATTTTGGCTTTGGGGTATAGCGCTTTAGTGAGCTCCGTAATGCGCATGCTGGGAAGTTTAGGCACGAAGATTTCTCCGCCTTGCATCATGGCTAGCGAAGTCTCCACAAAGCGAATGGCTTGTGGAATCGTAATCCAAAATCGTGTCATTCGGTCGTCTGTGATTTGTAATTCTCCATTTTCAATCTGTTTTTGAAATAGTTGAACCACAGAGCCGCGAGAGCCGACCACATTTCCGTATCGGACGCAGCTCAATCTTGTTTTTCTCGGCCCAACATAGCTATTGCTCTGAACCACAATTTTTTCCTGGCAGAGTTTTGTGGCGCCGTAAAGATTGACGGGATTAGCCGCTTTGTCAGTCGATAGACTGATCAATCGTTCCACGCCACAGTCGATCGCTTTATCGATGACATTCTGAGTTCCGATGATGTTGGTTTTGACGGCTTCAAAGGGATTGTACTCACAAACCTCAATTCTCTTCATAGCCGCAGCATGGATGACGATGTCGACGCCGCGTAAAGCTCGTTCAACTCGATCCGCATCACGCACGTCACCCACAAAGAATCTTAGACATGGATGATCCCCAAATTCCTGACGCATTTCCGCTTGTTTCAACTCATCGCGACTAAAAATTCGGATTACATTCGGTTTGAGGTTTTCAAGCGCATAGCGCGTAAAAGCTTTTCCGAACGAGCCTGTTCCGCCTGTAATTAGGATTTTCTTGGAGCTCATATCCATAGGCTTAGTCTAGCAAACTTTCCTCTATATGAGATTGTGTTAAAGCAAAATTGATCATGAAATGACGTTAGGAATCAGGAAGTTTTGCTTGGTAGACTTAGATTGTGCAAACAGTTCCTATTATTTTCCGTTGCGAT
>PCXB01000068.1:58762-63534 GCA_002787535.1 Deltaproteobacteria bacterium CG11_big_fil_rev_8_21_14_0_20_45_16
CTTTTTAAGCCGAGATTTGCCCAAACCGCTCAAGAAGAAGCTTTCCGAAGTGCACGCTACCTGGCAAGTTTTGAAGTCCGAGGCGACGGTCGAGGAAGATCTGGCGACCTTGCACTCCATGTTTGATATGATGACGCGCAAGCAAATTGTTTTATGTGTCGATCAGGAGGACTGGAGTTCAGAGTGTTTTACGGAGCTCAAGAAAGACAACCGAATTATTTTGCTTTCATTCGATGATGGATTGAAGCGGCACTACGATGTTGATTTCCTAATCAATCCAAATTTGGAGGCTGAAGAGATTGCCTATTCAACGTCGAAGTCCGCCGAACGTCTCTTAGGGCCGAAGTATGTGATGATTCGGGAAGAGGTTCACACGCTAAGGCAGCATCCGACGGAACGAATGGCTGAGAATTTTCAGTTTTTTGTATGTTTAAGTCCTCAGGATCGATGGGGCTATACCTTGAGGGCTATCGAGGCCGTTCGGAAGGCGACGGTTAAGTTTGAGACTCACATTGTTGTCAATTCGGATTGGCCCCATCTTGAAACGGCCAAACGATTAATTGGAAATCATCCCCGAATTCATCTTTACGAGGATCCATCGTTCTTTCCCCAGCTTCTGGCGCGGGCTGACTTAGCCTTGGTTGGTGCTGGTATCCTGACCTATGAGTTGGCTTACTTAGGAATTCCCATGCTCAGTGTTGCACTGAATTCACGCCAAAACCAAATTGGCCAATTCTGGAGTAAGCTCGGAATCAGCGAGCATCTTGGCAGCGCTGAGTCTTTGAGTCCCGAGCTCATAAACGATCGCTTAGCCTATTGGATGGATCGGGATCAAGAGTTGGAGAATCGAGGGATTTCGGCGCAGAAGGTTGTCGATGGTCGTGGAAAATTTAGAGTTCTCGAGCGAGTTTCTAAACTACTGACTGGTATTAAGTGAGTTTCTCAAATATTTCTCAATTGCCTTTTTATGTTCGCTATAGCTCCGGCTAAAATGATGGCTTCCGTCACGTCGCGAAACAAAAAATAGGAAATCTGTTTCCTGCGGGAAAAGGCTGGCCTGAACGGCTAGAATTCCAGGGTTGGCTATTGGCGTTAAGGGCAATTTCGCGGTTTGGTAAGTATTAAAAGGAGTTTTTCTAAACAGTTGCTCTCTTTTGACTGGGCCTCCATAGGGTTCGCTATCGTAGATAGCCGTCGGATCGCTCTGAAGTCTCATCCCCTTGGCCAAGCGATTGTAGAAAACACTACTAATGAGACTCATTTCTGCGGCGAGCCCAGTTTCTTTTTCTATGACAGAAGCCATAATGATTGCTTCATGAAGGCTAATGGGGGTTCGTTGAGCCTGTTCTAGAAATCCATCGGGGATGCGGCTCCAAAACATATCCACAAACATTCGAATGATCTTTCGGGAAGAGGTGCCTTTAGGAATGTAATAAGTTTCGGGAAAAAGATAACCCTCTACCGTAAAGGATGGGATGTTAAGGTCTTCAACGAAGTTAGGATCCCAACAGGCCTCTAGGAACTGGACTTCATCCACCAAACCCCGTTCTCGCAGCAATTTGGCAATCTGAAACATATTCATGCCTTCCTTGATGGTGATCTTGTAGAGCTTTACGCGAGCTCCAGTGATGATCTTGAGAATATCCCAAGCAGACATTTTGTCATTTAGCTCGTATTCGCCTGCTTTGAGTTTGGCTGATCGGCCGGTTACGCGGGCCAAATAATAGAAGTATGAGTCAGATGAAATAAGCTCCTCTTTGAAGAGTCGTGTCGAGACGGAGCGGAAGCTCTCGCCAGCTTCGACTTCAAACACGACGAATCGACCGGGAGGCGCATCACTTTCATGAAAGAATAAATAAATCGCGGGCAGAACGAGCAAGCCAATAAGCAGAAATTTAAGAAGCCATCGGCTAAGATTGTTCACGTATAAATTCCTCCAGGAAGATGGCCGCCGCGACGCTATCTAGCTTAGTTTTTTTCGAACGAGTTTTCGTGGCTTTCAAAAGCTTCTCCGCCTCCTTACTGCTTAAACTTTCATCTTGAGTATAAACGGGAAGCGCAAATTCGGACTCCAATTTTTCGATCCAAAAGCGGGCATTCTCAGTGCTTGGGGTTTCATGGCCACCAAGACTAATGGGTAAGCCGACCAAAAAAGCCTCAATTTCATTTTGACCAATAAGTTCCCCAATAAAATTTAAGTCGTTTTTAAGGCCCTTTCTCGTCCAGACGGGCAGGGCTCGACTCAGTTGAGCTGCGGGATTCCATACGGCGAAGCCAAGCCGAACGCTTCCAGGGTCAATGGCGAGGAGCTTGAGCTGTCGTGGCGACTTTGTCATGATTTATGCTTCGTTCGATTAATGTTTTAGGCTAACTTATTCTTCATGTTTTCGCTTGAAAATTCCAAAGTCGCTTTTGTTTTATTTTTATTAATTTGCTTGGCAGGCCTCCAGGCTTGTGGACCCAGGGCCTTCACGAAGGGTCAGTATGATGATCCGAATAAGGTCATTCTTCTTGATGATAAATTTAACGAGAATGATATGCAGTTGATGTCAAATGCCTTGGTGGAGAGCTTGGGACAATATGAGAAATTTCAAAATCGGTCGGATAAGCCGACGGTTATGATTGGGCAGGTGCGAAATCGAACGAGTGAGCATATCGATATCAAAATGTTAATGGACAAAATTCGGACAGCTCTTATTAAGAGTGGGAAGTTTCGGTTTGTTGATAAAGATGCGAGGGCTGAGCTGGCTGAAGAGTATCAGTATCAATCGGGTGAGTATGTTGATCAAGCGACGGCCTTGAAAAAGGGGCATCAAAAGGGCGTCCAATATATCATTAATGGCGATCTGGGAAGCAATGTCCAACAGGTTGGTCGCGATAAGGTTGTGTATTACAAAGTCACGATGAACCTAATCGATGCGACCGCCAATACAATCGATTGGGCTGATGAACGTGAGGTTCGAAAGATCTATAAGAAGCGAAGCATTAGTGAATAAGAGATTTTTTTGAGGAGCTAGAATGCTTCCTTCTAAATTCATTTTTTTAAGGCTGACCGCGGTCAGCCTTTTTCTTTCGGCCTGTTCCACGGCTTACGAGGGAACGGCTATTCAATCCTGGGACAAAATGGCGTCTGGGAATGTCGATGTGGCACTCGATGATTATCAGGACAAAGTGAAGTCAGATAAGGACCGCTTGCTGCTCCTTATGGATAAGGGAATTTTGCTGCGAGTCGCAAAGCGATACGAAGAAAGCAATATTCAGTTTTTAGAAGCAGCACGAATCATTGATATGGCTGGCTATACGGATATTGGCGAAGAGGCGGCGACACTTTTGGTGAATGAGAAGCAAAAGGTTTATCAGGGAGAAGATTTTGAGAAGACTCTCATCCACGCTTTTTTGGCCCTTAATTTTATTCAGTTAAAAAATTGGGACGAAGCTCTTGTGGAAGTCCGCCGCGTAAATGAAATTCTATTTCAAATGATGAGCGAGGGAAAGCGGCCCTATACCTTAAACGCTTTTGCGAGTTATTTGGGGGGATTGCTTTACGAAAAAGATGCTCAAATTAATGATGCCCTGATTTCCTACAAAGATACTCTTAAGATTGATCCTAATTTGGAGAAAATTTTTCCGGTACTCAAAATTGATTTGATGCGCACGAATTTACTGATGGGTTTTCAAGATAACTTCAAAGAACTTGAAGCGAAGTTTGGAAAGGAATTGGCTCAAGAGGCGACGGAAATCACAAAAAACAAATCGGCCCAGGTGGTTTTGATATATGAGTCTGGGAAGAGCCCACAAAAGTATTCGTCTCGAGAGCAACATAGTCGCCGAGCCAAAGGTGGAAGCCTCGTGGAAATGACATTTCCCGTGGCGTACTATAGGAGTCGCCCAAGTCTTATTAAGAAGGTTAGATTAAATACCGAATCTAAATCCGTCATGAGCAGCGTTCTTAATGATATCGATGCCACGGCAAAGAAGCATTTAGAAGATCGTATGGGTCGGGCGATTGCCAAGGCTCTGGCTCAGGCAGCCTTGAAGGCAGGAATGGCGACGGGTATTGGAATGGCGACGAATAGCAAGGAATTGGGATTGCTGGCGGGGATAGCTCTTATCGCTATGTCTGAGGCGGATACGAGAAGCTGGCTTTTGTTGCCAGAGAACCTTCAGGTTGCCAAACTTTATTTAAAGCCCGGTCGGCATAAGCTGAGTTTTGATTTTGTTGATCGATATGGAGGCCTATCGGGGCATGAAGATCTTGGCGTTGTGGATCTAAAGCCTAATGAACTTCGCTTTTTTCAGGTGAGAAGTTTTAATTGAAGTAACTCGCGTCCAAGAGCTCTGTTAGTGAATCGGAAAGTTAAATACAATTCTGGCGCCAATCAAATGCAAATCGTTCGCATCGATTAGGCTATTCCATATATATTCCAATCCGAGACCGAGTCTCTCCGTAAACATAAAGTCAATGCCCGCTCCTGTTGCTAGGTTGAATTTAGTCTTGAGGTCGCCATTTTGGCTTACAAAGGCGACGCCCGGGCCAAACAACACATAAGGTTCAGCGTTGTAGAAACGAGAATGTATATGAGGAGTCAAATTGATCAGCGATGAGCGAGGGGAGTTGAGGCCCTGGAAGTAGGCGAGGCGAAGGCCGAAAAGTTCATCGGGTCGATAGTCGATGTCGCCACCTAGGCTAAAACTGGCATCTCTGTCCGTATCGGAGTTGAGGAGTGTGCCAAAATGAAAGCCAGCTTGAATGCCTCCATCCATTAAATAGT
>PCXB01000045.1 GCA_002787535.1 Deltaproteobacteria bacterium CG11_big_fil_rev_8_21_14_0_20_45_16
CGATTGCGGGTGGTTATAGCGGACCGGGTACTTCGAAGCCCTTAGTAACCCCCCTGCAAGGCTCGCGTAAACACTTCTCCCGTCTGAGGATAATGATACCAGCTTCCAATTCGGCCGATGCTCTGAGATTCGAGCAACTCATTTTTAATCTTCTGTGAATTTCGAGCGTGACGAGTGTATTGCGTGATTACCCAAAGACTCAGCAAAAGTAGGCCTAAAAGATTTAAGCCAATCAGAATTTGAAAAGGCGTCAATTCCATTTTAGCAGTCGGTCTAAAACCTTCAGATTGACTACTCCGGACAACCTAAGAGATCAAGGATACAGAACAGCCCTACTAACTTCTACTAAATTGAGGTTTAAAGGTCTCAGTTTCGAGCCAAAGTGAACTGATTGTCGGCGAGGGTACACCCGAGCAAATCGCAAAGTTGAGAACGCCTACTGGCTTGGCGATGAAACAGATTTTGTCTTAGTTCGATGTCGAAGTGACGACTAGATTATGTCTCTTACTACTTCCGATACGAAAGTAGATCGCGGTTCGTAGTTCGGCTCTAAGCTTATTCGATTAACAGAATGTTGTCGATGGAAGTCGAAGCTTCAGCTCGAGAGGATACGTCAAGCAGTTCAATTGGGCCTCGATAGCTTGGGTCGTCGAGTTTAGCGGTAACGGATTTCTTTAGATCATAGAGATGCTGCAATACTTTATTAAACTGGGCAATCTCCTCATTTGTCATATAGCGCGAGTGCCGAGTAAGCCGGCGATTCATTTGATAGGTTAGGTTCCTGATTTCTTTATCGAAACTTTTTAGCTCTAACATCATATGATCAATTCTCTCTTGCGTTGTTTGTGGATCTGTGGAGGTTCTTATTTGCGCTCGATCAACGGCAAGCTCTTCTCTCAAGCGTTGGAAGCGTGCCTGAGCTCGATAGATGCTGTAGTCAAGAAACAGCCTTATGTCTTGAGAGCTAAAAAGATTCGGCTGTGTGAGCTTGAGTTCAGAACTCCAAATTGCGGAAGACTTCGAACCCATCGAATCAGAAATTTGATTGGCCTTTCTATAGGGGCTCACGAGCTGATTATCTAAACCTCTGGCTTCTGACGCGCTTTGGATGCTTTGAAAAATTAAATGGTGAGCAAACTCATGAGGAAGGCTTGATAAATGTTCTTCTCGTACGACAATAAGCGGTTTATCTTGGAAGGCTCGTTCGTTTTTACTATCGGATGATGCCGGTATATAAGCTCCCTTCAAATTATCTCTCGCAAATAAGAGATGGTAATACCAAAACTCCTTGGGATCGGTGTATTCATTTCGCAATACAATAATTCTCACGCCATGCTGTTCTTCAATGTACCTTTTTGCTTTTTCGAATTTCATTCGAGTAATTTTTTCGAGTTCGGCCAAATCTATGCTTCCGGTTGCTTCCCCTATAAAGATTGATCCATCTACCTGTGCCGAACTGACGAGTTGACGAGCCTGAACCCGAACCAGATCCGTCTGATGATTGTTGTTAGCGGCCTTCGCCTTTTGAAGTTCGTTAGAGAAATTTGAAAAATCAAATAAAGCTTTGAAGTTTTCGGCTCCAGAAAGCCTTACATTATTTGACCGGAGATATTTATAGCCGAAGATAGAAACCAGCTTTTCACGGGCCCGACTGGGAATTGAACTGATCAGAAAGGAATGGAGGTCCCCATAGTGAGGAAATTTTAGAATCAGTGATTGAACTCTGGCGACGATCTCGGCGTCATCAACGGAAAAATTTTGAATGGATAGATTGATTAAAGCTCTCAATAGGCGGTCATGTCCCGGCGTGTTGTAATTCTTAGCGCCATTGAGCAGAGCTTTTTGACCTTTCAGTTCAATGAGTTTTTCCAGCGCTTGAAAAGCCGCTTCCTCTTCAGAGATTTGTAGATTTTCCGCAAGTGCGCTAACTGCCGTGCGCGCATAGTAATCGGGAGTATCCCCCATCAGCCGAGATCCTAATCCTTCGGGCCCTGATCTAACCCTATTATAGAAGTTGGTAATCAATTCATCGGGCGTCGAAGGAGTAAATGTATCAAGTCTTTTGTCGATTTGACGGTGCCATTCCTCAACAACATTCTCACTAACCACTTCCAAATAATAGAGTGCATCGATGAAATCGATAATTTTTCCGACTCTTGCAAGCGGAGCTTTGGAAATAATACCGTTCATAGATTGGTGTATGACTTGGCTGCGCAATTGTTGAAAGTAAATGGGATCTGGATGACTCGCTTCATTCCCGAAATCTAAATTTATAAGGAGTTGGTCAATATCAGGCTCTCGCATAATGGGGTCATAGAGCGATCGAAGTGTGAGCAAGAGGTAAATTTTCGTACTAGCTTTTTCAGAGGTCGTATCTACAGCTCGAGCCGATCGAGCCTTGGATTTGGCATCAACCGAAGTTTTTCTGCCTTCGCCGCTCACCAGCCGATCATAAGCTTGGTCAATCAGCCGAAAGGCTTGGTCGAAGACTTCCTTCACGGCAGAGGAAGCGTCTGCGCCAGCTCGGTCGGGATGGTACTGAAGTGCAAGTTTTCGATAGGCGATCTTAATTTCTTCAGGAGTCGCGTTGAAGTCGACTCCGAGCCTCTCAAAATCGTTCCGAAGTTTAAGTTCTTCGACAAGGGCTTCGAGTTCATCGGTTTCGGCTTCACTCGACAAGTCGCGCGCATTGTCCATCAGCGCAGTTCCAGTTATTCGATTCTCGATAATCCAATTTGCCTCTTCTTTAGAAAATCCAGCAGCCATGAGTTGGCGCCGCTCTTCGACTAAGATGCGCGCGGGATATTCGCCGCTGGCACCAAACGCTTCTTTAGGTAAATCTTTGATTTGCTCCAGACCCCATTCATGAACAGAAAGCACTGCTGCAAGACGCTTCCTTAGTTCCTCAGAAGATAAAGCTTGTTGTTCGGCTCGCAAGGTCACTGCAAGCATGCGATTCATTGATTCGACATAGAGTTCGCCGGGCTGAACACCTCTCTCTCCAAGAATCTCCGCCATCGTCTTAAAATTGGTAGTCAATTGATCGCGAGAAATTTTTGTTTCGTCACTTAATCGAATTAATACTTCGTCAAGACTTTGAACGGCCGCATCGACTTCGTTTGGATAGGCTCCTCTATACAATCCGAAACTGGCGATTCTTAATGCTTGTTGACGAAGACTAGGATTTTCAGAGATACCTAGACGATTCAGTGCTCCTGAAAGAACGATGTCTCCGCCCATATCAAGTGTATTGACTAAACCTAAAAGGAGAGCGCCACCAAATCCCTGACTAAAAACACCATCTTCACTCCAAAACTTTGTAAGCTGATCGAAGGTATCTCCAAGACCGTCGCTTCCCTCCAAAACGTCAACACCTTGAGCGAACCGTCGAGCTTGCACGCCTTGACGGGCAAGCATCTGTTGACGTGAGAGGATTTGTGCTGGTGTGAGATTTCCAGTTCCTGCTTTGGGAACTCCTCGATTGGCGATGGCATTTCCCATTTTTGCCAATGCGCCCATGAACAACATACTCCCCGCAGTTCCTTCGAGAGTGTTTGTTAAAATATTTTTTGACCGGTCTAAAATCCCTAGCTCTTGATTGCTTTCAGCAGATGCAATCATTTCATTTCCGATCGCTCCAGCTAGGCTAAACCCTCCAGCCACGGCTGTTGTTCTCAATAATTGCGGGGCAAGTGCGCGAACGCTTTGAGCCAAGGTCATTTGCCGAAGAGCTTCGACGTTTCCAGTGGCCGCCACTAGAGCCGCTCCAAAAAGATATTCCGAAACTTTAAAAGCCCCTCGACCGACCTTTAAAGCCAGGTCTTCATGACGAAAGTGTTCATATTCCTGCCGAGTTAATCCTGAGGCCCAAGCTGCATATTGGGCATAGCCTTCATCTAAGCCCTGAAGGCCCGCGCCAATTCCAGCTCCTACTCGGGCCAAGGGTGTTGAACGCCAAAAAAGTCCGGCAAGCGAAGAAGAAGAAAATTCTTCATCGGATCCGAGATAGGAAGAGCCAAGCCCATGCCATTGACCGTTTCGATCATAGTAGCCAACAAGACCGACTTCATTAAAATTCTGTCGTTGTTGATTGATCCATTCTCCCGTTTTTTCATAATCAAAGCCGCTGGTGATCAGATGGTAATTCCCGACAGTGGCATAGTAGAGCGATTCGCTCAGTTGAGGTACCCAAGTCCAAAGGCTGTTCCAATCAAAACCTTGTGGATTTTCTTTTTGAAGTCGTTTTTTATCTTCAAAGCCCTTCTCGCGCGCAGCACGTTGTTGTTCAAGGATGCGTTCGTAAGAAATTGTATCTGGAAAACGCTCGATAATATTTTTCAAGGATCTCTGGTGGGCCTTGATTGCTAAATTCAAATCTTCTCGTTTCTGATTAAACGCGTTCTCTCCCTGCAAAGTTCCCCATTGATAAGACTTCGATAAGATCGTTTGGATATGATGTTCGGCCTGAAGGTAAGCGTAGCGAGTTCGCATTTCTTCTTCCAATTCCTCGGGAACCAGACCAGTTCTCTTCACCGCCTCCCAATCTTCAAACCGGTTATCGTATGCCCATCGGGCGAATTTCTTGATGTCTTCAAAAAGTTTTTTCTCAGTTTCCGTATTGATCCCAAATTCTGAGAAGTCCTCAGAAAGAAGATTCAGCCGATGCATCGCGACTTTGATTCTGCCTTCCAAGTAAGGAAGTTCTTTCTTCTTGGCTTCTTGTTCGTCTTCGGTACCACGAGAACCCATGGCTTCAAATACTCCCAGTTGCCAAGCATCTTGATGAAGCTGCCGGAGTAAGTTTGTTAACTGATGACTGGCGACAAGATATTTGAGACGTCTTTCGTCTAGCACTCCCTCAGGAATCAAACCGTTTGCTTTAATTTCCTCCCATCTGGCTTCAGGATGACCGGCAAGGTAGATCGCTAATTGCTTCGCTGTATCGTAAGCGGAATGAAGGTCACTACTGGCAATGCCTTGACCGTCTGATAGGTCCAATTCATTTCTGAGCTCTTGGAGACGAGCCTGAGCCTGACTCAACTGATGTTGAGCTCGACCCTCAAGTTCTGAGGGGATTTCACCACGCGCTTTATCCAAGAATCCTGCCTGCCACCCGGCACCGATGGCTTGAACTAAAAGAGCATCTGACTTCTTTGTTAGATAATAAGTCTTAACATGTTCTTCTGAAATATACTCGGTCAATCCCGCCTTTTTAATTTGATCCCATGTCGCTTGTGGATTTTGTTCAAACCAACTATCGGCTGCAAATTGGAGAAGTCTAGCCTGAAGGCTCATCCATATCTGAATCTGTTCCTCAAGAGGAACGCCAAGCTCTTGCCCTCTTTCAAAGGCTGCAGCCAGTTGAGCGGAAACATCATTCATTCGAAGTTTCCCGTCTTCTGGAATTACCAGCTCTCCGTTTTCATTAAATGCAAATAAATCCGCCGCTACTTCCGATAAATTTTGTGCCAGTTGAAGCTGTCTTTCGACACTTAAGATTTCTGATTGAATATTCTCGTTAGGTCCTTGAGCCGGATTTGATTCAGAGTCAGTCGCTTCATTCTGCTGTAGTTGAGGAAACTCTTGAAAAATTTGAAAAAGAGAATCTTCGAGAGTTGAACCACCATAACATTGGTGGGGAAGAGTCGTTTGCGATTCACCATGCGCGGTACCCATTGCCAAAATCAAGGCAACAGCTAAGGCAATAAATTCGGAAGGCGAGCGCTGCCAAAGGTACATATTTCTTAGTCTTTGCTAGCCGCATGCCATGAGACCATTGGATAAGTAATTGAAACTGTTTGCGATTCCTGTGCAGCTTGCCGTGCTAAGAAAAGATTTCGATCGGTATAAGGGTGATTTGCGAGGTTTCTGCTCCAGCGGAGAGCCGATCCTTTTCGCTAGGATCACAATTCGCGACTGGCTTCATGCCATTCTGATTCAGCCTGCTGCGATTAAATTCCTAAATAAGATCTGTCCCAGTCAAAAGCCTGCAATTTACTTGGTGCGGTGATGACTTTACTTCTTGCCGGAGTTATCTCGCAAATCTATTGTATCTATTGTCTCGTTAGATATTGACCCGTTAATCTGAGTGTACTCAGAATTTTGGAGTGAATTTATATTTAAGTCGATACCGTGCTCTTTAGCCTTATCTTTTTGCTCTTCCAAATAAAGAACTGATAAATTTAAATTACCGTCATATTCGCGTACATAACGACGCGTATTCTGTATGGCCTTGAAGGCAGCTCGAATCTCAGCAACGGCATCGCCCGACTTAATTTTTCGTGTATCCGCTTCACTCAATTTTCGAGGGTAGGCATTCAGGAAATTTCCAAGATCATCCGTTGTTGATCTCGTGAATGCATAAGTCTCGACCACTCGGGTTCTTGGAATCTTAACTTCCATGGTATGTGGATTGCCGGGCAAAAAAGTATTTTCCTGACTACTTCGAGTTTCATTCCATAATTCATTTTTCCATTCTGACTTCATTTCCCCTGTCTTTGGGTCGAGCGTGAATTGGCTATATTGATGAAGCACTCCCAGGACCTTATTTTGAAGTGTATCAATTTTTATTGTAACAATGCTGCCGTCTCCTCTTACGATCCGATAATACGCTTCTGGACTTTTGATTAAGGGATCTCGAATAAAAGTCACTCGATCTGAATTTGAGATACTAAAGAGCTTTAAGAAGTCTGCGTCTTGCGAAAGACCTTCTTCAAGTTTTCCGGCAGGAATGTTGATCTTGAATTTTGATGGCAGCGATTCTGAATCCTGTGCGCTAATTGTGTTATACGGAATACAAACTAGATAAAGAATAACCCAGATTTTTTTCATATTTTTTCCTTTTCAAATTTCAGTACACAGTAATTGCCCGTGCGACGGGCTTTGAATTTGTCACTGCAAATTGTACGCCAGAAAAATACAAAGGATATTCTTACCCTTAATTAGTCGTGTCTGAAAAAGTCGTAAGTGCTTGAAGTTTTTAGAGCATTTCTTCAAATGGGGTGATAAAAAAACAC
>PCXB01000034.1:0-7311 GCA_002787535.1 Deltaproteobacteria bacterium CG11_big_fil_rev_8_21_14_0_20_45_16
ACATATGCCATTTATTTTAGTTTATATTGTTAATTATTACAAGCTGTATTCAAGTAGTACTTATATAGACTTTTCTAAGTAAAAAAATTCAAAATAATAATCAAAAAAAATAACCAGCTACTCCGCTAACGGAATAACTGGCTATTTATCTAATCAATAATATACTGTCACTTGTCGCATATACGCTGTGAAATGTGTCGCATATATGCTGTTTTTAAGCTTTCGCGGCCGCCGATTTTTCTCCTGATTTCCCTAACCCATTGTCAATATTGTGGATATACTTAATCAAATCAACGACCTTATTGCTGTATCCCCACTCATTATCGTACCAGCGTATCAGTAAAATATTCCTGATTAACAATATTCTATTGATATTAATAAACACGGTCAAACCGCTTTAGGGCCTGGTCGATAGTATCGACAATATTAAGAGGGCCGATTAAATCATACAGGCCGTCTTTCTTGATTTGGCTTAAAGGCTGTGGCTGTACACCGACCAGGACAAGTTTTATCTTTTTCCTGTAACACCATTCACAGGAAGTTTTAAACAAATGAAAATCACTTTCATCGAATAACCGGACTTTTCTTAAAATAAGTATTCTTCCTTTTGGAACTTTATCGATCAAACGCATAACAGTGTCATAGCGGGGCAGGGCTCCGAATGAAACCGGTTCGGCAATATCAAATATCTGGATTCCCTCAGGGATATTCTTCCCCTCAAATATGCTCAAGAACATCTCCATTATCAAAATACTATTTTTCCAATCTATCCAGTATACGGAGCAATCCATCAAGGATCGTCAAAGGATGCGGCGGACACCCCGGGACATAAAGATCAACGGGTATCAAACTATCGACCCCGTTACAGACCTCTTTGCCCCCATAAAAGGGGCCCCCGCTAATCGCACAAGCCCCCACGGCGATCACGATTTTAGGATCAGCAACGGCTTCGTAGGCTTTTTTAAGGGCCAACTCCATATTTTTTGTTACCGCTCCGGTGACCATGAGCCCATCAGCATGCCGGGGAGAAGCCACAAATTCAATACCAAAGCGCGACAGGTCAAAAACGACGTTATTAAGGGCCTGTATTTCCGAATCGCAGCCATTGCAGCTTCCGGCGCACACTTCCCTTAATCTAAGGGATCGCCCAAATATTTTTTTTATTTTCTCCTCCAGTGCATAAGCCAATTTAAGCTCATTATTTTTGAGTATCAAATCCTCCCGTTTGGAAACAGCCATCCGGTAATCCTGTGAATAAACCAAATGCCCCTGGAGGCAAACTTTTTTCACGTCTTCATTAAATAATAATTTCCCCAGATCGACCGCCGATCCGTTGCTGTCGGTTAAAGCGCCGGTAGGATCAAATTCTTTATGGCGTACCTCCTCCAGGCTAATTGGGCCGGTTATAACTGGTTTCCCCCGGAACCGTTCCGGAAAAACAGGCTCTTCCTTCGGATATTTTAAAGTCCGGTAACCCTGTTTGATCCTCGCTTTAATAATTTTCCACATTATAGTAAACCCTTCCTACAAATCATGTCCCGCGTAAGACAAATTGAAACTTTTGTTGCAAAGCGGAAAATCGGATATTTGAGCACCCCGCACAGCCATGGCCAACCCGTCCCAGTTATGAAAAGACGGATCTTTGATCTTGTATCGATTGATTTTTGATTGCGGGTCGGTCATGGCCACATGCACAATTTCTCCCCGCCATCCTTCCACCATGACCAATGCCATTTGACCCGGCTTGAGCGGTGAAACAGTTTTACACAATTCCCCCTTGGGGATTTGATCCAATAATTCCAAAAGAAAATCCAGGGATCTTTGCGCCTCAAGCCAGCGGATCTGTGCCCTGGCAAAAACATCACCCGTCGATGCCAACGAGATCGGAAGATGCCGAAAGCGGTACATTCCAAAAGCATGATCCGTGCGCACATCGTAACTTAGACCAGAAGCCCGAGCTGCCGGCCCTACCATTCCCAATTCCCTGGCTGTTTTTTCAGACACAATCCCGACTCCCTCCAAACGGGCGAGGACCGAAGGTTTGGAAAAGAAAAGTTCAGCCAGCTCTTTTAATTCTTTCTTCGCTACCGATAAACGTCTGCGAAAATCGTCCTTCATTCCCGGATCGAGATCAAAAAGCACTCCGCCGGGACGGCAAAAACTTCTTCCGTAACGGTTGCCGCTTAACTCCATCAACAGATTGAGGAATTCCCCCCGGAGCCTTCCGAAATAAGCCGCCGTCGGCAGAAATCCAATGTCCGCACCCAAAGCCCCTAAGTCGCCGATATGATTGGAAAGGCGTTCCAATTCAAGAGCTAAAGCTCTTAATGCCTCTGCCCGCGGAGATATAACACAATCGGATAAAGATTCAATCAAACTGCAATAAGCCATAACATGCCCGATGACCGTATCGCCGGCAACTGACTCAGCGAGGAGGACGGCTCTTTCCAGTGTTACCTCTTCCATCATCTTCTCGATACCGCGGTGCTGGTAACCCAACTGGATCTCCAGATGCAGAATCTCTTCCCCATGGCATTGAAACCGAAAATGTCCCGGCTCGATAATCCCCGCGTGAATCGGGCCGACCGCCACCTCATGTACCTCCTCTCCATTTATCTTAAAAAATGGATAATCTCCCGGGATGGGCTTTGATGATATTCCCGGCCAACAATCAGGGACGTTTCTAAAATTCTCATGATACCGGACCGGCTTAAACCACGGGTGCCCTTCAAAAACAACCCCAAATTGTTCCGCGATCTCCCGTTCAAACAAATGTACTGCCGTCAGCTCCGGGGTCAGAGATGGAAAAACTGACTTGTCCTTTGATATCAAAACTGAAAATAAAGAAAGTTTGGCGTCATCATCCTTGCTGATTACAGCAAACATACGGATATCCCCCTCTTCCCCGAGAGCTCCGAATAAATTAACGACCCTTGCTCCTGACCGGCATTCTTCAAGGATTTCCTTTCGAAAAATATCAGCGTCAAATACAGGCACCTGGCTCAAATTCCAGCTTTGTCCGTTCCAGATACAAAATTTTCTTAATACCATAATCTTATTGCCCCTCAAAGATCGCGCTTGCTGTTTGCAAGGCTTCATGTACACAAGCCGGCATATAAATACCCAGAATAAGGACAATCAATCCCAAAATCACCGGAGGAATAATCAAATAAATACTTTCATGTTGTGGGTGGTCTAATGACTTGTCCCGGGGTACGCCCAAAGCCATTCTCAGAATAATTTTTGAGATACCTATAAAAATGACGGCTAAAAATAATACAAACAAGGCCGCAAACCAATAGTGTTTTCCCATGATGGCCGCGTTCAAGATCATTAATTCACTAAAGAATGTGCCAAACGGCGGAAAACCGGTTACGCATAAAAATCCCGCCAAAAGAAGAACGCCCGTCCAGGGATAGCTGCGCAGGACACCTTTAATATCTTTCGCCCTACTCGTTTTATACTGGCGGTAAAGGTTCCCTGCCACTAAAAACATCAGGCCTTTGGCAAAGGCGTTATTGAGCATATGATACAAACTCCCATAAAAACCGGTACCGCCAAAGCCAATCCCCAAAGCCAGAATCCCCATATGTTCGATGCTGGAATAGCCCAACATCCTTTTAAAGTCCGTCTGGCCTAAGATGAATATGCTGGCCACAAAAAGCGATAACATTCCCAGCAATAACATGATTGACTGGAAAAATGCCATTTGACCAGCTTGATGACAAATCTGCCCGACCCGCAAAATAGACAAAAAGGCGCAGCTTGTCAAGGCACCGGACATTAGCGCACCTACAGGCCCGGGCGCTTCTCCATATGTATCCGGTTTCCAGCTGTGCATGGGAACCAATCCCATCTTTGTCCCGTAGCCGACGAGAAGAAAGATCACGCTTAGTTTGAGCCAGGATACATCCAGAGACGACGCATGACTTAACAGCTCTTCCAATAATAATGATTTGATGTTTGTTGCGGCAACGGCCATAAAAAGAGTTCCCAGCAATGCTAAGGCGATACCCACCGAGCAGATAAGCAAAAATTTCCATGTCGCTTCTATCCCCTGCGGCGCGCGGTGAAAATTAATGAGGATCGCACTAAAAAACGTCGTCGCTTCAACGGCAATCCACAACAAACCCAAATGCCGGCTCACCGTGACAAGGGTCATAGTTGACAGAAAAACCAAAAGACATATCAAAAAAAGACGTGCGGAACGGTCTTCCTCTTTTTTTAAATACGCGATCAAATAAAAGGAAACTGTGACAAATAATGCGCTAATAATGGACAATATCAAAAGTCCCAGGACATCAAGGGACAAATAATTTTGCCATTGGGCTTGAGGGGTCTTTTTCCAAAAGCTGATAACGCAACTTAAATGAAATAACGCCGTCGCAATAAATAAAAGAATTCCCGTCCGCTTATTGGGAAGAATAAACACCAATCCCGCCATGATGAAAGGCACAACAATCAAAACAAATAACATTTTCTCAATCCCTCAAAACGGTTAAATGCGACGTGTCCGTATGTTCAAATTGATCGCTGATGTGGTTAACGACAATACCCATCACCAAAGCGCCGACAAAAACATCCAGAAGAATACCCATTTCCACTAAAAGCGGCGTTTTCTCCAGTAACAAAAGAGCAAAGAGAAATATTCCGTTCTCCATCACCAAGTACCCAACCACCTGGGTGATCGCTTTGGCACGGCTTATTAAGAGTAAGAATCCCATCATAATGGTGGAGAAAGACGCCGGAATAATAAAGTCGGATATCGCAGGACCGGGAAAAACAAGCCTTGATGACAATATAAACGATCCGGCGATCAAAAGGCCGCTTAAAAAAAGTGTCGTGCCGAATCCTATTAAAGGACTTACTTCGCGGCGGATGGAAACGTGCCGGATCGCCCAAAAAAGAAAATACGGCATTAAAAACCCTTTAAGCACAATGGCGACCAAAGAAACAAAGACAATATGAATTTCTATTTTGGAAAAGTACATTAAAAACGGCACAATCCCCAAGACAACGGACTGCAATCCAAAAATTTGAATAATAGCTCCCAGCCGGTTGCTTCCTGTCATAAAAAGCCCGAGTAAAACGACCAGAATAAGAGCCGTATCCAGCCAAATCTCCATCAGAACCCTCCTCTGACAAGGGTAATAATAAACGCGAAAACGGCTAGAATGACCGCGGATATTAACAAATAAGGAACACGGTTAAGACGCAACCGCGCCATTGCTGATTCAATGACACCGATCACAACAGCCAATCCCGTCATTCCTGACAAATAAACCGCCGTATCCATAAAAACATTTTGAGTTTTAAACGGAAGGATTATTGAAATAAGAAAACTTCCCAAAATAAAAAGCTTGACGGCGTTTCCATAAAGGATATAGGCAAAATCCACCCCGCTATGATCCAGAACCATAACTTCGTGGATCATCGTCAGCTCAAGATGAGTGGCCGGATCATCGACAGGGATACGCGAATTTTCGCACAAGAGGATCAAAAAGAAACTGATGACGACCAAAGTCAGGGCGGGGCCCAGGACATGCCACAACAGGGAAACATCCCCTCCGATCAACCCCGACAAGGAAAGGCTTTTCGATATCAAAGCCAGGACAGTAAAATTTAAAAACAACGCGACCTCGGATAAACATGAAAAAGTCATCTCACGGCTGGCTCCCATGCCTTCAAAACTCGATCCTGTGTCAAGCGCGGCCAAAACCATAAAAAATCTTGCCAAACCAAAGAGATAAGCAAAAAGGACCACATCGCCCCAAAACTGGATGGGCGCCTTCAATCCGGCGAAAGGCATCAGAATGCCTGCAGCCAAAATCGCGGCCATCGCAATCATAGGGGCGGCACGGAATATCCAGGTCGTCATTGTGCTGTAAACACTTCCTTTCCGCAACAATTTCAAGATGTCATAATACGGTTGCACCACCGGCGGCCCCCACCGGCCCGCAAAAAAAGCTTTTGTCTTCCCTATTACACCCAAAATGAAAGGAGAAAAAACAAGGATAACCGACAAATGGAGTAATATTGACATTAATGCGGAAATTGTTGGCCCCATCAGTTAAGTTTCCATATCAAGAGGATTAAAAGAAAAAACAAAATATATAAAAGGTACCTTTGCGTGCTCCCGCTCTGTATCCAGTTCAACCTTCCCGATAATTCTCTTATCCAATATAGTAAAGGCCGGAAAAACATATTTTCCGAAACGTCCAGCACGGATGAACTTAAATGTGTTTCCGCGGGGAAATGTTTCTTAAGTTTCCCTGTTTTGACTTTAAAAACCAGCAGTGTTCTGAAAATCCTCAAGATCGGCTCGGCAAACGATGAAGCCGTATATTGCATCCGGGCAGAAGGCAGTGCGTATCCGCAACCCCACGTTTCTGTTTCCCTTACCGGACGCGCCTTAAGAAGAAATTTCCGCAGGGCAACCAGAACCGCAAAAATAATAACGGCGGTGAACAAAACACTGATCGCTTTCAAAAGCGGGTTTAAAATCAGTTTCTCTAAACCGGCAGGGACCGGTATACCGGTAACCGTTTGGGCCGTTTTAAGAGAAAACGAAACCATCACGGCCGGGAAAAGCCCGATCCATACACAAATAGCAGCAAGGCCAACCATCGGACCGCGTAGCATATAATCACTTTCCTTATAAGGGCTCTCTTCCTTTGATCTGTTTTTTCCAAGAAAAATCATCCCAAAGGCCTTGGCGAAACAATAGGCCGCAAGCCCGCCGATCAAAGCCAGCGCGGCAACACCTAAACATGAAAAGATAATGCCAAGAATATCAAAGTGAAAAACGCCCCCCCAAAGTGCCTGATAAACCAGCCATTCACTGATAAAACCATTAAAAAACGGCAGACCGCAGATCGACAAAGAGCCGATCAAAAAAAGATGCCCTGTCCACGGGAGTGTCCTCAGCAATCCTCCCAAATGATCGATCTCGCCGGTATGTGTCGCACGGATCACCGACCCGGCGCTTAAAAACAGGAGCCCTTTGAAAACCGCATGATTAAAAACATGTAAAAGAGCGCCCGCATATCCGATCATAGCCACTGTATCCTGATGAAACGCCTGCCCCATCATTCCCATCCCTAATCCCAAAGTAATAATGCCAATGTTTTCTATGCTGTGATAGGCCAGTAATTTCTTGATCTCATGCTGTCCCAAAGCGTAGAGTACACCCCCCACTCCCGAAATCGCGCCGATCAGTAAAAGCAGGACCCCGCACCATAGCGGAAAATCTTTAACAATCGAAATAAAACGTATGAGCCCGTAAATCCCGATCTTGATGACGACACCTGA
>PCXB01000034.1:7338-7810 GCA_002787535.1 Deltaproteobacteria bacterium CG11_big_fil_rev_8_21_14_0_20_45_16
ACAAAAAGAAAGGCAGTCAATTGAGGTGAATATTGAGCACTCATCATCTGGTCAAGGTTCATGGATCCGGTTTGGGAACCCATCAGCAGAAACATAATAAACAAACAAAACGTTCCTGTATGAGTCGCGATCAAATAAACGTACCCCGCCTTTCTAACCAGTTCCTTCTCATCATAAAAAATAATCAGAAAATAAGCGCTGACGGTCATCAATTCCCAACCGATGAGAAATAAAACGGCGTTCTTGGCCGCGAGCGTAAGCATGATGGACGCCGCAAGCAAATGGTAAAAGAAATAATGCGCCGCAATACTCCTTTTCCCCGCATAATTCCGCAGATAGCCATATCCATAAATACCGGCAACCAGGAACAACACAAAAAACAATAAAAGAAAAAAGGCGCTTAACGCGTCAATTCCTAAATAAAATTCCCCAAGCGGCCAAACCCAATGGGGCCGGAAATCAACGGGTGTAC
>PCXB01000034.1:7825-10784 GCA_002787535.1 Deltaproteobacteria bacterium CG11_big_fil_rev_8_21_14_0_20_45_16
AACCGGCCAAACAAGCCGCGACCAACGACGAAAGAAAAATATACCCGCAAAATCTCTTAAACCTTGCCGACACAAGCATCAAGAAAGACGATGCGGCCAGGATGCTTAAACTTGTCATAAACAGGCTCATGCTATCTTCTCTCCCTTGCCATTGCCATTCTTGTATTCGTCAAGTTTGGCCTCAAGTATAAAAAATTCGGCCAGAACCTCTTCTCTTGAAGCTCTGCGATGCAGATAATCCTGCATTTTGGGATTCTGCAAACAAAAAGCCAAACGCGCCAGGAGGGCCAGATGCATCTTCACCGATGGGCTGAGGACGGTAAAAAGAATAAAAACCGGCTTGCGGTCCAGCGCTTTAAAATCTATGGGCGACCTAAGAAAGCATACGGTGACAACCGGTTGATCGATATGAAGCACAATAGGGTTTCGGACGTGAGGAATAGCAATTCCGTTGCCGAAAGCAGTCGATGCCATGGCCTCCCGGACCCAGAGCATTTCAAAGAGATGATCGCGGTTCATTTCACGCGGAAGCGGCAAAATATTTACTACGGCCTTTAGGACTTCCTCCCGATTATTGCCCGTAATATCATAATGAACATCTCCCCTTGTTAACGCATTGCTCAAGATATGCCCTTCGAACTCCGTCTCGCCAAGATTCAGGACTTCCGGAGTTAATTTGATATCCTTTTCCAAAGCCCATTCCAGGAGGTTGATATAATTGAAACAGTATTGCTCATTGGCTATCACACAAGGCATCCCTTTCTTATTGATCCAGCCTTGGACCGTCTTCTCAGATACCTGAAATATTTTTAAAATGTCACGGAATGTTAACTGCATTATTCATGCTCCTTTAAGAATTGGCTGGCGCACTTCAAGGCATCATCAATGCTTCTGAAAATATTCTCTTCACCGATAGTCTTGAGCAATCCTGACTGTTCAAAAACCATCAAAGGCTGCGTATGAATTCCCGAAATAATAAAAGGGATCCCTTGCTTCAAGGAATTTTTATGCTGTTCACGTATGGCATTTAATCCGGTCGCATCCAGCGACAGGACATTACGCATGCGGATAATCCTCACTTTAGGGTTTCTCCCCGCCGCATTCATGGCCTCCATAAATTTATAGGAAGCACCAAAGAAAAACGGCCCGTTGATCTCATAGATCTCCACCCCCGGGGGGATATCTTTTTTCTCAATGGCGTTCGGATCGTCCTTTTCATCGTCATCATCATCATCTTCCATTTGGTCGGTAATAACACGAACATTGGCGATCAACGCCATCCGGCGCATGAATAGAAATATTGAAAGGATGACCCCAAGCTGGATAGCCATTGTCAGATCAAAGATCACCGTAATAAGAAATGTGCCCCAAAGGACGGTGACATCGCTGCGTGGGCTTTTTAATAACATAACGAACGAATGCCATTCGCTCATATTATACGCCACAATAACAAGAATCCCCGCCAGACAAGCGAGCGGGATATATACCACCCATTTCCCTAAGAATAACATGATTAATAACAGGATTATAGCATGGACTATTCCTGCAATAGGTGTCCTGCCTCCATTATTGATATTGGTCGCTGTGCGGGCGATCGCGCCGGTGACCGGGATCCCCCCAAAGAGGGGGGAAACTATATTTGCGACCCCCTGCGCGATCAATTCCATATTTGAACGATGTCTGCCCCCGATCATACCATCGGCAACAACCGCTGAAAGCAAGGATTCGATCCCGCCCAATAAAGCAATCGCCAAGGCTGGAGAGGTCAATTGCTGAATTGTTTGCAGATCAATTGTCGGAATAACCGGCATCGGGAAATGATTGGGGATCTCCCCAAAACGTGTTCCAATCGTCTCCACAGGCAGTTTCAAGAAGTGAACGATTAACGTGGACAAAATCAAGGCCACCAAGGACCCCGGAATCTGTCTATTTATTTTCTTCCAGAAGATAATCGTAAGGATCGTCCCAATACTGATCATGAACGCGTGAATATTAATGGTGTTAATGTGCTGGCCGAATTCGATCCACTTTTGAAAAAATTCGGCCGGGACATCCCCCATCTCAAGCCCTAACAAATCCTTGATCTGTGACGAAAAAATAATAACGGCAATTCCGCTGGTAAACCCCACAACCACCGGGTATGGCATGAATTTGATCATTGAACCGATACGGGCAAACCCCAGAATAATCAAAAAAACACCCGCCATGATCGTTGAGATGTAGAGCCCTTCCAGGCCGAATTTCTGGATGATCCCGTAAACAATGACAACAAATGCGCCTGTCGGCCCGGCGATTTGAACGCGGCTACCACCCAAAAAAGACACGAGAAACCCGCCAATAATGGCGGTGATTATACTTTTTTCCGGTGAAACACCCGAAGCTATACCAAAAGCGATCGCCAACGGCAAGGCCACGATACCGACAATCACACCGGATGTGCAATCCCCCGCCAATTGGGCTAAAGAATAATTTTTCAGGTTTTTTAATAAGGAAAATAATTTCGGTTTAAGCATTACAACATCTCCGTTTAACTTAGATAGAGCTACTGGATATTTTTCTTTATTTGTTTAATAACTTCATCGGTAAATTCCGTTGTAGAAGCGCCGCCCCCTAAATCACACGTTTTATGTTTTCCTTCTTTAATAACCGATCGTAAAGCGCCGCGAAGTATTGCCGATTTTTCCTTCAAGCTCAAATGATCAAGCATGAGGGCCGCGGCAAGCATGATCGCCGTCGGATTCGCGATATTTCTATCGGCAATATCCGGCGCGCTGCCGTGGACGGCTTCAAAAATAGCCGCCTTGTCACCAATATTGGCACCCGGCGCCATCCCGAGGCCGCCCACAAGGCCGGCACACAAATCAGAGATAATATCACCAAATAGATTGGTGGTAACAATCATATCAAACTGTTCGGGTCTCATCACAAGCTGCATACAGCAATTATCGACAATCATCTC
>PCXB01000086.1 GCA_002787535.1 Deltaproteobacteria bacterium CG11_big_fil_rev_8_21_14_0_20_45_16
TAACATGCCTCAAAATCAAAATTGAGGCACTTATGCACACCTTATTTTACGTTCTGGATGCTCACCAAGGTCCACTCATCTAGCTTAGGGAAGCTGCTTTCCTCCCTAAAGCTGGGAATTTCCAGGTATAATTGTTACCGACAGGTTCCATGTCGTGAGACTCGTTCAACATCACTTTTTAAAACTTTGGCAGGAACTTGATCCTGAAGGTTCCAAACATCCCGGCTTAATCAATCTCATGCGACAACATCGAGAACGAATGAAACCAGAGTCCAAAGAAAAATTAGAACGCTATCTTGATGGCTTCCACACCGTTATGGAAATGATCTCAAGACGCGCCTTCGGTTTTAAAAACTTTAATAACTACAGAAGAAAAAGAGTCATTGCCTTATGCGGCTGGGACGGACTATGGAATCGTATATCAACAGTCAATCAATATGATCTGCCCCCATTGATGGTGTAGAGCCTCAATATGATCTGCCCCCATTGATGGCGTAGAGCCGAGAAATGGCGACCCCTAGGGGATTCAGAATGAGAATTTTTCACACGAATCGAAAAGCAAAATAAAAACAAACCACTAAATAACAACAAGCTGGAGAGCGTTTCAGATCACCTATTTCGGAATATTTCACCGCGTTTCAAAACTTGGTAACTTTTTGGTAACACGTCCGATCAAATCTTTTGATGAATCTGCTTCGGCTCCTTTGGAGATATGCCTCTGGCAGTACAGTCAACACCTATAGAGGCGCATAGTTCAAATGACTTAGCGGCCCGTGTTAGCGCCAATGCGATTTCAGAAATTCATGCTACTTCTGATTTAGACCACAAAAACCAAAACGACCATCAGTTGAATGAAACGAAAATGGGGGCATTAAAGATCAGCGAGAGTTTGAAGATTATAAGCAGTGGCTGATAGAGCTTCTTACAAGAATCCCCTTGGAGGCACTCGTCTGAATTACATGACATCGCAACAGAAATTCGGACTGCTGAGTACGAAGGGCAATTGGAAGAGTGGCCCTAAGATCATCCTTGCTCAGATTAACTCAATAGAAGCAAACCAAGTATTTTCATCGATTAAACTGGCTTTTTATCTTTCGGTTTGCTTTTGGATTCGTAGTTGACGATCGTTCTAAGACTTTCCGACGGGCCTTTGGATGGTTCTCCACGTATCGCTTCGACTTGTTTCGTGCCTTAACATTATGTTTAAGGCTTTCGACACTATCGCTTCCGTGCTTTTCCGTATATTTGTCGATCTTTTCTTTAGCCTTTGGGTGATTCTTCCAATATTCGTCTTCTTTTTCGATCTCTGCTTCCGTTCGGTTATCGTGCCGGTGTTTAAGCTGACGCGTTTTTTCACCAGCTTCCGCATTAGAGATCGAGAACAAAACGCCAACGACGAGGCTAAAAGATATGAATTTCACAACTCCATTTTAGCAGTCTAAACTCCGTCCCGCAACCCAACTCCCCGCTCGGCAGTGTACGCTTTTTCGGATTCCTGGGCTTTAATAAGTACCAACCCTGTAGAGCTGTCTTCCAAACGACTCTTTGCTCTGTAAGACGCCTAAATTATTAAATACGGATGTTTAAAATATTTAGATTCTTACCGCGCCCTTCGGTTGGACAGGTGCTAACAGAAACGCTTAAAACCCCAGATTAGGGGCACAAAAAAGCGTGGCGTCCCCTGGGGGATTCAGAATGAGAGTTTTTCACGAAAATAAAAACAAAACATTAAATAACAACCCTCTGGAGAGCGATTCAGATCACCTATTTCGGAATATTTCACCACATTTCAAAGCCTGGTAACTTTTTGGTAACACGAAACCTAAGAAACGGCTTGATAGATTAAAGGGCGATACTTGGCTTCGGGAATTGGCTTGCCCTCTGATTTGGCAGCTTCAAGCCAAGCAGCCTTTGCTACTTCGACTTCAGCAAGAGCTTCACCTGTCGATTTTCCAAAAGCAGAACAAGCTTCCAAATCAGGAATGTCGGCTATATAGCCGCCGTCTTCTTCACTGTAAAAAATGTTGATATGATAGTCCTTCATTCGTCTTTAAGATCTAGATTACACTTTTCCACCAATTTTAGGAACTGCCTTACCTGATATGGCTTTGCCTGCCCTCCTACACTGTGAATATTGACGAGCTGGTCCACCTCTGGATGGCTGAAAATATGATGGCTCCCACTCACCCGCGACTCTGAAAATCCATACCCCTCAATCAAGGCCACAAAGTCCTTGAACCGAACATTCTTGCTTCCCTGAAGGACTTTCTTGAGAAGTTTTCGCCTATTCATCGCTTCTTGCGAGAATATCCACTTTTCTGGAGAAAATTTAGGTAAATGTTCCTTTTTCTGCCTAGAATGCTCATTATCGAGCCCTCACTAAACCACGCCTTTCTCAAATCCACGAAATAGCTGGCGATTTCGATAAACTTGGCTCCCGGATGACCTTGGGTTTGAAAAGTGAGCTGATTTTCCCGATCGTTTTGGAAAAGCTAAATAGTTGCTTATCTCTTAAGGTAGACTTTGCATAGCTTATTCACATCATCCTGATTTGATTCATTTTTTTTTGCACAAATCTTGCTTATTCGTACCACAAGGAGACTGACCTATGTGGAGTTTTTCGTTTCAATTGATTATAAGCGTCGTTTTTGCAAGTGAAGTTGAGAGAGCCGAGTTATCATCTGCTTTTTATCCAGCCAGCGGACATATTCCAGAGATTGGGTCTGACTGGGAACTGTCAGATTTTTCTGGCGGCGTTCAAATTCCAGCTTGTATAGATCCAGATGGTAGCCATGGCAGCTACGAGGGAGGCATTGCTGGAGAGGAAGATTCTCCGCCTTCTGGCGTTCCAGATTGCAGCAAGGGGGTCGAATTTGAGTGTATTTGGCGTAATCCACAGTTTCCTGCCTATCACCCATACGAGTGTAAAATTACGATGCCCATGTGGATGTGTATTGAATGGGGAGCGCCGGACGGAAGTGTCAAAACACCAGAGGAATGGTGGGAATACTGGGACAATCGAGATGCGGAAACTGGAAACGAATGTATCTACAACTGCTTTGGTCGACACGAGAGCTGCCATGCGAAAGACTTTGAAGAGAACCCGGAAATTCGTTCATGTGAGACAGAGCAAAACTGTTTTCAAGACACGATTAAATGCCTAAACGATTGTAAGAGCGAGTTCTGCAAATTATTTGGAGGATCAAATTGTAGCAATATTAAGAAAGCGATAAAGCAGGCAAAACGCGCGAAGAACTTTAATGCTTGCGTTTGCAACTTGGAGAGTCAACCGATAACCCCGAACCATCCTGGCTGTCACACCTGTGTTCAACAGTGTAGAAATCAAGGGGGATCAGAAGCTGAATGCAATATCCTAAGAAATATATACTGCAAGGATTTCCAAAACCCAAATGAGTGTGATGAGCCCACTGACCCTGATGTTCAACCGGATGTTGAGCCAATAGGAGGAGATGAAAAGGAGACTGCGCTCGAAATATTATTGGAGGACTTTGTCTTTTAGAGACAAATCTCTAGTGAAGTAAGCACTTTCCGCTTATTAAAGTTGGGACTAAGTTTGCAAATCGAGATCTGTGTCGTTTTGTATCGAATCTGCCAACTTTAATGAGAATTACTTGGTCGGATCACTAGGGTCATGGCCTGAGGGGTTTTGTATCGGAATCGGCGTTGTTTCGCAAATCCATCGAATTTTTAGGTTGTGCAAGTGGTAAGACCCATACTTCTCCTGCGACTGGATTCTGCGGCTCTGCGTTTACACCATCTTGTACTTGAGATGAAATTTTTAAGTAATTTTCCCAAGTATTAGGATTGGCAATTAAGTCCAGAATAAACCTAGCTTCGTTTTTGTAATCATAATTTGAGCTAGCTCTACCAATGTAAGAATAGGCGCTGTGGTTATTCAGATGCTGTCCATTGACTACTTCGCCATTGAAATTCCGTCCTAAACGAAGTTGAAAATTGTAAACTTCAGGTTCGTAAACCATTATCCCTCCGTCATAGGGTGCAGATTCTCTCTTAATGAAAGCTGCCAATTCCGTATCGTAAAAATCTTCTATTTTGTGTTTCAAACTTGGCTCTTGTTGAATCGCAGCTTTTACCCAAGGGTGAGCCATTATTCGACGTCGATGATCGATTGAATCATAGATCCAAGGTTGAAAGCGGTTGAAATCGATTGACCCAATTTTCTCTTCAAGCAGCCCAGCCCTGTTCAGCACTTCATAGTCTCGCTCTGTAGGCAGCCGCTGTGGGGTGCTTGTAGAAGGATTTGAACTCGATGTTGAATTAGAAGCATTCGAATTTGCGCTCTCTGGCCACCACTCCCCGTTGATTGAGCCACCAGGGTAAGGTTGTCTTTCTCTATCCCCGGGAGGAACCGCAGAGACTCCGAAAGCTAAGGGAGTCGCGTGAGCTGATTGCAACGCACCTGAATTACGAAAAGGGACTGATTGTATTAAGGCCTCAAGTTCACGAACGGGCACGCCATACTGAGCCACACGATCTAAAGCCTGGGGTAACATCTCAGTAATTATTCTTTCATTGGGAATCCCTGCCAGCCGGTTAGCCTCCATTTTAACGTAATCTTCTACAAGAAGGACTCGAAGCGGGCCATGGTTGGCAAGAGCGGTTGTCCTTCCGAGGTCTTGAGGGCTTACGTTTGTCGCCGTCGTTTCAACCCGATACAGGTCCCAACCTCCACTGGCGTTCTGTGAAAAATATCCTGGTTGAACGTGACCCTTCGAGAAAATCACTGCTAAATGTTGCTTTCGAATCTGATCCCCTCCCCAGGCTTTGATAGCACCAGCAAGATATAGGTCCGTCCCCGCCGCACAATTTGCTTTTCCATGGCAGAGCGCATCGTAGACAGATCGTGCCTCTCGATTGTATACAATTGGCGTCCCCGCATTGGCTGAGACCATAGCTACTTCAAAGCCGGCTTTGAGTTGCGAATAATCTCCAGGATTGGCCCCGGAGAACTGTGTAATGGCTCGAAAAAAAATATCGGCGTGCTGTTTTGCCTTTTCGAGCGTCATCGGATGGCCCGCTTGTCGATTATACTCCCGAAGTTCCGCTTCAAATATCGTCGAAATATAAGAATCCATGGATTTATTCTGTTGAGCAAAGAGTTGGGCGCTCAAAATGAATATGATGAAAAAATATGAAGCGCGAGACATATTCATGATATATTATAGCCTTTCATATTCATAGAGGACGGTTACTTGGGGGATACCTTGAAGGGATGAGTTGATACGGTATGTCGTATAGAGTCTTAAAATATTCTCGTCTAACGTAGCAATGGCTTGGCCAAAGTATTGAGCATTAAAGAGTACTGCTTCATACGTATTCTCACCGACAAGGCTGCCACTTTTGAAAAATTCGTAGATTTTTGATCCATTATTCGACGATTGATCGTCTATCCACCACCGCCAGCCGTCATTCGTTCTTTCTTCCGTAAAATAGTAAAAGCGATTTGTGAAAGATGGAGACGTGCCCCCTCCCTGCAGTTGAAGTGGCAGGTTGTGTTCAATAAATACAGCGAGGTTTCCTTCTTGGACGGGATCATAGGTTCCCCAATCAGCGGTGTGGTCATAAGGATCGGGGCTTTGTGGATCGCCAGGGTTACTAAACTGATGATCAAATCGCATCCTGCCTGAAAAATCGAAAAAATTCATCTGGGATTTAACGCGGGTAAGCAGCCACTGGCCAGAAGGAACCCCCGTTCGTGTAATGGCATTGGAAGCAGAGTCATTAGGAATATCAATATAGCCCGATGACAAACTGGTATCGACATTATGCCAGCTTGCTTCTTGTTGGTTGCCAGTCGAATTATTATTGTTTTGGTTGTTATTCGCACCGTCATTAGGGAAAAAGCCGCTTTGTTCTGTTGATGCGGAAGATCCGCAGCCGGCAAGAAAAAAAATAGGAATTGAAAGGAAAAACCAGTTTAGTAGATTAAGGGGATGGTCGCGTTTCATGGAATTCACAATTGTGCAAGATCTGTGCAAAAAAAAAACAAAGGAAGTCAATTAGATAAATTCGAGTTATAAAAATTGTTCATAGGGCGTGTGCGGTTTTTCGTACGCAAGATGTTGCGAGAGTTCATCGAAGATAGAGGTCATAGCCACTCATTTAATAAGTAAGTAAAATGAAGCTCGTTTAAAGAAGGTCATAAAAATAGCCCACACTCACCAACTGCCTGCCTTTATTCGATTTTTTGAAAGCCTCGCCTTAAAATGCCTATGTCTTCGTCCCATCTACCCAAGTTACCTCACAAAGCGGGTCTGATGGCGAGGACGGATGGGCCTGTCTGGCCCGGCTAGGCGGCTGGGAGGCCTCGTCTCGGGCATTTTAAATCGTGTTTTGGACTCATCTCCCAGGAGGAAAACGACTTCTCGAAATGGAAGGGTGAATAAAAACCCCTAATAAATTTTTTCTATTTCTAATTTTATAAGTAATTTCATTAAACTGAAAAATCATCTTATCAAGATTCAGCCGGAATTCAGGCCAAAATCTAACCAAAGATTTTCTAAGGTTGGAGGGTCAACTTCTCGGCTCCCAGTTCCTATGCTATCTTCCGCGCCTTGGAAGCCAAAAGAAAAATTTCCTCGCGAGAACCTTACATTCCTAAGCTTCGCAAGCTTGAAGCAACGGCTACTCATGCAAACAAACGCAAAAATGAGGGCAAACATCCCTGGCTAAACGCCAATGGTCGACTCAAGCTTTACCGTTTTTTATTCCCAAACCCAAAACGGCTGGAAACGTCGTTCAACTCTTCCCTGAAGCTTCTGTTTAAAAGCTTGGTGGCCAATGGTGGCCAAAATTTTAGAAAATAGAGTGATTTCAGGCCACTAGAGAAATGGCGACCCCTAGGGGATTTGAACCCCTGTTACCAGGATGAAAACCTGGTGTCCTGGACCGGGCTAGACGAAGGGGTCACCTTCAAAGATAAGAACCTAAACAAAGGTTCTAGAAAATACTACTGGATTTTCTAGAACCTTTAGCTCTTTTGATCCCCTTCCTTTGAGAAATATCGGTACAAATAATGCCCGTGAACATTGGGGATATAGCCTTTCACATTAGGCTTCATGAGACTGTAATAACTGTAATGATAGATCCCAAAAGCCGGGGTCTCATCATACAAAATCTTTTCAGCCTTGGCTTCTTTGGCGAAACGCTTCGCCTCATCTTGAATCCCTGCCGCTTCAGCAACCAGCTGGTCGTATTCCACATTCTTCCAATTACTATCATTATTTTCACTCGTACTTTGGAAAATTTCTAAGAAAGTAGCCGGGTCGGGATAGTCCCCAATCCAACCCTTCCGAGAAACATCAAAGTTTCCAGCTTGTTGCTCCTTGAGGAATACCTTCCATTCCATATTCTCGAGTTTTACATCGATCCCTAGCTTAGTTTTCCACATCTGCTGAATGGATTGGGCCACCTTATTATGGCCCTCATTGGTATTGTATCGAATTGTAATCGAAGGAAACTTAGAAACATCAGAATAACCAGCTTCCGCCAAAAGCTTTTTAGCCTCCACGACTCGATCATCCATTGAGGCTGGCGCTGGAATAAGCGACTGAAAATCTGGGATTACCGGCGGTACAATTCTATCCGTTGAAACTTGGCCGCCTCTTAAAACCTTCTCCACAATATGCTCTCTGTCGACAACCAATGAAAGAGCTCGACGAACTCGACTGTCATCGAGAGGCTTTCGCTTCAAGTTGAACTCATACATATAGGTTCCAAGAATAGGCATTTGATGAAAATCATCTCGGCCTCTCAAGCTAGGAACCATATGTGAGGCAATGTGATTATCACCCGTCCAGTCAAGCTTTCCCGTTGTATACATATTCATGACCGTACTTTCGTCACGAATAGGATAGATAAAAATCTTATTTAATTTCACATTAGCCGCATCATAAAACTGAGGATTTTTTTGCAACGTAATACGCTGATTCACTGACCATTCGGTAATATTGTATGCAGAATTCACGATGTACTTTGAAGGATCTGTCCAAGCCTTCGAGCTTGGATCAAACATCGAGGGATGAACGATAGCGAAAGTCGGCTGACTCAACATATATTTGAAGTAGCCAACAGGCTTGATCAATTCAATTTCGACCGTCTTGGGACCCGTAATGCGAACGCCATATTTGGCTTCGACTTCTTTTCGATTGGGTTTATTCCAAGCTTCATTCAGCTCTTTGGCGCCAACAATATAGTCCGTATACCAATACATATATTGAGACGCAACCTCTGGACTCAAAGCTCGCACAAATGAGGCGCGAACTTGCTCA
>PCXB01000006.1 GCA_002787535.1 Deltaproteobacteria bacterium CG11_big_fil_rev_8_21_14_0_20_45_16
AAAATCCTCCAAAAAGTAGGCTACCTAAACTCCCAATATTGCTCGCATATGTTTAACTGACCCACAGAATCGGGAAAAAGACCGGCTCCTGCCTATGCTTACTATGATTGGTATGAGACATCGGGATTAATCATTATCGATTATAGTTTCTATCGAATCTACAATGAGGTTCCAGGTATTACGCTAGGTTATGGCAATCATCTTCATGATACCGAGAATGTCGTCCTAATTTTTAGAAAATCGGTTATGAAATCAAGTGATGCAGAAGGTGTTGATGCTGTTAAGCCTAAGTTAGAAGTCGTTTTGACCAGAGCCCACAGTATTTTTCTTGCAGCTAGTGTATCAGCGGATCTTGAAGCGAAGCTTCCACGTAATTTTGCGAATGACTCAGTTGCCGATCTTGATTCGGCGATGAAGTATGTTACGGGTGGGGTCAAAGAATCGAAGACTGTGCGGTCTAGAGTTTTTGAATATGACACAGAAAAGCTAGGAGTGTTTGTGTATTCGGCATCCAAAAACCATCCCATGGTTCCTGTAACGCGATTGGATAAGGTAGTTGAGCTTGTTAATAATGAAAATACTCAACTTATGATCCCGGATGCGACAAGTGATGTCGGGGGCCTAAAACTGGCGACTACTGAAGTCTATGCTTTATTGGAGCAATATCAAGAGATTTACAAAAACCCTATCGATGATAAGGGGGCTCTGGCATTTAAGGAGATTTTCGTAGATTCAGCGACTCTAAAAACTCCGACGGTGGTTGATACGCGTGGGGATAAAGTAAGCGCGCGAGCAGATTTGCGCCGAGACCTTCAACAGAAAAAAGATGGAAGTGGAGAAGATCCTCTTTCGTATAATAATAATATCGTAGACATCAAGGCGGCAGCCAAGTTCAGTTCTTGGAGTGATGTGAAAAAATATCGTATTCCCTTAGTTAATACGCCAGATTTTATTTTGAAGGGCTTTAGCGGCTATGCCACACCTGAAGAAGTGGTGATTGATCGAAACCCTTACTACGCTGTAGTGGAGACTAAGAAAAAATAAAGCTATAGGGATGCTTTGGTTGGCCGTTAGTTTGCGCGCGATTACCTAGTGCTTTAAAAAGTCTTTACCGACACGTTCGATATGGTCTTTAAGGTCTGCATTTTCGAGTTGGTGAAAGAGCGATAGATCGACCTTGTAGGGAAGAAGCATGTCGTCGATTTCATTTTGAATCTTCATGAGTTCAGAAAGGCCGAGACATGGTGCAATCAAAGTTAAATCGATATCCGACCCGGGTCGATAGTTTCCCTTTGCGCGAGAGCCGTAAAGAACGACGCGATCAATTTTTGGGTAGCGAATGAATAGAGACCTCAAGGCTGATAAGCTATTAGCGCTGAGTCCGAATTCGTCTGGAGATTTTGTCATTTTTTAGAAATTTCGGTCATAGTTTTAAAAAATAATTCAATGGCGTGAAAATATTGACAGCAAATTTTTTCAACAATTTCTTTCGCGATCTTTTTATTATAGGTATGTGAAGTCTGATTTCGACTTTTGATCATTTCCATCCAAACTTCGCCCTCGCCGACCAAGCCCTTGTTGAAAGCTTCACGGCTCGCATCGCGGGATCCTGTTATGAGTTCAGCGCCACCCTGGTAATCAAAGTAATCTTTCATAACATTCCAAGCGAGTTCATGCGTAAACTCAAAAGCCTGAATGAGTCCTTGTTCCTCAAGTTCAGAAAGTTCTCTCTTCTTAGTTAGGGCCACCGCACTTTTGAGCTGCTCATACGCGGACGCCATATTTTGAAGGCGCTGCATCCAGCGAATCTCATTTTTTTCGAACGATTTTACCATGTCCTGCAATAGTAAGCCTTTCGGCGCTTAATGGTCCATTGCGACTTAGAATTTCCAATATTTGGCAGGATTTAGTCGCCTGAGACCATAGGAAGGAGTTTTCCTTCCTGGTCAAGGCTTGCTAGTTCCGTATAACCGCCCACACAGTCTTCACCAATGAAAATCTGGGGCACGGTGCGAAAGCCGGTTTGAGAAAAGAGTTTTTGAGTGAAAGCTTCATCGCCTTCAATATTAATTTCTTCAAAGCTAAGATTGCGTGCCGATAGTAGCGCCTTGGCGCGAGTACAATAGGGGCAGTAATCCTTCGTATAAACTTTGATGGCCTTCATGTTTTAGACTTAGGCCGACAGAACTTCTTTTTCGACAAAGAGTTTTTTTAGTTCGTTCTTTTCGTAGAGGTCCGAAATAATATCGCAGCCACCAATGAGTTCCGCTCGAACATAAAGCTGAGGGAATGTCGGCCAGCTTGAATAAATCTTAAGACCCTCTCTAATCTCCGAATCAGTTAAAATATCAAAAGTTTCGTAAGCTACGCCCGTCTCATCAAGTATATCGACGACTTTGGCGGAAAACCCACATTGCGGAAAGACCCGGTCACCCTTCATAAATAAAATTACAGGATGGCTGCTAAGTTTTTCTTCAATTTTTTGCTTTAAGTTGTTGTCCATTAATAAGGTCCTTCCGTAAGGGCTGGATATCAGATTTTACTCAAAACTCAAAATCATTGCTTATTCTTTGGAGCGACTCTTGATTTTAAGGGCGTGTACAGGGCCTTTCATTAAATCGCCAAGGGCTTCATAAACCATTCGATGCTGTTGAATCGGCGATTTATCCTTAAATTGCACGCTAGCAATCTCGAGTTGCAGGTGATCGCCGCCACCGGTCATATCGCTGAGCTCGATGCTCGCATCCGGAAATTTCTCTTTTAAGAGCTTTTCAAGTTCGACTAGATCCATAGCAATTTCATAGCCAATTTTGGAGGCCGCGTCCAAGATAGGCTTTATGAGTTCTCAGCTATCCAGAAGTCCCGTCTATAGGCTGCTGACGGATCGTGGTAATAAGCGTGGTGACACTATTGGTGTGGAAGTGGAGCGCTTGGTTCGGAAGCCTGGCCAGGGAATTTTGCACTATGAACCCGATATGCGGCGGTTGTTTTCTGAGATGGTCGATGGGCGTGGTTGGGAATCCGCCTATGATTATGAAGGGCAAATTTTAGCAGTCAAAAAGAACGCCGATTATATAAGTCTCGAGCCTGGTGGCCAGTTAGAAATTTCGGCAGCTCCCCAAGATACAATTTTTGAAGTTCAGGAGTGTGAAAAAAAAATTGAATCTGAGATCCTTTCGACTCGAGAAGCGCAAGGTTGGGAATGGCTCTGGATGGCGGTCAATCCATTTGAAAAAGTTGAGGCTATCAAAATGATCCCAAGCCCACGGTATCAAATCATGACCGATTATTTTCCAAAAGTCGGAAAACGGGGCCTGGAGATGATGAGGTTAACGACGGGCTTTCATTTAAATCTTGATTTCAATGATGAACGTAGCGCTTGCGATTTATTGAAGGCTTCATTTGCGATTGTCCCCGAGATTGTTGGATGGCTTGCAAACTCGCCGTATGAGTTTGGTGCTAAGACAGGTAACTTTTCCGAGAGGTCCAGGATTTGGGCAGATACTGATTCAACGCGTTCGGGCGTCCCAAACTTTGTTTTTTCGGATTTTGGTTTCAGGCATTATGTCGACTTCGTCGAATCTACAGCTCTCATGTATGTTTTTATGGAGGATGGGACCGTGGAGGCGGGCCAAGGACGAGCCCTGAAGAATCTTCCCGAGTCCTTGTGCGAATTAAATGCTTTGTCCGCGATGAGACAGATTTTTACCGAATCTCGCTTGAAACCTTGTTGTGTAGAGCTTCGATGTTTCGATCAACAGACTCCGGAGCGCCGATATGCAGCCGTAGCTATGGCCGTTGGACTTCTCTATGACGAGGAAAATCGAGGTGCGATCATTCAAGAATTCAAATCGATAAACGGAAAAAGCTATTTTGAGAAGCTGGAGGTTGCCGGGCGCACAGGAATGCATAGCGATCGATTGTATGAACAAATAAAGAAATATTTTGAGATGGCTGAGAAGGGTTTGGTACGACGAGGTCTTGGGGAAGAGAAACTTTTGGGGCCTCTCGAGGAGCTAATTCGCTTGAGGAAAACTCCCGCGGAGCTCATGATAGAGGCAGATTTTTTGCAGACTTTGAGGGAGTCATGAGAATTTTAATTCTAGCGGATCCAATTACGAATTTAAAGTTAGCCACAGATACAAGTCTGTATTTGATGAGGCAATTCATTGCAGAAAATCATATTGTGGATTGGGCTGAGCCAAAGCAATTGAGCTGGCTTGGTGACCGACTTGTTGTTGAGTCCAATTGTATTGAAGAGCCTGGTGGTCATGAAGTGGGGCCAAAGCTGGAAGCAGCGAAATTTCGAGAGTTAAGCGGCTATGAGCTTGTTCTCATTCGCAAGGATCCACCATTTGATGTGAGCTATCAGAGATTGTGTTGGTTGTTATCCTCCTATGAAGGTCGGCTTGAGATTTCGAATTCGCCGAGTTTGCTCCTACAACATCATGAAAAGATGTTGCCGCTGACAGCTGTATCGCAAGGAATTCTAAGTCCCAATGATATCATCTCAACTTGTATTACTGATGATGCCTCTGTGGCTCGCCGATTCGTCCGAAGTTTACATTCTGCAAACATCATTATGAAACCTTGGTTGGGGCATGGCGGTCGGGATATTCAACTATTGGATGCTCAGGGTTTTGTTGACGAGGCAGACAAATACTTTCAGACAGGGGAGCGTTGGATGTTGCAGCCGTTTGAGGATGCGGTGTTTACGAGAGGGGATCGACGCGTCTTGTTTTTAGGCGGAAAGTATCTTGGCGATTTCGTTAGGCTTCCTAGATCGGGGCAATTTATCTCAAACCTTATTCGAGGTGGTCAGGCTTTCATTAGAGAAATGGATGCTCAGGAAAAAGAGCTCGTTCGTCGACTTGAGCCGTGGTTGGCTAATTTGGGTTTGGACTTTGTTGGGGCTGATTTTATCAATGGAAAATTGACCGAAATCAATGTGACATCTCCAACTGGTTTCAGGAATTATGAAGACCTGACATCTAAGAATCTTGCTAGCTGGGTAACGGAATATCTTACAAAAAAGGTGGCTCGAAAATTGGCATGAATTCCAATAAATCCACGGCACTTCGCATTGAAAATCTAAGCGTCGTTTATAATCCGGGAGCCGACGAAAAACTTGCGGTGGACTCCTTAAGCCTTGCGATTGAGCAAGGAGAATTTTTTGCTCTTCTGGGGCCTAATGGTGCAGGAAAAACCAGTGTGATCTCAAGTATTGCCGGACTCTTAAATGTTGAGAGGGGCTCAATCGAAGTTTTTGATTCTGAAACGGCAACGAAATCCGCCAAGGCTTTAATTGGTTTAGTACCGCAAGAGCCTGTTCATCATGGATTCTTCACGGTGAACCAAGTGTTAAAATTTCAGTCTGGTTATCATGGATTGTGGCGCAACCAGGAAAGGATTAACTATCTTCTCGAAAACTTACAGCTGGTAAAGGAAAAAAATAAGAAGGTGGGTCAGTTGAGCGGGGGAATGAAGCGAAGATTGGGGATTGCAAAAGCTTTGGTACATTCTCCCAAAGTACTTTTATTGGATGAGCCTTCTGCGGGCGTGGACATCGAATTACGGGCGAGTCTTTGGGAATTCATGAAAAAATTGAACAAAGAAGGCATGACGATATTGCTGACGACTCACTATCTCGAAGAGGCACAGAGGCTTTGCAATCGTATCGCCATTATGAACGAGGGGCGTTTGATCAGCGTGGATGCGACTCAAGAGCTTTTGTTGATGATGACGGAGCGCCAAATTAGCATCTTGCTAAGGAGTGGATTCGCTTGGGATATAAGTTTAATGGAAGCTAAACCTCCCGGTGTGGTAAGTCTGCGTAAAGAAGGTTCCTCAATCGAATTAAGCATGTCAGGGCGATGCAACCTTAGAGATTTGCTAGAGAATCTTTCGCTCAAAATTGAGGATGTCGTCGATATTCAGATGAAAGAGGGGCCGCTGGAGCATGCATTTTTAAAGATAGTGGAGAAAGATCGTGCAGACTCAGTTAAAAAGCAGCTTCGTTAGTTTTCTTACACTTACGGAGAAGGAAGTTTTGAGATTTTTGGTTGTCTGGAGTCAGACACTGATTAGCCCTCTCATCAATTCGAGTTTGTATATTGTTGTTTTTGGAGTGAGCTTATCGGCGCTTCTTCCCGCGCAGAACGGATTTTCGTATTTAGAATTTTTGATTCCTGGGTTGATCGCCATGTCGGCTTTAAATAATTCTATGCAAAATTCATCTAGCTCCATAATCATTTCTAAGTTTCACAATGATTTGCAAGATCTCAAAATGATTCCTCTCGGACCGGCTTGGATTGCGATGGCCTATGCGACGGCGGGATGGATAAGAGGTCTGGCTTGTGCCATGCTCGTATTGTTCATGGGCCAGTTTTTTTTGTTTTTCAGAACTGGTCATTTGTTGGGATTGTCTCACCCGCTAGCATTTGTAATATTTCTAAGCCTCGGCTGTGTTATTTTTGCAAGCCTAGGCACGATCGCAGGGTTTCGAGCAGCAAGCTTTGACCAGATCAATGCCATTTCGCAGTTTATTGTTTTGCCTTTGATATATTTGGGTGGAGTCTTCTATTCGCTAAACGTTCTTCATCCATTTTGGCAAAGCGTGGCTCAATTCAATCCCATGGTTTATATGATCAATGGGATACGATGGAGTATATTGGGGGTGTCGGACATCTCAATTGTTCGATGCATGGGCTTGACGGTGGGGTTTAGCGTTTTTACTTTCTTTTTGGCTTGGCGCGCGGTGAAGACCGGGAACTACTTTCGATTTTAGCCGCAAGACGGTGATAGTGTTCGGCTTCGAGTAAGTAGGCTTCGCGAAGGCGGGGCAGCCTCTCCGCTTGCTGGAGTGCGTGGCGGCTGGCCTCCATAAAGATGGACTTCCATAAGTCCTTATCCTTGAGTTCGTCGAAATGGATGGCCCAATAAATTTGAAGTCGTGGACTTTCATAGAGAAAATCCCTCCGTTCCATCCCGATGAGGATTTGAACAAATTCATCGAAGAGATTGTTTTCCAGTTGGCGCTGGGAACCGATTCTATAGATTGTCGTCGCCGCTATTCCGGAGGGATTAATAGGATAAGAATCTTCCCACTGGAGGCTTGTCTGAAGAAGTTGGACCGCCAAGACGAAAGCAAGCTTGGGGTCCGAGAAATGAATAAGCTCAAGGCTTTGAAGCATTCTTGAGGCTTCAGCTCGCAATTCAGAATCAATTTTTGAGTTTTTAGCGGAAGTGGTGCCAAGTGTTCGCTTCAACTCAATGACGCGGTCGAGTTTACGAAAAAACAGCTGACCTAAACTGCTGACAAATCCCGTATCTCGGGGAAATTCTTGTTGCTGTGGGGCTCTTTGTCCGTAAATCTCGGCAATAGCCAACGCTCTTAGTATAGAAGGATCACAAGCGGCATCGGAACTACCGGTGAGAAGAAAGCTGACTAATGCGCTGGCCCAGATCATAACGTCGTGATCTCTTTATCTCAAATACCCTCACCTGGGAATATCTGTGGGGATCGATTCTACGGAGCGATTGTGAGAGTGACAGAAAGACTTCCATCGTTGTTTCCTATGCCCGCATCGGAGTCGTTGTTTCGAAAATAAATTCTGCCAGTCTTAGGGGCTTCGAATGCCGTCGTCACATAATTTCGCTTTGCAATGATTGGAGCTACTTCAGCTTCGGATTCGCCATCCGCGACAATTTTCATGATGAGAGCACTTCTCTCCGTTGGGGCGCATTCGTATTGTTTGAGATATCTCGGTTTTCCATAGTAATACTGAGTAACGGTATCTCCCAAACCGAGACAGGGTTTTTTATAATTTCCAGCAGGAACCGTCACTCTATAGACAGGTTCAAATACGGTAAAGTTAATGACATCAAAAGTATACCTGGGAGTTCCATCAAATGCAGTTTGAACAATATCCATAACCTGGTCTTTGGTGACGGGGTTTGAACACGTCGCTGTCGCGTACATGGCAATCATGCTGTCGAGAAAGGTAATATAGGTGAGGTTGTCCTCTGTCCCATAACGATAGATATAAGTGGCTTTCTGGCTTTCGTAGGCCCTACGTTGAGATGCCCAAAAGCCATCCTGAATATTGGGAGTTTCGGAGCCAATTAGCCTATTGTCGGAACCGAAGCAAATGCTTTGCCCATCTAGGCGGCCATCATAGTAACCAAGCTCTTTTGTAAAGACCGGTGCGTCGACATACGAAAAGACGTTGGCCGGATCAAAAATAATGCGTTGAGCTTGGAAGACCTGAGGTTTATTAGTAGGATAATTCATGTTGAAGTCTAGAACATCAAAAGGCTGAAAATGATATTCAGTTTGCGACGTTGCATAGGCGCCCTCACCTTCGCAGCCTCCGGCGTCGCAATAAAGGATCGTCGAATTAGCTGTCGAAGATCCAATGTCGAATTCCCCGCCGGTCCACTGTCCTGTCGAGTTAATTGTAAATTTTGAGCCAGCTTTTACGTAGATGCCAAAGTCCTGCCAACTCGCTCGAGCCTGTACGTCCTTCGTAGCTTCGTTGACATTGTTCTCCCCCAAAATGGGACCAAAGAGTTTCATCCCAGTTGAATATGTTGTGGTCGTTGTATTATTGTCCCCATCGGTGCCTTTCGGCTCCGTCGGTGTCGAAGAGCAAGCCTGAAGTGCTAGGGCAATGGCCGCCAACGAAAGACTGATAATTTTGTTTCCTCTGGTGGCTGCAAATTTTTGAGTCGATGAACCAATAAACAACCTAGACATATTTTCCTCCACAATTCTCGCAACTCTCACGCCTCTCCAAGTCCGATAGTAATTACTCGCAAGCTTTGTGCCGAAAAAAAGCGCGCTTAATTAAGGTTTAAAGCCAATTTTTGTCATAAGCCTGAAATTTTTGCGGCTTTGAGTCTGGATAATTTACGAGGCATGAATGGGGCAATGGGACATTCATGGAGCGACAGGAATTAAAAAACAGCAATGATTTTCAATGCTTGTGCTGGCATGGGCCTTGCTCTTAGGGGGCCGCTACGAGCCAGGGAGTAATTTATGATTCAGAGATTGTTTCGAGTTTCAATTATAGTTTTCAGCGTTGGGATTTTTGTTTTCCATCTACAGTCGGCGCAAGCTAAAGCCGTACCCGACGATAAGGCTGTTCACTTTAGCGTTGCAGCGACGGCGCAAACTGGTTGCTCAGCTGTTGGTTACGCTCTTACGCGGTCCAAGTGGGCGACGAATGTCGCTTGTTTCCTAGTTGTCAATACCGCAGGAGCGGTGAAGGAAGCGGTTGATCCCTATCAGGGGGGAACCAGAGATGAAACTGATATTTACGCCAATCTTGCGGGTTCGGGTTTGAGTTTTATGACGGTGAGTTTTGCCTTTTAATAGTGAGGCGATCGCTACCAGTTGATAAAAAATCCACCGCCTAGATTCCAGGATCTAATGGTCGACAAGCTCCCAAAGGAGCCCGAACGCAAAAGGCCTCCGGGATAGTAGTGTGCCTGAATATTTACCCCGTAGTCCTTTAGATTCCAGATGCTTTCGAGTTCATTTCGAAGACTGGGATTGAGGGCTGCAAAGGAAAGGGTAAATCCTCCCCCAAGCCAGGCCCCCAGTTCACCACCATTATTATTTATTTTCGCCGCTGACCCGATGGTTTTTCGTGAAAAAAGAACAATGCTGTAAGTAGGTAAAATTTCAAGATAGGGGACAATTGGCAAAAGATGGCTATTCCAAGCGTACTGTCGAACGCCTGCCATCACTTGATATAGCTGATAATTTGCTTCGACATTTCCGACGATATCGGAAGAATTTAGCTGAAATGAAAAACCAATAACAGGTTCCAAATGGAAAGGGGTTCTAAAGAATCCTACCTTGGCGCCAATCTCTGGAATTCCGAACCTTCCAAAATTGTTCGATGTACCAAATTTTTTATTCTCAAAAAATCTGGGGGCCGCATACAAAAATAAACTGCCCTCATCTTGTTCGTAAGGGCGTTCTTTCTTTTGTCTTTTTGGTTTTGGCGAAACTTCCTTTGCCGAGTCAACCTCTGATGTTTCATCAACTAGTGCCAAGGTTTCTCCGCCAAAGTTTAGGAACAAAATTGAGGCGGCGCAGAAATTCAACAAACGAAGGCTTCTCATAGACTTTTAGTTTATCGAGAAAGCCCTGATGTTCACAAGCTTTAGCTCGAAAACTTCCCCTGTCCTATAGCCAAGCCGGAAGAATTCTATCAATCTTGACATAAGGAAATAGGGCCCCATTTTATAAATATTAGGAGTTAATATGACCATTGATCCCCAGCGTTTGACGCAAAAATCTCAGCTGGCTATTCAAGAAGCACAGAAATTGGCAAGCTCCCTCGGGCATCAAGAAACTGATGTAGAACATTTGTTCTTTGCTTTAGCGGGCCAAGAAGATGGGCTTGTTCCGAGACTTTTTGAAAAGATGGAAATTCCGAAAGAGCCCTTTTTAAAATCTCTAAGTGAGGCTCTTGATCGTCGTCCGAAAGTTTCAGGTTCCGGATTAGAATCTGGAAAAGTCTATTTGAGTAAGCGCCTGGCCAAAGTCTTTGATCGAACGGAGGAGTGGGCAAAGACTTTTAAGGATGAATTTATCTCGGTAGAGCATTTTTTTCTTGCTCTCTTGGACGAAGAGGCCGGCAAGTCTTCAGATCTATCGAAGATCCTTTCGAATTTTAATCTGACCAAAGATCGTTTTTTAAAGTCATTAAATGAAGTGAGAGGAAACCAACGCGTGCAGACTGAGAACCCTGAGGCGACCTATGATGTTCTGACAAAATATGGACGAGATTTAGTGGCCGAAGCCAGGAAGTCTAAGCTGGATCCAGTTATTGGTCGAGACGCCGAAATCCGCAGAGTAATTCGCATCCTATCTCGAAAGACAAAAAATAATCCCGTTTTGATCGGTGAACCTGGTGTAGGTAAGACCGCCATCGCGGAAGGTTTGGCCCAGCGAATCGTTCGAGGCGATGTTCCCGAAGGTTTAAAGGATAAAATTATTTTTTCTCTTGATATGGGCGCCTTGATTGCAGGCGCGAAGTATCGAGGTGAATTTGAAGCGCGATTAAAAGCCGTCCTCAAAGAGGTTAAGGAGGCGGAAGGTCGGATTATTTTATTTATCGATGAGTTGCATACGATTGTTGGCGCGGGCAAGGCTGAGGGTAGTATGGATGCCGGCAATATGCTCAAGCCCATGCTCGCCCGCGGAGAGTTGCATTGTATTGGCGCGACGACCTTGGATGAGTACCGCAAGAATATCGAGAAGGATCCGGCTCTCGAAAGGAGATTTCAAACTGTAATCGTTGAAGAACCGACAGTCGAGGATAGTGTCTCCATATTACGAGGCCTAAAGGAGCGCTTTGAGGTTCATCATGGGGTAGGTATTCAGGATAATGCCTTGGTCGCTGCGGCAACCTTGTCTCATCGTTATATTTCGGATCGTTTTCTTCCGGATAAAGCCATCGATCTCGTTGACGAGGCTTGTGCCATGATCCGAACGGAGATTGATTCCATGCCGGCCGAACTTGATGAGGCAACTCGTAAGATCATGCAACTCGAAATCGAAGAGGCTGCTCTAAAAAAAGAAAAAGATCAGGCGAGTAAGGATCGTCTTGAGAGCTTGAAGCGCGATTTGGCTGATTTGCGAGAAAAAGCTACGGCGATGCGGACGCAGTGGGAAAGCGAAAAGAAGGGGATTTCAAAGCTTCAAAAAATTCGAGAAGAAATCGAAAAAACTCGCCAACAAGTTGAACTGGCAGAGAGAAGTTACGATCTCAATAAGGCCGCAGAATTGAAGCATGGGCGTCTTCCCGAGCTCGAAAAGCAGCTTCAGACGGAAGAGGCCGCTGTTCTTAAGCGTAAGGATGCGCATCGCTTACTTCGTGAAGAGGTAACAGAGGAGGAGATTTCACAAATCGTCTCGCGCTGGACAGGCATTCCCGTCTCGAGGTTGATGGAAGGCGAAAAAGAAAAGCTTCTCCGTTTGCATGAGATTTTGCATGAGCGTGTGATTGGTCAGAATGAAGCCGTAGACTTAGTATCGGATGCCGTATTGCGAGCTAGAGCTGGGATCAAGGATCCCAATCGTCCTATCGGATCCTTTATATTTTTAGGGCCAACAGGAGTTGGGAAGACGGAGTTAGCAAAAAGTTTGGCAGAGACTTTGTTTGATTCGGAGCAAAATCTCATTCGTATTGATATGAGTGAGTATATGGAAAAGCATTCGGTGTCTCGATTGATTGGGGCCCCTCCCGGTTATGTTGGATACGATGAAGGCGGTCAGCTCACGGAGTCAGTTCGTCGAAAGCCTTATTCCGTTATTTTGTTTGATGAGATTGAAAAAGCGCATCAAGACGTTTTTAATGTCCTATTACAAATTTTGGATGACGGGCGAGTAACGGATTCCCAGGGTCGGACGGTTAATTTTAAAAATACGGTCATTATTATGACTTCGAATATTGGTTCGCCGCATCTCTTAGAAGGTCTGACGCCGAAGGGAGAGATTAAGGAATCGGCAAGGGATTCTGTTATGAAAGAATTGCGTTCGCATTTTCGGCCGGAATTTTTAAATCGAGTGGATGATATCATTTTGTTTAAACCGCTTACGAAATCCGAAATCACTCAGATTGTAGATTTGCTCATGAAGTCTGTTCAAAAGCGATTGAAGGACAAGAAAATTGCGATTCAACTGACGAAGGAAGCTAAAGAGTTTATTGCCGACTCTGGTTATGATCCTGTATACGGGGCTCGTCCCTTGCGAAGATTCTTGCAGCGCGAGCTTGAAACCAAATTAGCTCGCGCTCTTCTGAAAGGAGAGATACCAGAGGGCTCAGATCTTGAGGTTCGGCTAAAGAGCGGCGTGCTTGACTTTGAATTGAAGACTAAGCTTAGCACTGCCGCGTCTTAACAAGACTGCCCTATATTTTAATAAAGTGTAGTGATTTCAATAGTATAAATCCGTACTATTCGGTATTGATTTATAGCTTTTAGACTCTTATAAATAGGTCGTGAATATTAGCTCTCATGAAGAGTATGGACTGCGATGCGCACTTCAACTCGCTCGTCATTTTGGTCATGGCCCTCTTTCGGCTTCTAAAATTGCGGAACGCGAGGGTATTTCCGTGGAGTATGTGAGCAAATTTATGCATTTGTTTCGCAAATCGGGGATGGTGAGTTCTCTTCGTGGTACTCAAGGAGGCTTTGAACTTTCCAAAGAGCCCGAGGAACTGAAACTCAAAGAGATTTTAGGAGCACTTGAAGTTCATACTTGTGATGGAAGTAGTTTTTGTCAGCAATTTGCGGGGCAAAGAGAGGTTTGTGCAAATTTTCAAGAATGTTCGATTCGTCCTGTTTGGTCGATGATTACCTTTCATCTTGAAAAAATTCTAGAAAGCTTAAGCTTGGCTGATTTGCTTCACCCAGAAATTCTGGTTCGTAGCAAAATTGATCACGTGTTGATGTCTAATATACGACCATTAGAGCGACGGGCGGAGAATCAAGAAAGACCAAGAGAGAAAAGTTTATGAGTAAAAAATTACTAGATATTAAAAATCTTTTTGTAAGTATTGAAGACAAGCAAATTCTTAAAGGCGTGAATCTGTGCATTCAGGAGGGTGAAGTGCATGCCTTGATGGGTCGAAACGGCTCTGGGAAAAGTAGTCTCGCCTTTACCTTGATGGGTCATCCACGTTATCGTGTTGATTCCGGTGAAATTCGGTTTGAGGGCGAGAATGTTCTGGAGCTAGCTCCTGAGGAGCGTGCCAAATTAGGAATGTTTTTAGGCTTTCAATACCCAGTTGCTATACCCGGTGTGAGCTTGGCAAATTTTTTAAGAACAAGCGCGCGAACTCTTAGCCCCGAACCAATTACGGCCAAGGAAATGCGAAGGTCTATTGAGGAAGAGGCTAAAATTTTGGGCATTCCAAGCTCATTTATGACTCGATCCATTAATGAGGGCTTTAGCGGCGGAGAAAAAAAGAAGATCGAAACTCTTCAGCTGAGGATGTTCAAACCTAAGCTCGCAATTTTGGATGAGACTGATTCAGGTCTTGATATTGATGCCTTACGAACGATCGCCCAAAGTATTGATCGGCTTAGAGATGGAAGGCGAAGCATTCTTCTAATCACGCATTATCAAAGACTGCTTAATTACATACGGCCGGATTTTGTTCATATCTTTCTAAATGGTCAAATCGTTCAAAGCGGCAAGGAAGATCTTGCCCAGGACTTGGAGGCCAAAGGCTATGAATGGATTGAGAAAGCTATGGGAGTGGCGAATTGAATTTGTCCAATTTGAAATCTGAGGTTTTGGGAGCATCTAAAAGTTCCACGCTTTTGGATCGATTAGCTTCTATGCCCATACCGAATCTCCGAGATGAGAATTTTAGGTTTACGAGCCCACCCAATCTTGAGGCGGCTTTGACTAAAATCTCCCCACAGCCGGAGATTGCTTTTGAATATCCTGAAGTGATTACGGACAGATTAGCAGTAAGTTCGGAAGCTTGGAATTTTGACCTGGCTCAAGAAGTATCAGAGGGCTTTGCTGGTTTGGATTTTTGGCAAGGCGACTATTTGGCTCTATGGGCTGAGACCCATGCCAAAAATTTTTCTTTCATTGGATCCCAAGAAAACAAACCTTCATGGAGGCGAAGTTTGGATTTTTTTTCGGAGAGCGGATCCAGTTTATTTTCGCGTCGCATTGTGCATGTGGGTGCTGGAGATACTTTAAATTGGGTAGAATTACAGGCGGGAAGCTCGACTGTCGAAAATGGCCTTGTTGTCGCTGAGACTCAGATTGTTCTCGAAGAGGGTGCGAGCCTTGATTGGACTCAGTTTCAGAATTGGCCCAAAACCATTGAACACTATTCCCGATACTTAATTATTTTGAAAAAGGACGCTCGAATGAAATACTGTGCGATTCATCGAGGGGGTCGAAAAGGCCAAAATCTTTATCGCACTCATTCGGGTTCCGGTGCGATCATTGATTTTGAAGCTGCCATTCATATCGATGGGCGGCGACATTTTGATTGTTGGGTTGATAATTACCATGATGCACCTGCAGCAAGTACGGCGGTTCGAGTAAATAGTCTGGCGTCTGATCAGGCAAAAATTGTCTTTAATGCAAATTTGAAAATTTCTCCAAAAGCGCCCGGCACTGAAGCACATCAGAAGTCCAAGAGTCTTTTGTTGTCGTCGCAATCCTCGGTGGAGGTGATGCCCAAACTTGAAATCGCCATTGATGATGTGAAAGTTTCTCATGGGGCTTCCGTGAGTAGTTTGGATGAGAACCAATTGTTTTACTTGCGTAGCCGTGGATTTTCTGAGGAGGCCGCCAAGCGGTTGCTACTTGAGGCCTTTTTACTACCCGCATTGGAAGGTTTAAACTCGTCGGCCGAACGAACGTATTGGATAGATAAATTAGAAATTTCGACCACAGAGGAGCTGTCAATATGGAAGTAGTTCCACAAGCTATTCAATGTTTTGATGTCGAATCGGTACGTGAGACCTTCCCTCTCTTGTCGAATCGTTCGCTTGTTTATTTTGACAATGCCGCGAGCCTTCAAAAGCCAGGCATCGTGATTGATGCGGAGGCTAACTTTTATCGAAAGCACTATGCCAATGTTCATCGAAGCGATCATCGACTCGCTCATGAAGCCACCGAAGCTTATGAGACGACTCGTGTAAAAGTGGCGGATTTTCTAGGAACGAAAGATAAGCGCGAAATCATTTTTACATCCGGGACCACGGATGCCATCAATCTTGTTGCCTGTGGTTGGGGCGAATCGAATATTCAGAGTGGCGATGAGATTTTGGTGAGTCGTCTCGAGCATCATGCGAATTTTGTTCCTTGGCAGCAGCTGGCATTGCGAAAAGGCGCGAAGTTAGTTATCGCTGAATTGGATTCAAATGGAAGATTGTCTGAGGAAGATTTTCGAGCCAAATTAAGTTTGCGGACAAAACTTGTAGCCCTAACAGGGATGAGCAATGTGACCGGAGAAATTGTTGAAATTGAGCATTATGCCAAGCTCGCAAGGGATTGGGGTGCCAAAGTTCTTATAGATATGGCGCAGTTAATCGTTCATCGAAATCCTAATGTTTTGGATCTTGATAAATTTGATTTCTTGGCTTTTTCCTCTCATAAACTTGGTGGTCCGACGGGATTAGGTGTTCTCTGGGCGCGAGCGGAGATTTTGGAAGTCATGAGGCCCTTTCGTTTTGGGGGCGAAATGATCTCGAGGGTTGGCGACGAGGATAGTGATTGGAATGAGATTCCGTATAAGTTTGAAGCAGGAACACCTCATATTGCCGGAGTCATTGGATTGGCGGCAGCATTAGATTTTTTAGGCGCTTCGGATTTCGAAGGACTAGCTCAGTACGAAGCTTCCTTGGCGGCTTATGCTTTGGAAGCTCTCAGGAGAGTAGAAGGAATAAGAATTTTGGGACCCCAGGATTTGAATTCGAGGGGGCCAATTTTTAGTTTTATGATTAAAGGTATCCATGCCCATGACCTCGGGACTTTCTTGGATTCTAAGCGGATTTGTGTCCGCGGGGGGCAGCATTGTGCGCAGCCTTTACATCGAAAGATGAAATGGGCCTCTAGTTTACGTGCCAGTTTGTGTTTTTATAATCGATTCACCGAGGTGGATCAGTTTGTTGAAGCTTTGCACGAAGCCAGAAAGTTTTTTGATAGGTAGAAATGCAATGAACTCTGAACGTCAACATACAGAGCTCGATCTTAGTGATCTTTATCGCGATATTATTATGGATCATCGTCGGGATCCTAGGCACTTTGGAAATCTAGAGAATTGTAGTCATCATGCAGAAGCCTATAACCCTGTTTGTGGAGATCGTGTTTGCGTTCAATTGAAGGTCAACCCCGAAACGAGAAAAATTGAGAAACAGGCTTTTGAAGGGGAGGGCTGTTCCATTTGCATGGCTAGCGCGAGCATAATGGCGGAAGAAATTGAAGCTATGTCGGTAGGCGAAGCTATGGAGCGCGTGCAGACTTTTCGAGATGCCATGCAAGATAAACTTCCGTCAGAGAGTATTGAAGGGGATCTTCAGGCCCTAATGGGAGTGAAGAAGTTTCCGGTAAGAATTAAGTGTGCGCTTCTCCCTTGGACGACCTTGAAGGAAGCTTTGGAGAAAGGGAGTAAAATATGAGCCAATCTGTAAAAGCTGAATTGCTGGATTGGTTAAAGCCTGTTCAAGATCCTGAGCTTCATATGAGCCTGGTTGACCTCGGCTTGATTTATGATGCGGATCTTGATGAGGCAGGTAAGGCGTTGATTAAAATGACTTTGACGAGTCCAGGGTGTCCGGCAGCGGATTATCTTACTCATCTAGTTAAAGAGAGACTTCTTGAGAAGCAGGGGATTTCGGAAGCGCAAGTAGATTTAGTTTGGGAGCCACAATGGAATCCAACCGAAATGGCCTCGGAAGAATGCAAGGAAGTGTTGGGATTATGGTAGGCCCTGAAAATAATTTTAAGTCCGATTATTCTAGATATGGATTTGTTACCGATATTGAATCGGATCAGATTGCCGCCGGATTGTCGGAAGACACGGTTCGGCTGATATCGGCCAAGAAGAATGAGCCTGAGTGGATGCTTGAGTGGCGACTCAAAGCCTACGCCCATTTTGTAAAACTGAAGGAACCAGAATGGGCTCGATTGAAATATCCCAAAATTGATTTGCAAGCTCTGGTTTATTATTCAGCGCCGAAAAAGAAAGCGGGTTTGACGAGTCTTGATGAAGTTGATCCCAAGCTCCTTGAAACCTACGATAAACTAGGCATTCCGCTCATTGAGCAGAAACGTTTGGCGGGTGTGGCCGTGGATGCTGTATTCGATAGCGTGTCAGTTGTTACGACCCATCGAGAGAGTCTATCGAAATTGGGGATTATTTTTTGTTCGATTTCCGAGGCCATGCGGGACCATCCGGAGCTGGTTCAAAAGTATTTGGGAAGCGTTGTTCCGTATACCGACAATTACTATGCTTGTTTAAATGCGGCTGTTTTTAGTGATGGCTCTTTTGTTTATATCCCGGAAGGGGTCAAATGCCCTCTGGACCTTTCGACTTACTTTCGAATCAATGCACAAAATACAGGTCAGTTCGAAAGAACGCTAATCATTGCCGATGCAAATTCGGAAGTCAGTTATATGGAGGGTTGTACGGCACCGATGCGGGATGAGAATCAACTTCATGCGGCGGTCGTTGAACTTGTAGCCCTGGATCGAGCTAAAATAAAATATACGACGGTTCAAAATTGGTATTCGGGCGATGAAAACGGAAAGGGCGGAATTTACAATTTTGTAACGAAAAGAGGCGCTTGCCGAGGGCGCGGATCGAAAATTTCCTGGACCCAAGTCGAAACAGGCTCGGCGATTACCTGGAAGTATCCTAGCTGTATCCTCGAAGGGGAGGATTCGATCGGGGAGTTTTATTCGGTCGCTATTACGAATCATAAGATGCAGGCCGATACAGGCAGCAAAATGATTCATATCGGTAAAAACTCAAAAAGCCGGATCATTTCCAAGGGTATTTCCTTGGGACAAGGCGTCAACTCATACCGTGGTCTAGTATACATAAAGGCCGGGGCTGACTATGCTCGTAATTTCACTCAGTGTGATTCGCTTTTAATTGGATCAGAATGTGTGGCAAATACCTTCCCCATTATTCGATCGCATAATCCGACGGGTATGGTGGAGCATGAAGCGACGGCTTCTAAGGTGTCCGAAGATCAACTTTTCTATCTAAGGTCTCGAGGGATCAAAGAAGAAGATGCGATCAAATTGATCATTAATGGCTATTGTGATGAAGTGTTGAAGCAGTTGCCGATGGAATTTGCGATTGAAGCAAACCGGCTTTTGGATTTGAAATTAGAAGGTTGCGTAGGATAAGAGACCGAGCTTATCTGAGCGCGAAGGATAGGGCTCTATGCAGGTTACAAATACAAGTGAATTAGCGAGTTTCATGACCGACCTTAAGGAGTGGTCTAAAAATCATTCGTTTGAGCTTTTTGTGTCGGCTATTGAGTCGGCGGAGCAGACATCCTTCACGGCTTCTGAGTTGATTATTAAGTATGCAGAAGTTTTGAAGCGACTGAAAAGTTGTTTGCCAGACACATTACCCCCAGCCTTTCGAGATAATTGGGATCGCGCGATCAAAGTTGGTGAAGAGGGCGTCCAAACCATTGAGTATGAGACAAAGAAACGTTCTATTTTTTCTTTAGGCTAAACCTCGGTTAATGCCATTCGATAGATTCAATATAGTCTCTCAATTTACCCGCTGACCGATATTTTCGGATGATCGCATGGCGTCTCAGATTACAAAGCATGGATCGAATTTCAATAGGCTGTTTAGAGTAGTAACGTGCTCCTCCTAAGAGTTCGTGAAAAAGTTTGATAAGATCATAGACATCGCCATTAATATTTTCTGGCTTTGCTGAGCCCCACCAATGCATATCAATCAATTTGATTTCGAAACCTAAGCCATGGGCTTTGATCATAATATTGTCTGAGTGAAGGTCTCCATGGTATTCGTTCATCTTGTGAATGCTCTCAAGGCCCTTCGCGAGAACATAAAGAAAACTCAGGGCTTGAAAGTAGTGGAGGCGGCGCCCGGGTTGGCGCTTTAAAAAGTGACTCAGCAATTCACCTTCTACAAATTCGGATACTAAAAATGGAACGCGAAATCCGTGATGCCAAATCATCTCCTGCGTGTGGTATTTCATTAAGATGGGGCAGTTTCGTAATTTATGAAGTTTCCGGGAGGCGATCTTTAGAGCTTTGTTGTTAGGATTTCGATGAGGATAAAAGAACTTTCCCGCTCGTTCCGCTCCTGACTGAAGTTCAATCATCCGGTAAACTTCGCCCTCCCAGCCTTTGCCAATCAGAGACTCGACTCGATATTTTTTTGCAAGAATTCTTCCAACTTGAAAATCAAAACTTTCGAGTCGATGGCTCGGTTCTGGGCGCTTGATTTTTTTGATCTTCCTTTTCTTCTTGCGCCTAAGGCCGGCTTTCTTTCTTGGCTTCTTTTTCACTTATATAGTGTACGGCTTTTGTAGGCTCAATATCAATAACATCGGTTTCGACGCGTACACGGCGTGTTTTGGTAGAAAACATCTGTTTTTCCAATTCACGCAGCTGTTTTTTAGCTTTGAGAAAACCATAGAGAATCAACGGGAGGCTAAGAATTATTAGGGGCACGACGAGTACGACAATCCCTATAAGTTGAAAAAAATTGAGTCGCTTGGGTACTCTCCTCATTTGAGTTTGGAAAAAATGGAACATTCAGAATGCATCTACCTAACAAGCGGCAGAATGTCGAGAGGGGGACTGGCCAGGACTTAGGCCGGAGCGTCCTCTTCTTTGGCCTCTTGGTCCAAAAGGGCCATAAGTCGAGAAGAAATGATTGAGGGAGAAGTCCCCATCTGGATATCTCGAACGCCGAGCATGATCATATCGAAGTAGATGGTTTCGTGTTCGTAGATAATATCGAGCTTTCCCCCCATTGGAAGAAAGATAACATTCGACACTGTCACACCATAGACGGTCGCGATAAATGCTACAGCGATACCGGGGCCGATCATATCCGGGTTATCGAGGTTTTCCATTACGTGAATGAGTCCAAGTACCGCGCCGACAATAGCGACGGTAGGGGCGTAAGCACCCATTTGTTTCCAAAATTTGGCGCAATTTGCATTCAAATGAATCTTATGACTTACTCTCGCATCAAGAATTTGCGCGACTAGATTTGGATCTAAACCGTCCACCGCAAATTTCATAGCTTCTTTGAGAAGCGGGTCAGTGATATTTTCTCTTTCCTTTTCCAGCGCTAATAGCCCATCTTTTCGTGCAATTCCGGCAAGTCTAACGATCTGTTCAATCAAGCCTTCGAAATCCATATGAGATCCGAGAAAAACTTTTTTGGCTTCTTTGAGAGCACGCATTGATTCTTCAAAAGGAATATTTACAAGAGTAGCCCCAAAGGCTCCGCCAAGTACGATGAGTGCCGCAGGGCCTCCAACAAGTGAACTTAGATGACCACCTTCCAACATCAAACATCCGACGATGCTGGTGAGAGCCAAGGGGAGCCCGATGATACTGGCCTTTTCCATACTCCTAATTGTACCCAAGTTCGAAGGGCGGGGCGGCGACGCAAACCAAAGAAATCAATGTTTTGGCAGAGCGTCTTAAACTTGGATCTTAAGCTTGTTCCAGAATCCAAAGAGTTCTAAATAGGCTTCATGTTAAAGGCCGAGTTGTTTTGTCATTCCGTAAATGGGCTTCCGGTTTTGAGCCATAGTTTTGGCGATTCAAGTTTAGGCTCGCCGGTTTTGATTTTGAGCGGGGTTCACGGAAATGAACCAGAAGGTGTTATTTTAGCTTATCGATTGCTTTCTGAATTTCAAAAGACTTATGTCTATTCGTTTCCTTGTGTATTGATTCCTGAATTTAATCTTGAAGGTTTAATGAGCGTCAATAGGCTCAATGGTAATTCCGTAGACTTAAATCGAAACCTTCCTACTAAAGATTGGAACAAAGAAGCGTTCAATCCGAAGTATCCGCCTGGACCGGCTGCTAATTCTGAACCTGAGTCAAAAGCTTTGGTGAGTTGGATTGATAGAAATCGACCGAGATTTATTTTTAGCCTCCATTCATTCCAAAATTTTATGCTCAATGCAAATGGCGATTGCCTTCAAGTGGCCGAAGCTATGCGAGAGATTTGCAATTATCCGATCGAAGAAAGTATAGGGTATCCAACGCCCGGATGCCTGGGCACTTACGCAGGATTGGAGCGATCCATTCCTACAATTACTTACGAGATTGAGAGGGGTCTTTCTTTGGATAAAATTTGTGATCTTCATTTAAGAACTTTAATGCGAGCTTTTGATAAAATTGAGGAGTTAAAAAGATAATGCCTAAATATGCTGATCTCAGAACTAAAATTCATGATATTTATGAAAAGAAAACTTCTATTTCTGAGGAATCATCCAAGGAAGCGATACTGGCGTGTATTGACCTATTGGATCGAGGAGAAATTCGCGTCGCATCAAAAGAATCTGGAATCTGGAAAACACATTCGTGGATTAAAGAAGCAATTCTTTTATATTTTCAAATTATGCCCATGCAGAAGATGGAAGCCGGAGTCCTCAGCTTTTTTGATAAAATACCTTTAAAAAATTGGAGTGGTGAAGAAGGCGTACGAGTTGTTCCCCATGCCGTGGTTCGCAAAGGTGCCTTCGTAAATCAGGGAGTCATTTGTATGCCAAGTTATATCAATATCGGTGCATTTGTAGACTCGGGAACTATGGTTGACACCTGGGTTACTGTCGGAAGTTGCGCTCAGATTGGGAAGAATGTGCATTTGTCAGGTGGAGTTGGTATTGGCGGTGTACTCGAGCCTTTACAAGCCGGTCCCGTAATTGTCGAAGATCATGCCTTCATTGGAAGCCGCTGCATTCTTGTAGAGGGAGCACTGATAGAGGAGGGCGCTGTCTTGGGTGCTGGCGTAACGATCACGGGCACAACGCGAGTCATTGATGTCACCAAAGAAGATGAGGTGGTGTATCGAGGCAGAGTGCCCAAGTATTCTGTGGTCATTCCAGGAAACAGTATTAAAGAATTTCCTTCTGGAGATTACGCGATTCCATCAGCTTTGATCATCGGTACCCGAGACGAAAAGACGGATCGAAAAGTTTCTCTCAATGCGGTTCTGCGAGAGATTTAATTACTTTTGAATTCCGTTTTTGGCTGACGACAAGAACCGCTCCGCCAATGACAAGCAAGGCGCCAAGATAACTAGGCCAATTCATTAGCTGTGCTGGGACGCCTGGGATTGGAAGAAAGAAAGCCAAACTTCCCATGAAAATCGTAATGAGTGGATTAAGTGTGATCATAATGGATACTTTGGCCGCTGGAATTCTCGTGATGGCTTCGCCCAAACAACCGTAGGCGAGAGTCGTATTCAAGCCACAAAAACAAAGTACCGCAAATTCCTGCCATCCTAGATTTAAGATTCGATCGTAATCCACAAATGGAGCAAAGATAATTACGGACATGGCATACTGGAACAAATTAATCACCTGAGGGGAAATTTGTTTAAAATTAATTTTATTAAGTGCAGCATAAAGAGCCCAAGTGATGGCTGCCAATAGAATATAAAGATTTCCGATGTTATAGCGTGCATGGCTGCCAAAAAGATGAAGAAGTTGGTCGCGGTAAAAAACAAGAAAACCACAATTAGCAACTAACAGTCCCAGGATCTGATATCGATTGAGACTTTCCTTGAAAAAATAGACTCCAAAGACCGCAAACAATAGAGGAGCCAGTTGAATGAGGACTTGTGCGTTATTTGCACTCGTATAGTCCAGGCCTTTTATAAATCCCACATAGTTCGTCGCTATGAGAAAGCCTGCGATAATTAGACTTGGCTTCGGATTTTTTAGTGTCAGTAGACTTCGAGGCTGAAAAATTAAAAAGCCTACCAAAAGAAATGCCGTCGAAAAAAGATTTCGGAACCAAACGATGCTCAGGCCATCAAGACTTTTGAGGGCTTCGAGCAAAAAAAATGGCAATATTCCCCAAAGAACAACTGTTACAAGCGCGAAGAGGACGCCCGTTTTATGAAGGGAAGATTTTGAGTTCATGAGTTAGCTTTAGTTCATTAGGCGAGCGATCGAGAGCTGTCGACCCTGTTATGGTCAATTTTTGAGGGTTAAGCGTCCCAATTTAATGTAACAAATTGGAGTAGATTCAGTTCAGCCGTAGAACATACCAACGATTACATCCCGTATGGCCAGTTTTTCCTAAAGGCTTTTCGAGAGGCTTAAAGCCTTTGACTTGATACAGCTTATTGGCCGCTTCCATCGATGCTAGAGTTTCCAAATAACATTCCCGGTAGGCGGCGGACGCAGCGAACTCAATGCAAGATTTTAGCAAAAGTTTGCCAAGTCCTTTTCCTCGATGCTGTGAAAACATATACATTTTTTTGAGTTCACAAGTAGAAGGTTCGCCGCCCATAAGAGGAGCAACCCCAGCGCCGGCGACGACTTGATTCTGAAAATCGATGACAAAGTAGGCGCGATCGTGCCCTTGATAGTGTTGGAACATGTCCTTTACTTCACTATCTTCAATTGAATATCCGGGGCCGATTGCCCCAAATTCAGTCATTACGGACTCAATGAGCTGAGTTATCTGAGGATTATCCGTCTCCTTTATTCGTCGTAGCTTATAATCCGAAAATGTTTTTAGCATGGGCTGGCGAGTTATTTGTCTGGGAATTATAATAACTGCAGAAGAGGGGGACGTCGATGAAAGCTATAAAGTTTGCGTCAGAAATGTCAGGTTCGTGGAACTCAACTCGTTCCAAAGCTACTTTCAGCTTACATTCCTTTTGAATCGGAAAGGCTGAGTCTGTTTGGGGGCTAGACGAATAGCTTAGTCCATTTTCTCTTTTGCTCCTCCAAATAGACAAGTGACGCCCACGCGCTGAAGATCGGGGCTGTCGACGCTCAGTTCAAGGATGCCGGGCGAATAAAGCGAAATCAGAGAATTCGATTCGCGTTGAAGGCTATTGGTACTGTAAGACAATCTAATGTTCATCATTTCCGGTCCGAAGACTTGAACGTTGATAGGAAGATCGTCCATGTTCAAGTTAATAAAATCGATGAGGACCTCAACTTTGCCATCAAATTTAGGGTTCTCCTTGAAATCTTCAGCGGTATATTTTTTCCAAACGCTTAAATTCTTGAGTTCAGAGCTTTTGATGATTAAGCCGATATCTTTGCCGGAGTTCAGATAGGTCTCAACGTCCGTTCCTTGAGCTAAGACCCAAGCCGAACAGACTAAATCACCCAGATGATCCTTGGGATCGTCCTGTGCAATGGTGCCAGTTGTTGAAAGGCTAGAAATTAGAAGTAAGCCCGCTGCAAATAATCTTTTCATTCTTCTATGATAGAAGTGATTCAAAATTGCGGCGCAGAAGAAATATATTGTTTTTCTAAAGCGCTCCACGTTGGAACGATGTGCCAGACGCTAGGGCATCGCTAAGGCGATAATGCGACAGTCTTGAGACTCAACATAACGATAACCATCTTTGCCGCAGTTTGGATCAGACGGAAGGCAAGTTCCCGAATGGGGAAGTCGATCCATATAGACCGCGCATTGGATCGAGGCGCCGAGTATCAAAACGTTATGGTCGTCTCTTAGACTTGTATGGGATCGGCGAAGAATATCTCCCCAAAACCCCCATCCTTGATAGCCCTGTTCAGCTTCATACTGAACCACGGGACCCACGCTTACCGGTGCATGTGATTCAATATCAGTTTTAATCGCCTCCATGATTTCTTGCGTTCCGAGTGTTTCTCGAACGTCCTTGTGGAAGGTTGCTTGAAAATCCTTAAGATTATTTTTTTTTGCGGCGTAAGCCATGCTCTTAATAGTTTGGATGGGATCGCGAGTGTCGATGCAAGCCGTCAAGGATAGTGTGGCCGCCACGCTCAATAGCAAAGATTGAAGTTTCATAGATTTCTCCCCTGTCTATGAGTCTATGGACTTGATCACGCTTCGTCAATTTCTGAGAAACTTAGCGGGGAATCAAAAATACATTGAGATCCTGCTCGGGCCGATAGATTTGATCGTCTTCAAAAGTCCCACCCTCAATCAGGGGCTGAATCTCGCCATTCGGTAAAAGATGCAGCTCTTTGAAGTAGATTCGTCTTGCCCAACCACCTTCGCCCCCCTTGGTGTGCATAAGAAGATAAGTTCGACCACCCGGACCGGTGAACATGGCCCCTCCAGCAAAATTCTTGCCTCCTGGAATCATGTTACCATCGGCATCCTTTGTATGACTGATTTTTCGATCCTTGGATTGTGTAAGAATGAACTCCGGTTGTGTTGGGTTTTCTTGAAAATTTGTCGAACCGAGCTCTCCGAAACTATCGGCGAACCGATAGTAAGTGGCATAGGCGGCATCGTACCAAGAGTTTCTCGAAAACGTGACGTAAGCCATTCCGTTTTCTGGAGCCGTATAGAGGTCTGGTCCTTCCGCTACACACCAATCACCATAGTCATGTCCCACGCAGCCATCGTCAAAAGTTCGGCCGGAATTATCTGTAATTTGAATATCAGGATTTCTCTTGTAGGCGATATTACGATATTCAGTTGGCTTGGCTGAGGCAGAAGTCAAATAGTAGGAGCTTCCCATTGGATAGATCGCCGAGTGATTGCCGTTCCATTTTCCAAATCGGCGATAGTCAGGATGATTTTCGGGAAGTCGCACTTGCCAAGTCCAGGTCATCCAATTGCGTCCATCTTTATCTTTGCCAACTCCGACGTGCATGAGAGCGGGCGCACAACCCCATCCCATAAAGCAAGAACGAATGCCCCATTCATCGGCATTTCCTAGTCCGGGGAATAGGGTTGTCGGAATAGATCGACCAAGACTCTTCCCACCATCAAATCTAAAACCACCATCATCATTCTGAGCGTAACTGATCCAAGCCGGTTCATGTTTATATCCTTGATCAGGATCCGCAAACGGCCTGCCACTGACGAACTCATCGATCTTTGCGCTTACAACAAAGCTTGTGCGCCAAGCTTCTTGGTGGCGACAGAGTGATTTATTGGGATCACTATCTTGGCCCGATCATAGACACCTGTAAAATACATATGGATGACATTTCCTTCTGTCACAAACTTTGGATCCCAAAGACTACAAAGAGAAAAGCTGCGATCCCTCAAAACAATTCGGTTTGAATTCTCATTACCCTCGATGGGTAGAATATCTCCTTCAAGAGCCAGGGAGTGAAACTTCCAACTGACAAGATCTTTCGACGAAAGAATGATGAAATTAGCCGTTTTCGTCGCGGCAGTTGTCCCCAAAAGATAGTACGTATCTCCGATTTTGATGATATCCGGATCAGGTAGTTGAGCTGTTTTAATTTGGCCATTATTTAAATAGCTCACATTAAAATATCTTTCACCATCGGAGATGCGGCTGGATTCATTATGAATTAAGCAAAAATTTCCATCGTCGCGAGGATGGTAGAGTTCATCCACGGGAATATTGGAATCTTGAATTTCGGTAAGTGGACGGGGGCAAGTCTTATAGAGCGCTAAATGATCAACAGATTGATCCGTAGATTCGATACTCATGGACCAGGGCTGATTTTGTTCAAGCGCTTCAAAATCAATTTCAAGGTCAAAGATGGAATCTGGCGAGCATCGAAATTTATTAGAGGCTATCTTACTTCCAACGGAGACCAATAAATTAGAAATGGGAGTTGTTGTATTTGTGATTGTATAAATAGTATCTGCCATGCAGGTCCCGCTAAAATGAGGTTTGCCGGCGCTTAATGCGCCATATGAAGGGGTCAGGATTTGAAGGGAAGAAGGACGCTGGTTGCCATTAGAGTCATCGTAAGTTTTGAAAATTGCTACGGCATTTTCTGGGCTATCAAGTGGGGCTCGATGAAAGGCATAGATCGCGTAGCTGTTTTCAGGTGGAAAGTTTTCGGTGTTCAAGTCGTAGGCGAACCAACCCCCGAGTGATGAGTGCAGGAAGCCTCGAACGCAGGATGTTTCATGACTTTCAATAAAATCATTTTGATCATTGTAGATTTGAAATCTCACAGGGCCATTGACTTCGCTACATTCGCCATAGAGCAAGAGATTATTTGGCAGCTCCGGGCCCACAAATATATGCTCTGACCATTGGATGGCATTTTCTTTCCGAGACAGCTGCAATAGAGTCTGCGTAGAGTTTCCGGCTCGATCAGAATAATCTAAGTTTACACTGAAGTCTTGGCCCGGCTCGACGATGTCATCGACACGAATAACTTCATAAAAGTGCTTTGAATTTGTACAGTCCGCCTCAAATTTCTTTGATTCAATTCCTTTGCGCACAATAATTCTGACTGAGGAATTTGGGTCCGAACAGAATCCATTCAAATCAAACTCGTGGGAGACTTCGTTGGAACGCATATTATTGTCTCCTACTTGGGCATCAAAACTGATTTCGGTATCAATTCGGCCATGGATCAGGTGTTCATCGACAATCCTATTGCCTTTGAGAAGTTTGACTTTTATTAGGTAGGTTTCATCGTTGGCGACAAAATAGGTTTTCAGGTTAATCGGCATGGGACTTTTCCATCTGGCTGATGCCGGAAAGAATTGAGATTCTAGGAACTCTATTAAATCAGGTTGTGAGGGATCGGTACGATATAGGAGCCACTGAATGCGATCACCCCCGTAAGTCTCGGTGGATTCTAACTGCCCCTTTAGCCAAATAGTTTCGGGTCGAGTCTCGATCCCAATATTCGCCTTCGGGTCGATGGATTGAAATATTTGAATTTTTTTCCCGTCGTTCGAATTGAATGAGTTGTAAGACCAGTCGGTTGTGACAAAGTAGCCCTGTTCGCGGCCTTGTCCCGCCGGATCTTCAAAAGGGCCAGCGAGTCTGCCACTGAAGCCATCTTGGGTCGAACTAGAAGAAGATGATCCTGCCCGGATCGATGGGGCGAGAAGAATTGTGAGGATCACAGCAAGGAGCCCAAGTTTGCTAGTAGAACTTCTCATAGGTGTTTGTATTGCAAGGCTTGTACAATCTTAAAGGCCCTTACAAAACGCCCACCGAACGATGAGGCCTTTTGACTACGCAATCTTTTCTGAATCTACATATGAGG
>PCXB01000079.1 GCA_002787535.1 Deltaproteobacteria bacterium CG11_big_fil_rev_8_21_14_0_20_45_16
TTTTAAGTGGCCCTACGCCACCCCAAATACATAACTTATTTCACCCCTCAAAGTAGGTCGAACGAGCGCGGACAGGACAAGAGCTACAGTTGTCAAAGTCAGGATTAAAAGTAAAAATCATGAATAATCTACCGACCATATTCGGCGATCAAAGAAAATTGAAAATGGTTTTTGAAAATTTGATCGGAAACGCTTCCCGGTATGCTATTAAACCAGGGCCTCCAGAACTCCATATTGACTCTCAAGCCAACCCCGAAGGTTTGGTGATTACTTTAAAAGATTTTGGTCCTGGAATTCCTAAAGAGCATCAAGGTCAAATCTTTGAAGTGTTTCGTCGATTTGATACGGAGTCGGAGGGCGCGGGTCTGGGGCTAGCTATTGTGAAAAAAATAATGCAATTGCACCAGGGAGATTGCTGGGTGAGTTCGGATTTAGGGAGGGGGAGCACTTTTTTTATACAATTTCCAAAAAAAAGAAAGATTACGCATTTTAATTTAAATTTTGAATTCAATCCTCTAGTTAGAACACGACTTTAGTCGAAGGATTGATACCTCCCAAATAATGTACATTCTCCTGGTGCAAGGCACGGTTCAAAGTCGAAGGGAGCGTAAGGGATTGGAGTTGCTTTTAGTCGAGGACAATCTGGATCATTCTGAGATAATCAGCCGATTCCTATCGGAGTCTGAGTTCCTCGGGGGTAATTTTGAATTACGAATTGACCGTGAAAAAAAGTTGTCGGATGCAATTCGACAACTGAAGACAAACAATTATGATCTTGTACTGTTAGACTTGAATCTTATTGACAGTAATGCCTATGAAACTCTTTCTCAGATAGCTAGTTATGTCGAATGTACTCCCTTCATTGTGCTGTCTTCGATGAAGCAGGATCAATTGGCCCTTAGAAGTATTACGGCAGGCGTTCAAGACTATTTGATTAAAGATCAACTTTTCGATGATATTTTAGGGCGAACTGTTGGGTATGCTCTGGAACGTCATCGGACCCGTCAAAAGTTAAGACTCCAGTCCAATCGAGGAGAAACCCTGTTAAAACTTGCCCAACACAGTGTTTCGGAAAGCGACAGTTTCAGGCTTGCAGAACTTTTTTGCCAAGGAATTGCGGAGTGTCTCGAAGTCGAAGCTGTTGAAATCGTTCACTTCTATTCTCAGGAAGAGGAATACGAAGTCGTGGGACAGTACGGTTTGTCAGAGGCTGATAGAAAAGTAGGTCAGCGATTTAAGTCTTCTGTAGGCGAACAAGATGATTATTTTCGGAGATATTTGAAAGAGTTGGAATCCGATGAAACATCATTACCAACCATTAGCCTTATGAATCTGAGTGCCGAAAATCGTTTTATTGTCGGCCGCTATCTAATTCAGCGAGAAATCGGAAGTGGAATCGTAATACCGTTGGGTTCCGATAGTTCGCGGCTATTGGGGTTTGTCGCCGCATACACTATCGATAGCAGACTGTTTAGTCTTGAAGAGAGAATGTTTCTGGCCACGGCATGCAACACTTTGTCAGTTGCATTGCAACGCATTCGAATGGAGGAAAATTTGAAGGAACATATTTCTGAAGTTGAGGATATGGGTCGAAAGAAGAATCAGTTATTGGCTTACTTGGCGCATGAAATTAGAAACCCGGTTGCGTCGGCCATTTCAGGATGCGATTTACTTGAAGCGAGTTTCGATAAGCCTAACGGCGTAGACCGTGCTTCTTTGGTCGGTAGGATTCAAAAGCGCTTACGGCATTTATCAGTTCTATTGAATGATTTGTTGGATATTTCACGCCTCTCTACAGGGATGCTCCAGCTTCGACTTCAAATAATTTCATTGAAGGAAGTTGTTCTTGAAGCGATTGATGCAACCGATTTTTCCTTTCAAGGTAAACAGCAGAAACTTCGGGTGAAATTCGAGGAATGTCCGGAAATTCGAGGTGATTCGGATCGATTGGTTCAGGCTGTTTCAAATTTATTGTTGAATGCTTCGAAGTTTTCGCCTACCGGCAGCTCGACTGAGATTGTCGTGGGGCGTGATTTAAAGGGAGCTTATATTAAAGTAACTGATTCGGGAATTGGATTATCAAAGGATGTCCGAGAGAGTCTATTTGAGCCATTTGTAAGTGTTCATCGAGTTGGAGATTCAGTGGGAGTTGGATTGGCTCTTAGCAAGCAAATTATGGATTTACACCATGGAAAAATTGTCGGGAAAAATCGCTTGGATGCTCAAGGTGCTGAGTTTAAATTGATGTTTCCGGCGTTTCAGGGAGCTGATATTGCGCGTGATTCTGGAGAGAGGTTAACTATAAATCGAATAATGAATGAGCCCCTCAAAATTGTAGTCGTTGATGACAATCGGCTTTCTGCAGAACACGCCAAGTGGTGTCTCGAAAGAGGGGGTCACTCGGTTGAAATCGCAAATGACGGTGAGGAGGGAGTTCGTGTTGTCAGTAGATTCAATCCGGATTTGGTTTTCCTTGATATCGTCATGCCTGGAATGGACGGTTATGAAGTACTAAGGCTAATTAGAAATACTCATCCCGACTTACTCATTGTCGCCTATACGAGTTTTAACGATAGTTACAATAAGAAGAAAATGGGCGATGCGGGTTTCTCTGACATTCTTACGAAGGAGCCAAGTTTGGATGGACTTGTCAAGTATCTCGCCCAGAATTACTTTCGCTTGAAAAATAATAAACAGTAAGTATGAAAGTTTGTGAGGATAGGCGATGCCGCTCATCGCTTGGCTGCTTAGACAAGGACCTGCCCTATGCCACAGTTACCCTATACTTAATGGATCCTTGGAATATCTTGACCAAACTTTAGTTTGAACATTTTAGAAGCAATATTGAGCTACTAGAACCAAAGTTAGTTTCTGGCCGCTTAAAAAAGTAGCAAAGACAGCTCATGACCCAGTCTAAAAATTTGAAATGAAAGAACCTACAAACAAACACCAGTCAACAAATGATAGAAATGGACATAATCAAAAAAATCAAAAGCCAGGAGCTGATCATAAGGCAGAAGTACATTCCGACAAGTCTTCATCTTACGATCGGAACAATCCAAACCAACGCAACTATCGTGATGATGAAACTAAGAATGCAAAGGATAAAGATAGGCGATAGGAATCTAGAAATAGAACGGAAGGCGAACAAGTGAAATGAATGCGAGAGAGTGGCGCCGGCTCTCTCGCAATTTAAATTTAAAGATGTCTAGGAAAACACAATATGAGCATTGAGCCAATCGTATTCGGACTTCTCATCGGAATTTTCTGCATTGCGTTTGTATTTTGCTTTTTATTAGTATTTCGATCAATCGAAGATGATTATAGTTCAAGGACAGTCATAAAGAAATACACGCCGCTAAAGGCTATGGGTTGGCTTACTATTCTTATGGCCAGTTTATTGTTTGGTCTTCATTGCTTGAGGCTTGACCAGATTTCTCTCAAAGATGGTTTTATCTTTCTAGGTTTGACGGGCCTATTCGCTTCCGGAATCTTAATGACACAAACAAAAAAGTTTGCATGGTCCATTTATTCGATTTCGATTTTGATATTGATAATTTTTATTGCTCCCTTTCTTGCGCAAAGCAATGTTAACAGTCAATCATGGCTAATAATTGAGCTTGGTGGCGTGTTGCTTTTATTTTTTTTCACGATCGTCTATGGAATATTTTGCTTAACGGCATTTTCAAAACAAAATTAAATGAGTTCAAGCGTTACAATTTGAACTTAGTCAGCCCCATTATGCAGACAAGAACCGGGTATGTTTATGGTGAAAGTTTTATAGTCTAAAAATAGGCATAAAGGAGTGATTTCGAGTACTTCAGTCGAATAGCTGGACAAAAGTCCGCTATTTCGTTGGTTAAATTGCCTGTATCTCTTCTGCCCATATCCATATAAAGAAAGGAAGCGATGGCCAGAAAGTTTAATTGCCAATTCAAAGACAAATCCTTTGGAACTTATGATTGAGCCCGCTTAAGAATGAATAGAGACCTATGATTAAAAAACCTAGAAATACTGGTAGTATTAGAACTTCGGAGGCAATCGTACAGGGCTTGATTACTCGGCGGTCGGATAAAAAACCAAGCATTTTAATTATTGATGATGATAAATTGCTTTTGAACGTCTATCGAGTTTTGCTGGAGCGAGAGGGTTATAGAGTCCTTACGGCTGAAGACGGTTTGTCGGGCCTGGAGCTTCTAAAAAAAGAAAAGCCCACCCCGGCACTTACCTTAGTTGATTGTTCGATGCCAAAAATGGATGGGGAAAGTTTTTTAAAAAAACTTCAAATGGAGAATCCTGAGATCTTGGTAAAATCCAAAGTTGTAGGACTCACAGCCTTTGATCCAGCATCTGAGTTTTTCATAAAAATTAGAGAGCTAGCGTTTGATTGCCGGGAAAAACCTTTCGGTATTAATGGAATTAAAGAGCTAGTTTCTGAGTATCTTAAACTCGAATTAGACTCCTACTATCCTCATGGAAAGAAAAAGAACAGCTGAGGAATAGTTCAGTCATTGAGATTCCTTATCCTGCCGCTCTATCTTTTATACCTGTTTCGTTTTCTTGGCGGGCACAGTGGGCGCAACAATAGATATGTCGATCGACTTGAACGCCATGGCCTACAATCTTTTGGCCGCAGTGACGGCATTCAGGGGCAAGTTTAGTGATCGCGCATTCTAAGCTATCAAAGGCAAATTCCTCGATTTGTTTTCGAGTATTAGAACGCTTCATTTTCTTGAACTTAGGAGGCAAGTCTTCAATCGGCCCTGATTTTCCAATCGCAGCCATAACTATATGATCAGTTTCTCGTTCATTAATAAGCTCACCAGGATCCCGAAATTCTTTAGAAATAGTTTTTTCAGATAAATTCGTAAGTTAATAATCTTCTTACTATTTTGGCTGGCAGATGAAACTTACTTAGGTTGGGTCTAGGGGGCAGCTAACTTTAGGCTAATCTGCCGTTCTCAATGGACATCGACTAAAACTAGACGACATTCAATGGCACCATTAAATAGCGGAATGCTTTGGGTAGGCTTATGCTCAATATTCTTGATAAGGCCTGGGTCGGCCATGAGAATTCCAGCTTTCCAGCCTGGATATTTTCGAAGCGCCTCTCCAATCTTGGTATAGAGGGCGGGCAAACTGGCTTGATCACTGATTCGCTCGCCATAGGGGGGATTAAAGACAAGGAGGCCTGGCTCCGTCTTTGCTGATTGGAGTGTCTCAAACAAAGATGTCCTCCAGGCGATAAAATCGTCAACGCCAGCCCGTTTGGCATTTGTTTTGGCCATGCTTATGGCGCGCGCTTGTATATCCGAACCTTGGATGATGCTGGGAAGGGAATTTTGATTTGTTTGGGCTTCTAAAACACTTGTAAAAAGATCGGCATCAAAATTATTCCAATGTCGAACCGAGAAGTCTGGTTTGAAGCTGCCTGGCGCAATGCCATTGGCCCACAGTGCTGCTTCGATAGGGATCGTTCCTGATCCGCACATCGGATCAATAAGTTGAAGGCGCTGCCATCCGCTCTAACTCCCTGTTGCGATACCGTTGCCCTCAAAATTAATAATCGTGGAAATATTGTGGGCGTAGCTTCTTCTGGACCTGGCGTTCTGGATACGACGAGCCCCGTTGTTTGGGAAAACGAAAATTCTATTCCGGTGAATTTGGGAACATTAGGTGGATTGCGAGCTTGGGCTTCAGATATCAACGATAGAGGCGAAGTTGTAGGACGTTCAGCAATTCCATCTGGTTTTAATCATGGGTTCATTTGGAAGAACGGGCGGATGATCGATCTCAATGATTTGTTGGACGAATTGCGACGGCGCAATCGAGTTCAATTGCCTGAGGGTTTTGCTTATATCGTGGCCGCTCAAGCGATTAACAATGCGAGCCGAAGGCAAATTGTCGGTTATTATGAGGGAGAAAATCAGGACGGGCCATTTACTCACGCTTTTCTGCTAACTTTATCCGATGGCTTCTTAGAGCATCTTTAGGCGCTGTCGTTAAACGCTCATCTCCTTCGTTGCGCTCCGCGGCTCGGGGATTCATGGCCATTTAAGGCCTATTAACGCGCAGCGCCGCTCTCGAGGCAAAGTCTATTATTGCTTCTGATTGATACGCCGCGATAAAATCAGAGCCAATAAAGGGGGAGTGAGATGTTGTTTTATCAAGCGCTATTTTTAGTTGTGAGTGTAGCGTCGGCGGAAGTGAGTGCCGACGAGGCGCTCAATCAGAGTCCGTATGTGCAGCCTTGTAATTCGTGGTCCTATAACTCGACCGTGGGAGGCTATGTTTGTCGCTTTTACGACAATGTTGAAGTGGCAACAGGTCGAGACATTCGTGATCTTCAGCAACAAATCAATCAACTAGAGAATAGAGTTGATGATCTTGAGAGTCGTGTAACTAAGCTCGAGAATTCAAATTAAAAAAAGCGAGGTCTTTCGACCTCGCTTTTTGGAAATGATAATTTATTTCTACTATTGGTAGCAAGCGTCTCGGAATGTATGCTCCGCTTGACCCAGGTCACCTGTCCAGCAAAAGTCAAAGTGTCCATGATCCGTTTCGCAAAGTTCTCGTACGGCTAAGACACCATCGTTAGAAAAGTCCATTGCTACTGTGGCATCAGGTGTGGCGCCACAATCGTAGGCCGACGTATCGATAACGGGTGTCCTGTCCGCGCAGGGGTGACCTAAATCAGGTCGTTTGAGAAGTTATGTTTTTTGCGGACATC
>PCXB01000076.1 GCA_002787535.1 Deltaproteobacteria bacterium CG11_big_fil_rev_8_21_14_0_20_45_16
GCTCCTAAAACACGTTGGCAAAAAAATAAATGACAACGAAATGTTGCCTTTGGCTGCCTAAGTCGTAGCCCGTCGCTCCGAGTGGACTCCTGCTAAACTCGGACGGCGTTAAGCTAGCAGGGATGTTCTTACTCGAGTGTCTCAGTCCTTTAAGAACATTATCGATCTGGGTCTCGATCTTGGTAAGCCCGTCTCCCGGCGCTGCCACGATTTAAAAAAAATGTGGAGACTAAACATGTAGAGGGCTTGCGAAAAGCCATTCGGACAGGGGTTCGACTCCCCTCGCCTCCACCAAATTTTTCCAAAGCGAAAAGTAGGGGGTGTCATCGAACGGTTTTCCATAAGAATATTCAGTTGAGCCGTTTATTTCTTAAAATCTGGTTGGACTGATTTTAGGCCGCTCACAACGCGAGTGGAGTTGGGGCCAGGTACAAATTTTCTAGGGATGTCTATCGTGAAGGTGCAGCCCGAGCCATCCTTACTCGTTACATGGACGCCGTTCCTTTTCGTTAAGACTTAAGGGTTTTTCGGCCACCGGTTGCAAATCGATAAATGAGAAGCAAGAGCATGGCGCCGAGAACGGCCGCAATAAATCCTACAGGTTCACCATAGCGATACCATCCAACGACCTGTCCAATGTAAGCTGCCGCCACAGCTCCACCAATGCCCAGTAGGCTTGTAAGTACAAAGCCCCCCGGGTCTCGCCCTGGCATTAAAAACTTTGCGACAGCTCCGATGATCAGGCCGATAATAATGACTACGATAATATTCAACATTGTAAGTCTCCTTAATCAAATAGACCCTTGAAGGTCGAAACTAGTTCGCTAAAGGTTTTTTCCATTCCTTCTTTGAAATCGCCCCACTTATCCTCGGAAGATTCCACAAACTCGTCATAGTCATTTTTAAGACTCTCGTATTTCTCTTCTAGTTTTGCTTGTTGTTCTTCAATCTCCTTTTTGGCATCTCCTTTTGCTTTGGCCGCATCGACTTTTAAGCTTTCAATCCGGCCTTCAATCTTGGCTATTTTTTCTGCCGCATCTTCTTTGAACTCTTGACGTTCAAGAGCCGAATTCACTTTCTCCCTAGCGTCATCGATAGCATTAATCGCCACTGCTTTCTGGGCATTCCATTTGGCAGCCGATGCTTTTTTGAGGCTGTTGATCTGTGAGTTAGCTTCGGAGAGTGCTGACTTTACTCGATCAAGTCGTGTTTTATTGGCCTCACGTACCTTGGGCATCGTCTCTTGACTTTGTTTAGTCTCAAGAGCAGCAATTTTTGTTGTTAAGTCCTCTGCCTGCCGACTTAGCTTGGCTTCTACCTCTTCGGGCGTCTTTTCTTCGCCGGTAATGGCGTCTTTGATATCATTTGATTTTTGAATCGCGGTGTCGGTCATGGATTTTGCGCGATCACCGGCCGACTTTCCATCGTTTCCGCAAGCTACGGCCGACGTTAAAAGTATGGTTAGACTAAGAATTTTTAGATTTTGGTTTGGGTTGTATAGTTTCCTGTTTTTCATAAGCAGTCCTTTATAACGTTATAACGTACTCAGAGACTGAATGGCGGCGCTCTTCATTCGAGCACCGCAATTCAGAACTCCAGTTGATTTGAATCAGTTAAATAGGCCCTTGAAGTTCATCGACAAGTCTTGAAAGCTCTTTTGAAAAGCTTCTTTCTCGGCGGCCCATTTTTCCTTAGTGCAATTCTTGAGTTCGTCTAGGCCGCTTTTTACTTCTTTATATTTGGTGTCTAGCCTCGTCAGGTTTTCATCTGCCTTTCTTCTCAAATCGCCCACTAATCGGGAATTGTCTTCCCGCATAGAATTCATCTTTGTTTGGATCTTATTAAGCTTTTCACGAATATCGCTGATATATGTATCTTGATCCGCGGGACCACTCGAAACATGGCTTTCGTGGGCATCTACTTTTTTGCTACTTGAGCTTGAGTTATTTATTGGTTGGGTCATTGTATTCTCCTATAGGACACATGAAGGCATCTCTAGGCTGCTGCGTTCAAGAACAACTTAGATTTTAGATTGTTAGAATTTAAAAAAAGTAAGGGCGGAGTGTTCGAAGTGAAACTTCTCGATTACCTAAATCGACCTTAGGCGCTCTTTTGGCTATTAGATACTGGCTTTAGTCGGTCTTTCAATATCACCTGAGGAGAGTCCAAGCTTGTTTACAAGTAGTACATCTTATAGAATTTCGGACCGCAGCTGTGTGAGAAATGCCTTCAGAAACTCCGTACGCTTTCGGCCATCTTCCTTTGCTGCAGGAGTTTGAAGTTTATTGGCTACTTTGAGTAATTTTACAAAGAAATGATCTAGGTTATTAGTGTTATCATCCGGAGTACGAGATTCAGCATAGGGATCTTCATCTGAGTAAAACGGTCTATTCAGTTTTCCTCCAAGACTAAAGCACCTAGCAACTCCAATAGCCCCTAAGCCATCAAGACGATCGGCATCTTGCAAGACTTTGGCCTCGATTGTTTCAGCCACGATACCAGAAGAAAAGCTATGAGCAGCGATGGCATGAGCTATACCATCAAAATATTTTTCCGGATACTTGAGCTCTTTTAAAATCCCCAAGGCTTTTTTTGCTGAAAGACTCGAAACTTGAGATCGTTGTGGATCAGATTTTTCAATAACTTCGCAATCATGAAGATAGGCTGCGGGCACCACAATATTTAAATCCGCATTTTCTAATTCTGAAAGCTTCTTGGCTGCCCTGACGACACGTTCAATATGCAAAATATCATGAGAAGGATCGGGATTTTCCTTGCATATTTCAACCATCAATTTTTTGAGAACAGATTCGATCTCTTCAAAATACTTCGCCATTCAACCTTTTAACCTTACAGGGTAGGCGACACAAGTCTCGTACAAAGAAGAGAGGTCTGAGCTTACTCTCCAGAAATCGACTATTTAGAATCCGGAAAATCTACAGTCGGCATTTCGTCCTTAGGAACATTGGCTACACATAAAAATAAACGGTAGGCCTGATAGTTGACCACTCGACGGATAAAAGTCCCATACATACCCTCGTGATAATCGATTGGGCCGACTACCGCTGTCCCTGATGCATCAAAGGTATAGGCTCGACGAATATTCTTCTTTTTGTCTGAATTCGATTGCGGTGCCACAGTGCTGGTCCACAAAGTAAAGTAGGTCCAAGTCGGGAAAGAAAATATAGAAGTCGATTCGTCATCCTTGCCACCTCGGACAGTATGGCGGAATAGCCCATTGGAGGATGTCGCAAAAAATACATCCTTAGCCTTTCCCTTAATTATCACTTCGGCGTCCTCTTTCGTGGGTAAGCGGAAATCTAGCTCATTGGACTGCTTCAATTCAGTATATTTAGAAGAATCGTTACAAGCTTCAACGGCATCGGGATAGAAAACCGCATTGCCTCCATAGTCACCAGCGTAATTTTCCCGATCCATGCCATCTCCGTTGTGAGAGGTCACGGCCAGACCCGAAACCAAATCCACCCATATTTGGCGGCCACTTTCGTCCATACTTAAAAGCTGCCATGCATATTTCTTCCCCTTGCTTTCAATCACGTGCACCGAATCAAAATATTGGAGGTGACAATCATACATTCTCACCTCTGTGGATCCTGATTGGCCACAAGGCTCAAGTTTTTTCTTGGTGTACAAAACTTGTCCAAAACTAACGGATGAAAAAGACAGGATCATCACGATAAACGTGAAAATTCGAATTGATATATCCATACACTTATCTCCCATATAAATTCAAAGCCCCAACTACAAGACACCTTTAGCACGCTCACCGGTATTCTGGAATACCGCACAAATTGTTTCATAAGTCTGGCATAATTACCCGACAGTAGGCGCGAAAAACCGTTTAAATTCATATTGATAGCCTAGAATCTTGGCACGAAGATTGAAGGTATTGAGGTATGCGCAATCTCTCGGGATTCCTTATCCTTTTAGGCCTTCTCCCTATTTATCTTCAGGCACCTAGTCACCCCCACTACCCGACCCCTCGATATACTTGGATCCAGTGATTCCCAAAATTCTAGTTCACGTGAAAATCAAACCTCAGGAATAAGCTCCATCCAGGTCACTGGCGGGGTCAATGCTTGCAGTCTCCGTGTGAATGAAGCCTCCACGCAGGAACCGCCCTCCTCGATTGTATTCTTTAGTCTTGTCCTCATTTTTATGAGTTTATGGGCGCGGCAAATCTTTTCTCGGCTTTTCAATCGCCTCAATCGGCGCGAGGTCGTCGATTCGATTGAAGGAATTTCCGGACATCGTACGAATGTGGAATAGATAGTGACTGCCCGGAATATGCTTTGGAATCTCAATTATTTTTGTAAAAGGCGTTGAGCCCGGACAATCTCGAAGATTTTGTTCGAGTACGATCGGCAAAACTTCAATGACATTATCAATCGTTCGAGAAATGGGAATTCTATTTTCGAACTCGAAGCAAGTTCCCGGAAAGGTTCCTACTAAGGCCAAATAACGGGCTGTGATTTGGCGACGGGCATCTCGTTTATAAACAACATAAGAAGAATCCACAGGCGCATAGATATAGCTATCACGTTTGCGACTTGTGGCTTTGGCAACTGGAAGATCTCCTTTGTGTCGCAAGTCTCGATTAGCTTCTTCAAGATCAAAAATTTTATAGCTGCCCTCGTCAAGAATGCCGATATCAACGACTTGCATAAAAGGGGTCATCACTTGTGCACAAATATCCTCATATTGATAGGCAGAGATTCGAAAACCAATTTCATCTTGAGCCAGACGTTCCAGCTTCACTTCTTTAATTCGATAACAAGGGTTTGGAAATTGGCCTTCCAGAATGATCTGAGCAACATCGTTATCATCAAACCCGGCTGGTGTATAAACCTTGGCCGCAGTGATTTCGATCGAAGTTGGCTTCTCCTGTGCAAAGACATCCACAGCCGCAACATACCCAAGCACTACAGCCCCTATGAAAATAAAATTCGCGCGATAAAAAACTGCCGACATATCCCCTCCAGAATTGTGTTAACGGACTTAATTTCCCAGAAACCTTGAGCGCGGCACAAGGCTTATTCAATGTTTTCGACGAAAGTCAGGCCTTTTGAGGAGCATCTTCGCGCCTAGTCAACTCGGCCAATAATTCGAGATGCGGCGTATGGGGAAATTGGTCGACCGGCTGCAACTCTGACAATTCCCAGCCCACCAATGAACTTATGTCTCGAATAAAATCCGGAATCGAACAAGAGATATAGAATATTTTTTGTAGACTCGGAAAGTTTTCAATAAATTTTGAAATAGATTTAAATCCAATTCGAGGTGGATCTAATACTAAAACTCGAGCCTCCGGCATCGACGATTTAATTTTTCCCCAGGACTCGCTCAAAAAAATATCTGCCTGTAACACTTCCACATTTACAAGGTCTCTATCCTTAAGTTTCTCCAGAGAGTGTGGAGTCGATTCCACCGCCAATGTCTGATGCGATGAAAAGCGAGAAAGAATTTCAGTAAAATTTCCTGACCCACAAAATAACTCAACAATTGGCCCTCGATCTTTTTCACTAAGATTGGAAATTTTATCTTCCAACCAAGATTTCATTCTTAGATTTTGATCTTCGTCGGCTTGCTTGAAGGCTTGTCGCGCATTGAGTTTGATTGCCTCAGCCTCTAATCCATCATCGATCTCAATGAAATTCCAGTCATGTCCCGGAGAGGCCTTCCAGTTTTCAGATGGGAGCTGCTTTCGTAATCCCACCAAAAGATCCCGACACTTGTCATTTAAAATCAAACAATCTTCGATCTCGGCAATCTCATGGCTTCCCGCCGAGACATAGCCGATTCTTTTCCCATCAGTCTTAAACTGCGCGCGATTTCGAAACCCCAATGTTTTTGGCGAGGCCCAAATCGGCTTGAGCGCATCAACCGATGTCAAAAGATTAGCTCGTTTCATAGCCTGAGAAACAAACTTTGTCTTAGCAACAAGCTGCTCATTGTATTCGACCATCATCCACGGACAGCCCCCGCAACTGCCAAACTCAAAACCATGATGCGGGCAGCTTGGCGTGACTCTTACTGGAGAGGTTGTCTCTAATTTAATTAAACGAGCATGACCATATCGCTTTTTCTCGGATTCAATCCTAAAAATTCCTTCATCACCAACCCAGGTCCCGGGAACAAAAAACACTTTCCCAGAAGGATGATCCACAATACCCAGACCTAGGCTTGAAATATCGCGAACTTTAGCTTTGAACTCTTCGGACACTTATTGGCGCTTAGCTTTTTGATTTCAAAAACTCAAGTGGCTGATCGTAGCCCTCAAGACCATAGTAAAGAATAGCGACAGCCCCCAAAATATAAGCCGTTATCACCGCTACGGCCAGGGCACCAAATACTAGCCCCCAAAGCCCATCATCCTCCATCTGGGAGAGCGCCAAACAAAAGATAACCATCGCCGGCAAAGTATTGGTTAGTGGAATCGGTGCCTGTATGACTAAGGACAACAAGGCGACTAAAATTCCCACACTAATATGCCCAACTCGCGAACTAAGCCATCGCAGCCGAGGTCTAAATAGCTTCTCAAAACGAACTAAAACCCACGTTAAGCCTGCAATCATTTTCTTCGCTGTGGACTTTCTTATTTTCAGCAGAAGGAGCTTCTCCGGCAGCCAAAGTTGCTGACGGCCCGCTATCATCTGCAATGCAATTAAAAAAATTCCTAAGCCCAGTGGCGTGCTTATTCCTGCCGCCGGGATGGGAAGAGCGCTCGGAAGCGCCAAGACCAGCATCACCACTCCAAAAGCTTTATCGCCGGTAGCTTTTACAAAGTCACCTAAACGTATACTTGGAGCACTTCCTGCGTTTTCAATAACTATTTCTAAGTCTCGAGAAAGACTCCGACCCTTCATTCACAAAGATACTAGTCCTCTCGTATGGAAGACTGAACGACTTTCTGATGAATTCTACCAAAGATCGACTTTCCGCCAGAATCTCGCATTTGAATCTGGATGGTATCTCCAGGTTTCATAAAAGGAGTCGAAGCCTTACCTTCGGTGATCTGCTCTAACATTCGCTTTTCAGCCAAGCAAGAACTGCCTCGGCTCTGATCCTCATTCGAAACCGTACCACTTCCCAAGATTGTACCTGCGGCAAGATTGCGCGTACGAGCTGCATGTTCAATAAGTTTTCCAAAAGAAAAAAACATTTCCCCTGCATCGGGATTGCCAAAAAATTCTCCATTTAATTCAGATTCAAGAGGCAAGCAAACGCGGCCATTTTTCCAAGCCGCGCCCAACTCATCTGGCGTTACCGCAAGGGGCGAAAATGCCGAGGCCGGCTTGGACTGCAAAAATCCAAAACCTTGGGCTAATTCGGCAGGTATCAGTCCCCGTAGAGAAACATCATTGCAAAGCATAAACATCCGAATGTAAGAATGCGCCTCGTTTTCTTTTGTCCCCATCGGAACAAAATCCGTCACCACGCAAACTTCCCCCTCGAAATCAAGACCATGGCTTTCATGAATAAAAGGAATGTCCTCGTTTGGCGCCAAAAATCGATCGCTCAAACCTTGATACATCAAAGGGACTGTTTTCAATGTCGCTGGAAGCTCGGCGTTCCGTGCCTTCCGAACTAAAACAATATGCTGGATATAGGCTGACCCATCCAAGAACTGATAGGCTCGGGGCAAGGGCGATAAACAATCAGCCTCATTAAAATCAAATGAACCCTTTGCAGAACCTGCATTCAATTCTGAATAGAGCTTCTGGAGCTTCAGCTCAGTTTCCTTCCAATGGTCGAGAGCATATTGAAGATTAGGCGCGCTCCCGGCCGCAGAAACAGCTTTCGTCATATCACGACTTACGACTAACAATTCTCCATCCAATTTTCCGGCACATTTTCGTGTTGCAAGCTTCATAGGCAGCAGGCTTATTGCATTTCGAAGCTGGAATCAATAGAAGGAGCCTATGAAAGCCCTTCTCTACAGTTACCATCTGAGCAGCTGCTCCTTTCGTGCGCGAATCACGCTTGAACTTGCCGAAATTAACTATGAATATTGCGGCATCCACCTCCTTCAGGATGGTGGCGCGCAAAACCAAAAAGCCTTTCAAGATCTTAATCCTAAGGGAGAAGTTCCTTTTTATGTCGAGGATGGCTTTGGCATCAGCCAGTCTATGGCGATATGTTTGTATATCAACGAAAAGCATTTGGGCGGGAGTCTTCTTCCAAGGGATACGAAGTTGAAAACTCGATGCATCGAAATGGCAGAAATTATTAATAGTGGAATCCAACCACTCCAAAATTTGCGCTTGGTTCAAGAAGTGCAAAAACTATCGGACCAAATCGAACGTGGAACTTGGAACAGTTTATGGCTCGAACGCGGACTCCCGGCTCTAGAAGCGCGTCTCAAAGAATTTTCAGGACCTTATTCCATGGGTAAAGACTTAAGCTTGATCGACGTTTTTCTTGTTCCCCAAGTCTTTAACGGTAAGCGTTTCGATTTTGATTTCAGCCGTTTTCCGCGCATTTCCGAGACCTTTAACAACCTTATGCAACTTGAGGCCTTTCAGAAAGCCGAGCCCACTCGTCAGCCAGATGCCCAAAGCTAAGCCAATAGGGCTTGATTACAGGGTTTAAAGGCCATAAATCTCTTGTATGGCAAAAATAAAAGTTAAAAATCCTGTCGTGGAGCTCGATGGCGATGAAATGACTCGTATCATTTGGTCATTCATCAAAGAAAAATTCATTCTCCCCTATCTTGATGTCGATATTAAATATTTCGATCTTGGAATGGAATCTCGCGACAAAACCGGAGATCAAGTCACGATCGATGCCGCCATGGCAATCAAAGAATATGGAGTGGGGATCAAGTGTGCGACAATTACTCCGGATGAAGCGCGGGTAAAGGAATTTAATCTTAAGAAAATGTACAAATCTCCGAATGGAACCATTCGAAATATTTTGGATGGAACGGTTTTCCGTGAACCAATTATTTGTAAAAATGTTCCAAGGCTCGTTCCTCATTGGACAAAGCCTATCTGCATTGGTCGCCACGCCTTTGGAGATCAGTATCGCGCCACAGAAATCGTTACAAAAGGTAAAGGAAAGCTAACACTATCATTTACACCTGAAGGTGGGGCTAAAGAAGAAATCGAAGTATATACATTCAATGGGGATGGCGTTGCGATGGCCATGTACAATACTGATGAATCCATTCGTGGTTTTGCTCGAAGCTGTTTTAATATGGCATTCGAAAAGAAATGGCCCCTATATCTTTCGACAAAGAATACGATATTAAAAAAATATGACGGTCGATTTAAGGATATATTTCAGGAGATTTTTGAAAGTGAATTTAAACTTGCTTACGACAGCGCTAGTCTAACCTATGAACACCGTTTGATTGACGACATGGTCGCATCTGCCATGAAGTGGTCTGGAGGTTTTGTATGGGCCTGCAAAAATTATGATGGCGACGTACAGTCTGATACTGTGGCTCAGGGCTTTGGGTCACTTGGTTTAATGACTTCTGTCCTGCTAACGCCGGATGGGAAAACAATGGAATCTGAAGCCGCCCATGGCACCGTTACGAGGCACTACCGAATGCATCAACAAGGAAAGAAAACTTCAACCAACCCGATCGCTTCCATTTTTGCATGGACCCGTGGGTTAGGTTTTCGAGCCAAACTTGATGGCAACACTGAACTAAAAAGATTTTCGGACTCACTTGAAGCGGTTTGTCTTCAAACAGTGGAATCTGGAAAAATGACAAAGGATCTCGCCGCGTGCCTTCACGGCGATAAAATCAAAGAGAGCGACTATCTGTATACCGAGGACTTTCTGGCCGAAATTGATCAAAACCTTCGAAAGGCTTTGGGTTAAATGAAGACAAAAAAGGAGATCGTCAAAGACTGGCTCCCTCGCTATACCGGCACAAAGTTAAACGAATTCGGACAGTATATACTTCTGACGAATTTCAAAAACTATGTTCAGATGTTTGCCACCCAGTACCGAGTGAAAATTCATGGGAAGAACCAGCCCATGCAAACCGCAACAGCCAACGGCATCACAATTATAAATTTTGGAATGGGAAGCGCCATGGCAGCCACCGTTATGGATTTGCTCGTTGCAATTCAACCCAAAGCCGTTTTGTTTTTGGGCAAATGTGGGGGCCTCAAAAAGAAAACTAAAATTGGAGATTTAATTTTGCCGATTGCTGCGATTCGTGGCGAGGGTACGGGTGAGCTCTATGTCCCTGCGGAAGTTCCATCGCTCCCGTCATTCCGATTGCAAATGGCCCTCTCGTCGTCGATCAAAAAACATAGTCAGGACTATTGGACCGGAACCGTATACACGACAAATCGTCGCGTTTGGGAACACGACAAGGCTTTCAAAGCCTATCTCCAAAAAATTAGAGCCATGGGAATCGATATGGAAACGGCCACAATTTTTACAGTGGGATTCATAAATGAAATCCCTAGAGGAGCATTGCTTTTAGTTTCGGATAGTCCCATGATTCCCGAAGGCGTCAAGACGGGTGCCAGTGATCGGGCTGTTTCGGCAAAATTTTCGAAAACACATTTGAGAATTGGAGTCGAGGCGCTGGCAGAGCTCAGAAACTCTGGAGAGTCCGTCAAACATTTGAGATTTTCATAGGAGTTTATGGAATCAAATAATTCACACAGCTTGCTGATGGGCTATATCTTGTGGATCTTTGGATTCATGGGGTCGCACCGATTTTATTATGGACGTCCAGTAAGTGGAACAATTTGGTTTTGCACTCTTGGACTTTTATTTGTTGGCTGGATTGTCGACTTATTCCTTATGCCTAGTCTTGAGCGTGAAGCAGATCATCGCTTTAAGACTGGCATTATTGACTACAATCTGGCCTGGATTCTTTTAACTTTCCTGGGTGTCTTTGGCGTCCATCGGTTTTATATAGGCAAATGGGTGACGGGGATTCTTTACCTTTGCACCGGCGGGCTGTTCTTTATCGGAGTCTTATACGACTATATCCATCTCAATTCTCAGATCGATGAAATCAACTCTCGGTTTGAGGCAGCATGAGTCTAAGTTTAAGAGCGGAGCTAATTGAATTTTCGAAGCAAAGCCCTTCGGAAGAATTGAGGATTTTTTGTGAAATTCAAAAACTCGATGGTTTTTTGGAAGTTATCTTTTTCCTAAAAACTGATCTCTCAACGATTGTTATCGATCCACCAAGCGCCTCTCCCTCGTTTCGAGAAAAGCTTTGGGAACGAACTTGTTTTGAGGTTTTTTTTGCTAAGGAAAATTCAACAAATTACGAGGAATGGAATTTTTCCCCGTCGGGTGATTGGTGGAGCGCCTCTTTTTTGGACTATCGACAGGGCGAGACGGGCTCCCCAGGCGATCCAAAACTTTTAGAATTAAAGACAAATGGCGCGGACCTCCTTCAACTCAAAGTTCGACTTCCGCTTTCTATAGATGATAAATTGCAGGTGGGAATTGCCGCCACGCTTAAACATTTGGGAAACAGGCATTCTTACTGGGCGCTACGCCATACACGAACCCAGCCCGATTTTCATGATAGGGAAAGTTTTGTACTTAAGCTTCCGTAAGGCTTCTCAACATCCAGGCAGTTTTTTCATGAATTCGGATTCTCTGGGTAAGCAAGTCTAACGTCGCCTCATCACTTCCCTTTTCGGCGGCAGGAAAAATTTCACGAGCTGTTTTAGCAACAATCTCGTGCCCCTTGACAAGATCCTTAACCATTTCCATCGCTGCAGGATTTCCTGATGCATCTATGATCGATGTAAGCTTTGCAAAATCGGTATAAGATCCAGGAGCTTTGAAGCCTAAAGATCGAATTCGCTCGGCCACTTCATCAACAGCATTCCAAAGTTCCGTGTATTGCACCATAAACATACTATGAAGTGTCTGAAACATCGGGCCCGTCACATTCCAATGAAAATTATGCGTCTTTAAATACAAAGTATAAGTGTCCGCGAGTAAGCGAGATAAGCCTTCTGATATTTGCTTTCGATCACCTTCATCAATTCCGATATCTATTTGTGACATTTTGAACTCCTTTCAAGGTCAGGTTAACAACGTAGGTCTCGAAAAGGCCTCTGTCAAATTATGGCGGGGAAAAACCCCTTTAAGATGAGAATTCGAAAGTATTCAAAAAATCACTATCCGGGATCCGGCAACCTGTTAAGTTTCCCGTGGGTGTTTTCTAAAATATTCTCATCTGAGGCTTACGACGTCCTTCGAAACACCAACTTTCGTTGGTATATGCTTGGTCGATTTCTTCTCCAACTGGGCCTTCAGATTCAAACGGTAGCAGTAGGCTGGCAGGTTTATGAATTATCAAAAGATCCCCTGGCCCTAGGTCTCGTGGGCCTTGCAGAAGTTATCCCGGCAGTCGGCTCCGCCCTATTTGCAGGCTATATCGTTGACAGATCCGATCGACGGACAATTCTAACTTTTGCTCAAAGTCTTTCAGTGCTCTTACTCGCTTACTTGGGCTGTTTGACTTATATGAATCCTAATCCCGCCACTCATGTGAAATTGATTTATTGTGGAATCTTTGTGGGCGGAATTGCTCGTGCTTTTTTTGCGACTTCGGCCTTTGCGTTTTTTGGGCAAATTATCCGCCGACCCCAATATGTCAGGGCATCGGCTTGGAATTCGACGCTCTGGCAGACTGCCTCACTGCTTGGACCGGCTTGCGCGGGCTTTCTCTATGCTGCACTGGGACCCGATCGAGTGTATCGCGTGGGTGCGATATTGGCTTTAGCCTCGTTGATTTGCATACTGAGAATTCCCAAGCAGGGAAAGATTCTTGAGGAAGTAAAGAGTCCGCTTCTGGAGAATCTATTTCAGGGCGTTCGATTTGTCTTGGGCCATCGACTAATATTCTCCGCCATCTCTCTCGATTTAATAGGTGTACTTTTTGGGGGAGCTATAGCCCTACTTCCAATATTTGCATCTGACATTCTAAAAGTGGGCCCGCAAGGCTTGGGTATCCTTCGCGCCGCCCCGGCAATCGGTGCAGGAATCATGGTTGTTGTATTTTCGCATTACCCACCGAAAAAACGGGCAGGAAATTTATTTATCTTTTCAATGATCGGTTTTGGTCTCTGTATGTTGGCATTTGGATTTTCTAAAAGTTTTTATTTTTCAGTTTTCATCTTAGCCATGAGTGGCGCCCTGGACTCCGTTAGTGTCGTTGTTCGTTCGGCCATTTTGCAATTAAGTACACCAGATTCCATGAGAGGGCGCGTGTCGGCTGTGAATAGCATTTTCATTAGTTCATCCAATGAACTTGGGGCTTTTGAATCGGGAGTAGCAGCCAAGCTTTTTGGTGTCATACCCTCAGTAATTCTAGGAGCTTGCATTACGATGAGTTTTGCCTTTGCAAGTTTGCGCATCTTTCCAGCACTTAGAAAGCTTGATATCTCAAAACTTGAATAGAATTTTATTCTTCGCGCAATTTCTCCAGGACACTTTGATCTTCGAGCGTACTCATATCCTGCTGTTTATGATCTCCGGAAGCGATGGATCGAAGCAGCCGTCGCATGATTTTGCCAGAGCGCGTTTTCGGCAAGGCATCGGTAAATCGAACTTCGGAGGGTTTGGCGATCGCTCCGATTTCCTTTTCGACATGCTGGCGAAGTTCTTCCTTCAAAAGATCCGATGGCTGATGATTGTTTTCAAGGCTTACAAAGGCCACAACGGCTTCTCCCTTTAGCGAATCAGGTATGCCCACGACCGCGGCCTCAGCCACCGCTTTATGCGAAACTAAGGCGGATTCAATTTCCATAGTACCCAATCGATGACCCGAAACATTCACAACGTCATCAATTCTTCCCATAATCCAAAAGTAGCCATCTTCATCACGTCTCGCGCCGTCACCCGCAAAATAACAATGGGGAACTTTGCTCCAATATTGTTCTTTATAGCGCTTATCATCTCCGTAGATCGTTCGTAACATGGATGGCCAATCACGCTTCAATACTAAAAATCCACCTTCGTTATCTTTCAATTCATTTCCTTCAGCATCCACAATCGCCGCTTCAACTCCAAACATTGGAACACCGGCCGAGCCTGGTTTCATCGCATGAACACCTGGCAAAGTTGTAATCATAATGGCGCCCGTTTCAGTCTGCCACCAAGTATCCACGATCGGACATCTGGAGCCGCCAATTTTGTTTCGATACCACATCCAGGCTTCCGGGTTAATTGGCTCCCCCACTGAGCCCAACAAACGAAGCGATGAAAGATCGTGTTTATCGACCCACTCATCCCCCCACTTCATAAAAGCTCGAATCGCTGTCGGAGCAGTATAGAGAATATTTATTCTATGCCGTTCAATGATCTCCCAGAATCGATCGGGCTTTGGATGGTTGGGCGCACCTTCGTAAATAAAACTTGTTGTCCCGTTAAGAAGCGGGCCATACACCACATAGGAGTGACCGGTCACCCAACCCACATCAGCCGTACACCAATACAGATCCCCCTGCTTTAGATCAAAAACATATCGTGTCGTCAGAAAGACATTGAGCATATAACCAGCCGTAGAATGAAGAACTCCTTTTGGTTTTCCGGTCGAGCCAGAGGTATAAAGTATAAACAAAGGATGTTCGCTATCAAGGTGGGCCGCCTCGCAGGATTCGCGATTAAGATTCTCATGTACCCACAAATCTCGAGGTGCTTTCATATCAACCGCATTGCCCGCCCACTTAAAAACAAAAACCTTTTCAACGCTCGGACAAGACACAACCGCTTCGTCGACAGCTTTCTTTAACTCGACAATCTGCCCTCTTCTAAATCCACCATCAGCCGTGATAATGGCCCTCGCTTGTTGATCCTGAACCCTTTCCGCTACCGCATTCGAACTAAATCCACCAAACACCACCGAATGAACTGCCCCCACCCACGCGCACGCCAGCATGGCCACAGCAGCCTCGGGAATCATGGGCATATAGATCGCAACACGATCCCCAGATTGAATTCCATGGCGCCTAAGAAGGCCTGCAAAACTTTGCACGCGAGCGGAAAGTTCCTCATAGGAAATTTTCTCAATTTGGCCCGCCTCGCTTTCAAATACGATGGCTGTTTTCTCCCCCAAGCCATGGTCGATATTTCGCTGCAGGCAATTATATGCAATATTCGTCTTGCCGCCGACAAACCATTTGGCGAAAGGTTCTTGCCACTCACGCACTTTTTCGAAATCTTTAAACCAATGAAGCTCTTTTGAAATTTCGGTCCAAAAAATCTCCGGTTCATCGAGCGATCGCCTATACATCTTGTCAAAATTTTTCTGGGAGTTGATCAAGGCTGGATGCCTAAATTCATTGGACGCTAAAATTTTTCGGTTTTCATGAAGAATATTTTCGATGGCTTGAGTCATGGCCACCAATAGAACAGTTTAATAAGGCCGGGACAAGCTTAGGATTAACTGCGGACCTTTTTGGCAATTTCTTGGTTTTGGATGTTCTTTTGAATTTCGCGATGGTTTAAGTCTCGAGCGCGCGCGAACTGATTGGCCGCATCCGTCTCCGCGCCCCTCACCGCAACACGAGCTAAACGATCCTCTTTTTTTGCCGCTATTTTCTTAAAGGTCGCCTCAAGCTTAACCCTTTCTTCTCCCCGCTTACTCTGGGCAGCAACCTCCCGGTAGTCCTTCTGCAAGCCCGTTTTCAAGAACAATTCGCTCCTCTTTCGCTCAAACTTCCTTACTTGGACTTCTTCCTCTTTCGCTTGATTCTTTTCTGCCTCAGCTTTTCTTTTGACGACGTTTTCTGCTTCCGAAGCCACTCGGCTTTCCGCAATCACGGCCTTGGCTCCTTGCTCAGACTTTTGGTCGTTTTGCTCTTTAATTTTGCTCGCTTCCGGAGCCAAAACATTTTCTTTTCCATTTGACGCTTCAGGTGGCTTGTCATCAGTAGGCGTATTCGAGCGAGGTTTTTCCGACCTAGCCGAAGGCCCTTCATTTGATTTTGCTGCTATTTTTTCTGATGCTCTATTCTCACCTGACTTTCTAACGAATTCTGCAATTTGGGCCCGAGCAATTTCCGAACTGACGTGAACACCTGGTTTTTGTTTCTCCGAAGCAGGAATCTCCTTTGGATCCGATGATTCTGGAGTTGGCCTATCAGCTATGGCATGTTTTGCACTTACATCAGCCTTCTTCTCAGGCGCGCTCACCAGGGCATCGCCTTCTGTGGGAGGACGAGCCTTTATCTGACTTCCTTTCAGAGCTAGCTCACGAGCTTTTTCACGAGCGACTCCCGTGGTTAGGTCGTCGTATTTTTCCTTCGTGGCGCGGCGGCTATCTTCGATTCTCTGTTCTATATCAACTGCCTCAATTGACCTTTCAAAAGTCGAAACTCGGGAAGGGGCTAGGGTCGAGACCTTAGTAACTGGTACATTTCCTTTGACACTCGCATGAGTTTGAAGGGATTCATCACGCCCGGCGCCACGAAGGCCTACGCTGGTCTTAACCGTCGGAGGTGTGGGTAATAATGCTACGCTTGGTACTGTCATATTTCTTTATGAGGCTCCGCGTCAGTCTTTAGTCTACGGCCTTTTGGGCAAAGGACATAGGCTGTCAAATTCTTGCCGCCACCTTCGCCCATTCAATTGGACTGGAGATATTAATAAAATGACTAGATTTACGAGTTTTCCCATGTTGAAACTAATGAACCGCAAAACTTACTGAAAGGCGTCTTTACTATGAAAGAACTTACACTCTTATCAATATCGGTTGGGGCCGTAATCGGCGTCGTCATGACAGCGGCCAATGTTTATCTTGGTCTCTATGCGGGACTTACAGTCTCTGCTTCTATACCTGCTGCCGTCATGGCCCTCGCTTTTTATCGAGGCATCTTAAAGCGCGATAATATTTTAGAAAGCAATATTGTACAGACGATGGCAAGCGCAGGAGAGTCATTGGCTGCTGGTGTTATTTTTACGATCCCCGCTCTCGTAATCGTCGGAGCTTGGAAGGATTTTGCATTCTGGCCAACAACTTTGATTGCGGTACTCGGCGGGCTTTTAGGTGTCGTCTTTATGATCCCCCTAAGAAAGGCTCTCATCGTTGAAGATAAAAAGCTTCGTTACCCAGAAGGCGTGGCCTGTGCCGCAGTTCTAAAAAGTGCAAGCTCCGATAGCAAATTGGGCTTGCGCAGTGTTATACAAGGGATCCTAGTCGGGGGCTCTATTAAATTTCTGTCGTCAGGACTTGGAATTTTGCAAGGCTCTGTAGAATGGGCAGCTAAATTAGGAAAATCAGTTTTCTTTTTCGGATCAGATATTTCTCCTGCCCTCATTGCCGTGGGTTATATTATCCGTCTCGACATCGCTAGCTTAGTGTTTTTGGGTGGTGCCATTGGTTGGATAATAGCCATTCCTCTTATGGGAATTCCTCCTGATCTTGTTGGCGCTTCCGCCTTGGATATCTCTTGGAGCCTTTGGTCTACAAAAATTAGATATATCGGTGTTGGCGCGATGATCGTGGGTGGAGTTTGGTCGATTTACTCGGTCCGTAAGGGCATCGCTTCGGGGCTTACAGGTCTCAAAGAAGCTTATACTAAAAAGGAAGATGCGGTTCATGCTACAAATCGAGACCTAAGCCTTACAGTCTTGATGATTACTTTTGTTGTCTGCTTTTTTGGAATGTTTTGGCTCTACGATTACCTCATCCAATCTTTTGAATATGCCATCCTAACAACTATCATTATGTTTGTGGCCGCGTTTTTGTTTGTTGCAGTATCGAGTTATATTGTCGGGCTCGTAGGGAGTTCTAACAATCCTGTCTCAGGAATGACTATATCGGCGCTCTTGGGGACAGCGGCCTTATTTTTGGTTTTTGGATTCAAAGGAGACTCCGCGATTTTGGCCACTTTGGGAGTCGCAGCCGTTGTTTGTTGTGCGGCCTGCACGGCTGGCGACTGCTCTCAAGATCTCAAGACAGGCTCTCTAGTTGGCGCAAGCCCTCGCGCCCAACAGATTGCCCAGATGCTGGGTGTCGTTATACCAGCGGCGGTAATCGCTCCTACTTTAAGTCTATTGCATCATGCTTACGGGATTGGAACTGGCCTCAAGGCTCCCCAGGCCACACTGTTTGCAAGCATCACCAATGCGTTTTTTGGAGACGGTCAGCTACCGGTAGATATGGTGATCATGGGGATGATTATGGGAATTATTATAATCGTCATCGATTCGTTTCTTGGAAGAAACGACTGGAAGATCCGGCTTCATCTTATGCCACTAGCTGTGGGAATTTACTTACCGGTAACGCTCTCAGTTCCTATTTTCATTGGGGGGATCATTCGCTATCTTGTGATACGCGCGAAAGGCGATAGGCCTGAAGGTGAGGATGCAGGAATCTTAGCAAGCTCGGGATTAATTGCTGGTGAGGCCCTAATGGGAGTTTTGATTGCCGTCTTTTTGTATTTGAATCTCAATATGAAGCTGGATCTCATTGGAAAGCAAACTTCTGAGATCCTATCAATGTTTGTGATTGTGGGTATTGCATATTTTTTGCACAAGCTTTCTGTAAAGAAATCCGTCTAATTGAAAAATAGACAGATGTTCCATCCCCAACGAACTCTTATTACTGGCGGTGCTAATGGCCTTGGCAAAGAAATTGCCAGATCCCTCCAACGTGCCGGATCCCTCGTAACGATTTTGGATCGAGATGGGGCTTCCCTGAAAAGAACTGCTGAGGAACTTGGTGTTTCAGGAATCGTATATGATCTTTCAAATTTGCAAGATTTGGCGCGAGAGTTTTCAAAATGGGATACGACCTACGGACCTTTTGATACGCTTATCAACAATGCAGCCGTGAGCAATTTCGGCACGGCTTGGGAGTTTGAATTGAAGGCTCTGTCAGAGCTTTTAAATATTAATCTTTTGGCACCGATTCTGTTGAGTCAGGCTTTTATAAAATGTCGATCCCAGGACAAAGTGCGGTCAAAAATTCTAATGATCTCAAGTGTTTCGGCTTTTCAAGGCTTCCCCTACGCTAGTAGCTATGGGGCTTCTAAATCTGCGCTGCTCAATTTTTCCGAGGCACTCTCGGAAGAGCTAAATGAAGAAAATTTGAAGCATATTTCGGTTTCGGTCGTATGCCCCAGTTATTTGGATTCTAAATTATTTTCCGGAGCACGGCCGCTCCTTGGCACCAGAATTCTGAAGATTCAGGCACTAGCGGACGAGATTGTAGGACATCTTCAAGGACAAACTTTTTTGCTAATTCGACCACGTCGCTTGGCTGGCCTTATTTGTCTCAAAAATCTCTTGCCACATCGCCTCCAGATTTTTTTGAGTCGCCTGCTAGGAGTTCAGCGTGGAATGAAACCAATGAAGCCTTCGAAGTGCTAGCTACCTATTTTCCCAATAAGCTCCCCGAATTGGTCGAAGAACTCATTTCAAGCCAAAGCGTTCGGGTTGATCGATCCACTTTATCTATTAACAAGAGAACCGCTCGACTCTGGGGTTCAGAATGTTCGTAGCTTGGCTCGCCCTTTTCATTTTTAACCTGATGAACATCTGACTCCTGATAAAACTCCAACCCACCGATTTCATAATGAGCCAAGTCAACATCCATATCAAAGCTTCTCAAATGTTCAATCCTCTGCGCCTCATCATTCCAACGCCACAGCTCGACTCTATCGGGGTATGAAACAAATAGATGCTCGGCATTGGGGTCCACGCTAGTCCGAATGGAACCCTCCGAAAGTTGATTCATTAACTTCGGAAAAAATAAAACATGTTCGACAATCGCCTCTTGTTCTACGGATTGTGAACTGCCATCCGCCTCCGAAGGCTCGACAACCTCCACTGCCTCGGACGAAGGTTCAATTTTTTCAGCTACAACCGCAAAAGGAATAAGGGCCTTTCGATTCCGTGAAAGCAGAACTTTTGCAAAACCCATTTTTCCAGAAGTAATGAAGTGAATCTTGGACACTCCTTTAATGATTTCCCGACGATCGCCAATCTTTACCGACTTCGGAAATCGCAGCTCTCTCAAGAGTTTAATTTCAGCCGTCCCATCTCCGCTAAGTCCAATCACACGAACGCTTGAAGACGAATCAGCAATCCAGAATTCATGGGATCCAGGTCGAGGGCTAACGACAAAGTTCTCTTCGGCATCTTTAATACCATCTAGAATACCATCTAGAGAAAATCCCTTAACTTCGCTTATCAGCTCCAGCTCTCCGGTACTTGAATCCTTAATTCGAGCCAATTTAAATACAAGGCTACTAGCTTTCGGCATACGAATGACAAAAGTCGCCAAAGCATAGGCTTGATCAGATGCCGAAAAATCTAAACTTCTTAGAGTTGTGCTCGGATCTTGAACTAAAACAAAATGATTGGCTGTCGCTCGCCCAAAGAAAAATCCGCTGTCTCCCTTTTGAATGCTTGCATAGTCGTTGCCCGAAGCAGGATTCGTTACCCAAATTCGATCCAGGTATGGATAATCCGTAAGGTGGAGTGGGCTCCCATGCAGCTGGGGAACCCTATTGATCGTGGCTGTTGTGCCAAACTGATACTGAGCTTTTGAAGCGGCTTCCTCAATTTTCCGCAACGCAGCGGCACAGGCCTTTACGTCCGAGGCTCCCCCCAATAAAGGCAATAATAATGCCCAAAATAGCACCCTAAAATGTGTTTTCATTGATCCCCCCTATTTCCCCACTGATGCTTATTATTAGCAGAATTCTCGATAAATTAAGAGAAAATTAGCACGCTGCGCTGACATTTTGCATGCAAACGGGGCAGGTCATCCGTAACCCATCAATATTATTGGGTAAGTCTCGCATCGAGTAGGCTCCTCCACAAATGCGACAGTTCATGAATTCTACAGGCTCGAGACTAGGCTTGATGGCTGCACGATGGTCAAAAACAAAGCATTCCCCTCGCCAATGCTCGCCCGAACACTCTTGAAAATAATTTAGTATCCCACCCTTCAACTGAAATACATTGGCAAAGCCTTTTGCCACCATCATCGGTGCGCCTTTTTCGCAACGAATTCCACCCGTGCAAAAGGTAACAATCGGTTTGTCTTTCCATTCAGCCGGTAAGCTATCCACTTCTTGTGGAAAATCTGCAAAATGCTTGCCCCCCAGGTTGATAGCGGTTTCAAAACTACCTAAACGAAATTCAAATTCTTTTCGCGTATCCAATAAGACAAAGTCTCGTCGCTCATCAAGCCAAAGCTTCAATTCCTTCGGCTCAATATAAGGTGCGGGTCTGTTTTGTGGATCAATTCCAAAATATTTCAACGTACAAATTTCCGACCGAATCTTTACGAGCATTTTTTTATGAGGAATTTTCTCGGACCATGATCGCTTTAATTCAAAGCGCGGAAAAGAAAGCTTTTCAAAAATAAATTGCTCAAACGCGACCAATCGCGCCTCTTCACCACAAAGCGCTAAATTGATCCCTTCCGTACCAATAATGACCGTCCCTTTAATTCCAGAATCTTCCAAAAAGCTAAGGAGGCGCAGTCTGGAGGCCTCTAGGTCAGAAATCTCAAAAAATCGATACCCGTTGATATTTAAGTAAGGCATGCCAAAAGCTAGCAAAAGATCCTCGAAAAATCATCGCGAAGCTTGATCGCATTTGCTAAGAAATTTCGAGGTGTTGGCGTTTAACAATAGAATTTTTAACTTTGGAGCGGGTCCTGCGACACTGCCTTTAAGCGTAATGCAAGAAGTAGAGAGCGAGTTCCTTAATTACCAGTCCAGTGGAATGAGCATCGTCGAAATGAGCCACCGGAACCCCTTGTTCGAGGAGATTATTTCTACGGCTCGCTCGCGTGCAAAAAAACTATTGGGTTTAGGACAAGACTATGAACTCTTGTTTTTGCAAGGAGGCGCTCGACATCAATTTGCAATGGTTCCCACGAATTTTGGAAATCATGACCGAGTCATTGATGTCATCGATTCTGGTGTTTGGACTAAATTTGCTCATCAGGAGATCTCTCGACTCAAGTTGATGCCACACCTAGTCGCCTCAACTGAATCGACAAAATATCAAAGTCTTCCTAAATATCGACCAGAGGATTTAGATCCAAAGGCTTCGTACATTCACTTTTGCTCCAATAACACTGTGGTTGGTACGCAATGGAAGGAATTTTTAAAACTAAAGGGCGTTCGTTCGGTTGTGGATATGTCTTCCGATATTTTTTCACGAGTCTTGGACTTTGCCCAATTTGATTTGATTTACGCCGGAGCGCAAAAAAATATTGGCCCAGCGGGAACGACTCTTGTGGCCATTAAAAAAGATTGGGTGGACCAGGGTCGAAAGGATATTCCAGAGATTTTTCAATACTCAGCCCATATTAAGCATGATTCTATGTACAATACTCCCTGTTGTTTTAGCATTTATGTTTGTGGACTGGTTCTCAAATGGATTGAAGATCGGGGTGGCTTGGCAGGATTGGAATCCGAAAACACTCGAAAGGCCAAACTGCTTTATTCCTACCTCGATCAATCGAGTTTCTATCGATCGGCCGTACACCTACCCGATCGATCAATAATGAATGTCGTTTTTCGAATTGGCGATGGCCACGAAGCTTTAGAAAGCAAGTTTGTCAGTGAGGCCGAAGCGGCGGGCTATTCAGGACTAAAGGGGCACCGCCTTGTAGGCGGCCTACGGGCTTCCATTTATAACGCTCAAAGCTATGAAGCCGTAAAATCTCTTACGGAATTCATGGATAACTTTTATGAGCGCCATAAGCTTGAGCTTTGACTCCGGTATTCATTTCAAAGTGAAAATATTTCTCGGGATATTGCATCAGCGCTATAGATAATATTCCGATCCTCGTTCCGTCTTCGCGCTTCAAGCATAAATTTTGCAAGCTTCGCGGCATCGGTCGGTCTAGCTTTAGAGGGCAAAATAGGAGCCATAAACTTAAGAATCGAAAGGCTCATGGACTCTAGGAGTCTGTCTTCGGCTCGTTTTCCCCCCAAAATACTTGGCCTAAATATATGAAGGCTTCGAAAAGGAATTTTCAAAAGCTCTGCCTCGAGTTCAGCCTTAACTCTTAGATAATAAAAAAATGATTGCTGATCTGCGCCTTCGGCACTTACCAAGCTAAAAGTTTTAGCCCCCTGCAATACCGCCAGGCGGGCAAGTCTCAATGGAAACTCCAAATCAACTTCTCGAAATCTTTCGCGAGAGCCTGCCTTACGAAGCGTCGTCCCTAAACAGCAATAGACATCGTCCGCCTTCAAGGCTGCAGCCTTCGTCAAAATACTCTCGAAGTTTATTAAGATTTGCTTTAATCGCCCATGCTCATAATCGAGGGGACGTCTCGACACAGAAAGAACTTGCTCATAGTCTGGACAATTCAGAAGCTCCCTAACTAAAAAGCTTCCCGTTAGACCCGTTGACCCAAAAATCAAAGCTCGCTTTTTAGGCTCACCTGGCTCTGGCATGGCGATCCTATTGGGGCTTCAAAACAGCAAGATACGCAGCTAAGGCACCAAGAATGATCAATATCCACATTAAATAAATACTAAATTTTGGTTTGCGGTAAATAATTGCAAGACTCCCGCCCATGCCGATCCATATTAGAGTTTTAATTAAGACCCAGCCCGGCCAAGGCCAATGAATTTGAAGTTTAGCAAGCATTCCAAATCCAGCAATGAGCAAAAAAAGAAGGCCAACTCCATGAATCATCGCTAAGGACTTGCGATAATGATCAGATTTTTTCCCACCCATCGCTGAGTGATAGAGCATGGCTCCGAAAGACGTGAACAACAGGATTAATCCTATTAAATGTGCAATTTTATAAAATTCGTAACTCATAAACTATACTCCTTATGCGAAGGGAAATTTTTGATTCTTTAAAACGCAAAACTTGCCCCCACCTAAAGCGATTAAGCTCAGAAACATTCCCAAATAAAGAAATGCCAACTCTCGTTGTGCGAAAGCGTCTCCATTGTGAACAATAAAATAGGCGACTCCCATCGTGATCGCCAACGGAATCGCTACCAAACGCGTCGTTACTCCCAAAATCAAAAGAGCTGCACAGCCAAATTCCGCAAAGATTGCCAAACCTAAACTGAGAGACGAGCCTATGCCTAAGGGATCTGGAAAAACATTCATTCGCTCTCCAAAACTCATCAATTTGTCCCAACCATGGGAAAACAGCATAGTCCCCCCTGCTACGAGCCTCAATAGGAGTAGGCCGATATCCTTGAGTAGTTCTTTCATAAATCCTCTTCTTCTGTCTTTAGATGCCCATTCACTCAAAATGTTGTAGTCAAAGATGCTAAGCTTGTTAACATGAAAGTAATTCCATGAAGAGCTATGAAATTAAACGAACAAATCTCGGTAATTATGAAGCCATAACGGCCGGAAACCCAACAGCCAAGACTGTCGCGATCATTTTGCATGGCTACGGAGCCAATGCGGATGATTTATTCCCTCTTCATCAAGTGGGCAGAGATTTGGATATTTATTGGATCTTTCCAAACGGTCCACTTCCAATAGATACTGGCGGAGCTCTTAGCGGCCGAAGCTGGTTTCCGATAGACGTTCTTGCGCTTGAAAAGGCTTTGGCTACGGGAAGTTATAGAGAGTTTCATAAGGATCATTTAGACGGCCTTGAAGAAGCTTTTGTTGGCCTAATGAACTTAATGGATTCTTTTAGCGGAAACCCGCAATTTCTTTTGGGCGGCTTCAGCCAGGGGGCCATGCTAGCCACGCATCTTGCTTTGGGCGGACGCATTTCTCCTAAAGCTCTAACTATATTTTCTGGCTCGTATATTGAAAATGCGAAATGGGAGGACTACATGAACAAGCGTTCAAAATTGAACGTCTTTCAAAGTCATGGCCATCAAGACCCTCTCCTTTCATTTGAAGCAGCCAAAAGACTGCATGAGACACTTCTGGCCCATCATATCCGAGCGAAGTTTTATGATTTTGAGGGAGGTCATGAGATCCCTGAGCAAATTGTCTTGAGATGGCGAGACTTTCTGATAGAGCAAAGTTCATTATGAAAATCATCAGGTCGATTGAGCCCGCGATAAAAGCCTTCAAGCAAGGTAAGCTCGTGGCCATTCCGACCGAAACGGTCTATGGACTAGCTGCACCGATCGATCAGGAAGAAAGCATCCGAAAGATTTTTGAAATTAAAAATCGGCCCTCCTTTGATCCTCTGATTGTCCATGTCAGCGATTTAGACCAGGCTCAATCCCTCGTCCTTGAATGGCCCGAAGAAGCAAAAATCCTAACGAGCGCTTTCTGGCCAGGCCCACTAACCATTGTCCTGCCCAAAAAGCCAAACATCAGCGATCTTATCACTGCGGGCCTTAGCTCGGTGGCCATCCGCATGCCGCGACATCCACTTACTCTCGAACTTATTGAAAATTTAAAAATCCCCTTAGCAGCCCCAAGCGCAAATATTTTTGGAAAAGTCAGCCCAACGACAGCGGAGCATGTAGCGCTGGAATTTCCAGAAGCTGATATTCTGATTCTGGATGGAGGCCCTTCTGAAGTCGGCCTTGAATCAACCGTAGTAGAAATTAAAAACGAAGAACTTCGAATCCTCAGGCCTGGAATGATATCTAAAGAGGTCATGCAAGTTCTTCTAAATGGTCAAATTAAGATCGTTGAAGAAGAGGGGCAGGCTTCGCCAGGACATACAAAATCTCACTATCAACCCGAAAAGCCTGTTGTCATTATTCCGGAAACACTCCTTCCTTTGGAGAATGAGACAAAAAACAAAATTATTAAGTCCCTTCATCTAACCTCAGCCAAATCCTTGGAACTCACTCTTGAACATGATCCCTTTCTCTGCGCCCGCTCTCTATATGGAAATCTTCGAAAGTTAAGTTACGAGAATCCAGACTACATTTATGTAATTGAGCGAAAAGACCAGCAGTCTGGCCCTTGGATCGCCATTTGGAATCGACTGAGTAAAGCCGCTAGTCTTGATCTTCGATCAGCTGCCGGAAATTAATTTCATCCAAAGCTTTTCATCGATATTGCATCCCGTAAGAATAAGAAGATGCTTTCGCTTTGGATAAAATTCAGCGTATTTACTATACGCCGCGTAGGCAACGGCGGAAGCTGGCTCAACTTTAATTGCGTATTTAGCCCACAAACTTTTAAGCGCTGCGACAATTTCCTCTTCTGAGACATCATAGCAAGCTGAGACATGCCTCTGAATAATTGGGAAAGTCAGCTTTCCGGGTCTAGTTGCGATTAAAGCGTCCGCCAGACTCTCCACCCTATCAACCGTTACCGGCTTTCCAGCCAAAATGGATCCACTCAAGCAGGAATTGTTCTCGGGTTGGCAGGCAAAGATCCGATGCGCGGGTTCGAAGTGTTTCAGTGTATAACTCAATCCAGCGACCAAACCACCGCCACTAGCTGGTACCCAAAGGTCAAAGACATCAGAGGTCTCATCTAAAATCTCAAGACCTAAACTAGAATCCCCAAGAATGGTTTCCCAACTATCAAATGGATGGGCCCTTATCGCAGAAGTTCTATTGGAGATTTCATCTAACATTTTAGCTCGGTCTTCGAATTTTTCCCCACATAGAATAACTTCCGCCCCAAGCTCCTTTGTTTTTTGAATTTTTAATTTCGAAGTCGTGCTCAACATCACAATTTGACTTTTAACCCCGAGTTCCCTTGAAGCGTAAGCGATGGCCTGAGCAAAATTTCCCGATGATGCCGCTACCACACCGCGTGAGCGCGCCTCGCTTAGTTTCGATAAAATGCTGTTAAACGCGGGGCGGATTTTGAATGAACCCGTGGGCTGCTCATATTCGCATTTGGCCCATAGACCTTCCTCAAGCTGCTTTAAAGGGGTCGGCTGAATAAAGCTATTCAAGCGCTCCCGCAGCCGCTCTAACTCATCGATGAAGTCACGCTGTTCCATGCCACTCTTGTAACTCACTTTGTGCTTGCCACTCATTTAATAATATGGGTTCTTTAAGCGCTTTATGAGTCAACTTGACTGGAAAGAAAACCTAACCCCCATCAATCGACAATTTGATGATATTTACTACGCAGACGAGGATGGCCTAGCAGAGGCTCGCTACGTTTACCTCCTCAACAACTCGCTGCCGGAAAAATGGAAGCCTAAATCGGATTATGCAATAGCGGAGCTCGGATTTGGAACAGGACTTAATTTTTTTGCGGTGCTGGATTTGTGGTTTCGAAATAAAATGGAAGATTCAAAACTTCGATATTCTAGCTGCGAAAAGTTTCCGCTAACCGGAGACGATATTACGAAAGCTCTAAGCCGATGGCCGGAACTTCAACCCCAACTCAAGAATTTTTTGACTGTCTATGATCCCCAGCGACCTGGGTTTCAAAAAATAAAGTTATCTACCAATGTCGAGCTCGATCTTTTTATTGGCGATGTTTCAGAGTTTTTATCTCAACTTCAAAGCCCAATCGATACCTGGTTTCTGGATGGTTTTGCTCCAAGAAAAAATCCTGAAATGTGGTCGGATGAAGTTTTCGATCGAGTCCTGAAACTTTCCAGCCCTTCAGCAAGCTTCGCCACTTTTGCGGCTGCTGGATTTATCCGTCGTGGCATGCTGGACAGAGGCTTTCAAGTTTCTAAGGTAGCCGGTTTTGGCCGAAAGCGAGAAATGCTCCGAGGCCATTTGGCATGACAGTGTCATCCGAGCTCGCCATCATTGGTGGCGGTATTTCCGGATGCTCTCTAGCCTATGAAATGGCAGAAGCAGGATGGCGCGTCCATTTAGTGGAAAAACATAACGAACTCGCTTTTGAGGCATCCGGAAACCCACTTGGCGTCGTCATGCCAGTGATGACCGCCGAGAAAACAAAGATTTCTGAACTCTCCCTTCGAGGATCAATTTACTCCGCGCAGAAAGCGCGCAAACTTTTAGGCTGGCGCCCTCAGGGTGTCCTTCAGTTATTTCATCCTCAGATAAAAATATCAAAATTTTCTAAGGGAATACTAAATGATGTTATTCCATCACGATATTTTCAAAAACTTAGCCCGCCCGAAACCTCCAAAGTCGCCAATATCCGACTGGATTTTGAAAGTATACTTTATCCGGAAGCCGGAGCTTTGGCGCCTCGTGAGTTTTGTCATGCGCTTGTAGCTTCCTCCTCTATCTCAAGACATATGGGCCATGAAGCTATTCAAATTAGACGCGGCGAGAATTCGTGGAAAATTTTTGATAGTGCCCAAAAACTGATTGTTGAATCAGAACACCTCATACTAGCGAATGCCTACCATGCAAAAGACTTGGTTGGCGAAGAACTTGGGATGATCAATCGGGTTAGGGGTCAATCATGCCAGCTTGAACCGAACGAAATTTCGAGAGATCTTCGTAGCGTGATCTGTTCGGATATTTATTTCAGCCCCGCACAAGATCTACACTCCCTTGGAGGCAGTTACGATCGGCAGGCCCAAGATTCAGTAATCAAAGAAGGGGACAACAAAAAGCTTGTCGAAAAGCTTTCCGAATTTTTTCCGTCCGCAAAGGAATTGAAGCTAGTGAGTGCTCGGTCTGCCTTTCGATGCACAAGCCCAGATCATTTGCCTCTGGTTGGGTCTAGTCGCCGACATCAAAATTTGTATTATTTTTTGTGTATGGGCTCCCGAGCTTTGAGCTATGCGCCTTACCTTGCCTCAAAACTGAAAGATCAGATTTGCCTAAGAAATTTAACAGAAGACGATCGAATGATTATGGATTGGGTGAATCCAAACCGTTTTCCGTCGATTCTGACTCGACCGGAGGCAGCTCAGGTTTAGATGTCGACATGTCGGGAACAGGATCCGCTTCAATTTTCGCTGGAAACCGACTCATCAAAAACTCGAGATCTGTACTCGTTCCATCCGCTCCAATCACACGCGATCCCCAGCAAAGATCGGTATAAAGTCGCTCAAATCCAGCCTTTTCCTCAGCAAAAACCGTGAATGCATCCCCTACTCTAAATCTCTCTACCCGGCAGTTTTGGCCTTCAAAAGGCATAATAATATTGATCGATTTGGCCAACTTACCTAGATAGACCTCGCCGCCCTTGAAACTTTGCGAGATCTCGAACTCAACTTCCACGACTCGCCGCTCTTTAAGCGAGCTCTCCACAAGCTTTGTGACTCGGCCCGCAAAAGCCATGGCGAGTTTTTCGCTCTCGATTGCCTGACTAGCTTCCATCACCTGACAAGTGCAAGCGTATGCCTGACCGGCTCGGCCCACTGAAAAAACCAATAAACTCCATATACTTAGGTGGCGAATCATAATCCTCACTCTCACTCTCGGTCTTACTATCAAATTATGCGGAAGTTTTCTAGGCCCCGATCCCAAATAATTTACTAAGTCCTTGAAATCACTAGTCCCGCCTTCTATTCTTCGAAGGAGAAATCGAATGCCTAGAGAGTTTTTAAGTATTGATCCCAGTCAGCTTCCCAAACATTTTGATTCTAAAGAATCGGAAAGAAAGTGGGACAAATTTTGGCAAGCTAACAAAATATATGAATACGAAACGCCTGACACTCGCGATCAAAGTTTTGTAATCGACACTCCACCGCCCACCGTTTCAGGCTCTCTCCACATCGGTCATGTTTTTAGCTATACGCAAACAGATATTGTCGCTCGCTATCAACGAATGTGCGGCAAAAAAGTTTTCTACCCGCTTGGCTGGGATGACAACGGACTTCCAACTGAAAGACGCGTACAGAATTATTTTCATGTTCGCTGCGATCCAAAGACTCCGTACCAGCGAGATTTAAAAATAGAAATTCCGACAAAGGAACAAGAAAAAGAACATCCTCGAATTGTCTCGCGCGAGAATTTCATCGAACTCTGTCATCGAGTCACCCAAGAGGATGAAAAAACTTTTGAAGAGCTGTACCGTAGAATTGGACTGTCTATTGACTGGCGGGAAGTTTATGCAACGATTGACGATCGGTGTCGGAAGATTTCCCAACTCAGCTTCTTGGACCTGTTCCAAAAGAATCATATTTATAATCTTGAATCGCCAACGATGTGGGATGTTGACTTTCAAACAGCTGTCGCTCAGGCCGAAGTCGAAGATCGCCAACAAGGCAGCGCGTTTCATAATATCCAATTTTGCATCCAAAACTCAAAACGGACTTTCGTAATTGCGACAACTCGTCCTGAACTTTTGCCCGCATGCATTGGCGTTGCAGCCCATCCCGATGATGAGCGATATAAAGAACTGTTTGGGCGACAAGCGCTTACGCCGCTGTTTCGAGTACCTGTGCCAGTTTTTTCGACCGAGCTAGCCGATCCCGAAAAAGGAACTGGGATTTTGATGGTTTGTAGCTTTGGAGACGCTACCGATGTCCAGTGGTGGAAAGAGAAGAAACTTAATCTTCGACAAATCATTGGGAAAAATGGCCGGCTTTTGCCTGTAGATTTTAAAAGCGAACTATGGCCCTCGACAACTCCGGAGGAAGCGCAAAAATTCTACGATCAACTTGCTGGAAAAAACGTCAGGCAAGCTCGTAGCGCCATTGTTGAACTTCTGCGGTTACCCGAGGCCAGTGCTGCCCAGGATGCTAAAGTCCCTTTACAAGGCGAACCCCAACCACTTGAACATGCCGTCAAATTCTTTGAGAAAGGTGACCGTCCGCTTGAGTTTGTAACGACTCGCCAGTGGTTTGTCGGACTGTTGAAGCAGAAGGAAGCTTTACTCAAAAAGGGAGATGAAATTAAATGGTTTCCAGATTTTATGCGTTCGCGCTACCGAAACTGGACCGATAATTTACAGTTCGATTGGTGCATTTCGCGCCAGCGTTACTTTGGTGTTCCTATTCCTGTGTGGTATCCCATAGATGAAGAAGGCCGTACCCTATATGATAAGGCTATTCTTCCGGAATCCAGACAGCTTCCTGTCGATCCGATGATTCACACTCCAAGAAATTTTTCAGAATCTCAACGTGATCAACCCGGGGGCTTTTGTGCAGATCCTGATGTTTTTGACACCTGGTTTACCAGCTCACTTACGCCAATGATCACGGCTAAATGGGGGTTGGACGACACAAGAATGAAGCAATTATTTCCAGCGGATATCCGCCCACAAGCACATGAGATTATTCGCACCTGGGCTTTCTATACGATTGCCAAATCTTTGCTCCATGAGAATTCCATACCCTGGAAAAGCGCGCTAATCTCGGGATGGATTCTTGATCCAGATCGAAAGAAAATGTCTAAGAGTAAGGGCAATGCCGTTACACCCATTCATCTTCTAGATGAATATTCATCTGATGCGGTTCGTTACTGGGCGGGAAGTGCTCGACTCGGCGTTGATACAGCTTTTGACGAACAAATACTCAAAATTGGAAAACGTTTGACTACGAAGATTTATAACGCCTCCAAATTCGTTTTGATGCAAAGGTCTCCAGCTGGCCCCGTTACTCAAAACCTTGATCTTAGCTTCTTGAAAGCTCTACAGCAGCTCGTCGAGAATGCCACTAAAAGCATGGAGCAATTTAATTATGCCCAATGTCTTCAGGATACTGAGAAATTCTTTTGGTCAAATTTCACGGACACCTACATCGAAATTGTTAAAGTCCGTGCGAAGGAAGGAACTGAAGAACAAAAGATTTCTGCTATCGCTTCATTAAGGTTGGGTTTGTCCGTTCTACTTCGCCTATTTGCCCCCCATCTTCCTTTTGTAACTGAGGAGGTTTGGGCCTGGGCTTTTGCCAAAGAGATCAGTGAACCCAGCATTCACAAATCTCCATGGCCATCTACAAAGGATTTTGAAGCCCTAAGTTTACCGACAAGCTCTGAGGAATTTGAAAATGCTGCGGCACTTTATTCAGTAATCAACAAGTTCAAAACGACTCACAATATTTCTATCGGAGCGCCAGTTGAGTTTCTTAAGATTTCGGCATCAAAAGAAAAAATCGATGCTATCGCATCTAGTCTCCAGGATATTTTTGGCGCCACCAAATTGAGTCGGCACGAATTTCAGGCACGGCCCATTGAGGGATTTGAAGTTTCAGCTAACTAAAAATTATGAATCTTTGCTACGAAATCGAATGCCACAACCAACGGCCTTGGTAGAGGCCTTCGCAATCTTTCTCCCTGCAACCAAATCAGAAAGCGCCATTCGTAGCCACTGCTCCTTTACGTCCTTTGGATCTGCGCTGTCGTCAACGGCACCTTTATATACAAGAATACCTTCAGCATCGAATAAAAATATCTCAGGCGTTTTTTCAGCACCAAATGCTCGGGCGGCCTCTGAATTATCATCCACGACGTAGGGATAACTAAGCCCAGCTGATTTCGTCGATTGACCTTTATGTTCAGCAACAACTTTAGCCAAATGCGCTCCTCGCTTTTGCATGCCCTCAAAATTATCGAGTGGATTTCCTTCTGGATCATTGGAGTTAATATGAATCACGCCAACTTGATCCTTAAACTCATCACTCAAGATCGCCAAACGATCTTCCCACATTTTGACATAGGGACAGTGATTGCACGTAAAAGCAACAAGGGTTCCCTTTGACTTTTTTTGCGAAGCCAAATTATACATTTTGCCGTCAATACCCTTCATGGAAGAACTGACCGCCGGCATTTTATCTCCCAAATTGATCGCTAGAGTTCGGGGGCCGAAACTTAAAACTAAACTAAGAAGCATAAAACTTGATAAGATTTTCATTAGATCTCCTTTACTGACTTTTTCCAGATTCAAGATAGCGCAAAACTTCCTTTTCAAAATCCTCATAGCTAAGATCACCAATCCAAAAATTTTTCATCTCCCCTTTCGCGTCGAAAATCATACTTGCCGGTAGCCCTCCAGACCAATCAGGATTCACTTCATTGATAAAATCATTATCCTTTTGATCTTTGAGATAAGTTACAAAGTCCACGCCTTGATCGTCCAAAAATTTCTCAACATTCCTAACCTCTTCTTTCAAGTCCATCGAAACAAGGTAAAGCTCGACGCCTCTATCCCGATAATTTTTATAGAGCTTCAGTAGATGAGGCATCTCAGCAACGCAGGGGGCACACCAGGTCGCCCACATATTTACCAGCTTAAGCGGGGCTGCGGAGTTCAGAAGTTTATTGCGAAGGCTTGAGGCCGTAACAAATTCCACCGAAACAGGCAGATCAAAACGAGAGATCTGATTTACTCTAGGACTAACAAGAAAAAAACCAATTCCAGAAATTATTCCGAGCACCAAGACAACCCACCAAATCCTTTTTCCACACTTTGCTGGACTTGCATTTTCTTGAGTCATGAAATGAAGCTTAGCGCGCCCTGATAGAAATCTCCACCTTCTAGCCTTGATCCCTGTCCCAATTTCTATAAATTGGCTCTGCCGTGTCATTTTCAAGGCTTATATTGATTCGCCACGCCCATCGGGAGACCCACAATCGCGAGCTTGACAATGGGCTCAGCGATAAAGGTCAAACCCAAGCCGAAGCTTCCGCAAAAATCCTTCACAAGCAATATTCGGCTTGCAAGCCAAACTTTCTATCGAGCCCGCGACAACGCTGCGTCGAAACAGCCTTTTTGATCGCCAAGAAATTTGGAGGCAGTGTTCAAATTGATGAGGCACTAACAGAAAAGGCTCTCACCGAAGAATCTCGCAATTTCCGCGTACGAGTTCAAAAGTGGATTCGAGATTTTGAAGCCATGAGCACTCCCTTTTTGATCGCATGTAGCCATGGCGATTGGATCCCTACCGCTCTTAAATTCATGTTGGAAGAGGAAATTCAGCTTCGAAAATCTGCCTGGGTGGTACTTGATTTGGAAGATGGTGTCTGGCAACTGACCAGCATCGTCCAAGATCCACTCAATGAAAGAATTTAATAGATCGCTTCCCTTAGTTTTGCTGATAGATAATCCATAATCCAAACAACAATTGCGATCACAATGACAATTGTTCCTACATGATGCCATTTAGCTAGACCTTGGTATTGCATTAATAAGGTACCAACCCCGCCGCCTCCAACAAGTCCGATTATCGTCGCCATGCGAATATTAATATCCCACCGATAAATCGTAAAAGAGAGATACGGCAATATAATCTGAGGGACCACGGCATACCAAACAACTTGAATCGGATTTGCCCCCGTTGCCTCAATCGCCTCCATTGGCCCTCGATCAATAGATTCAATTTGCTCCGAATAGAGTTTTGCCAGACCTGCAACCGAATGAAGCATTAAGGCTAGCATTCCCGCAAATGGACCAATACCCACCCAAACTGAAAAAATAATCGCCCAAATCAATGGTTCTACAGATCTGGTAAAATTAAAAATCACTCTCAGAATATTATAAAATAACAATCCCGTCTTAGAATTTTTCATCAAATTCCGCGCACAGAAAAAACTCCCAACAAACGCAACCGGAATCGCAATTAGCGTTGCCATAAGTGCAATGAAGATTGTTTGAATCATAGTCGTCATAACCATCCCAAGGATGCTCCATTCCGGCGTAAAAATTGAAACAAAGATTCGTCGCGCCCCCTGTAAACCCTCGTAGCTAAGCAAGGCATACATATCCATCTCTGTTATGACCCAACCCAATACAGCAGTTTCAATCAAAAGGAAGCCTGTGATAATTTTTGTAAAGGCGCGCAAAAACTGACTATCTGGAGACTGTGGTGTTCGCAAAGACTTAAGCACCGGATTTGTTCTCTCAATAATCGATCGTCCAATCGAATGGGGGGATCGGGACCAGAAATAAGAAAAAATGAGACTCAGTGGAAAGAAGAATCCCAAAACTTCAGAACTCATCTCAAGACCCTGGAAGTCTGACGCGAGAAAGTAGACTCCAAAAGCCATATAAAAACCCAAAAAGGCATTGATAAGAAAAGCCCCAACATAGGCTCGACGTCTCTCTTGACGAATTAAAGTGTCGTATATTCCCGATGCTTCAAAGTTCTTCGGCGTGTCCACTTGATTATCGAATCTCGACTTCCTTGGCGTCGTCGCCATAGATTTCTCGGAACCAATCTTCATCGATTTCATGCGCGTCTCCATCAAAAAGAATTTCCCCTCGCTTAAGAGCAATGACTCTTGTCGCATACTGTCTTACTAAACTAAGAAAATGAAGATTGCAGATAATCGTCTTGCCTAATTCTCGATTTGCTTTTTCAAGATATTGCATGACGGAATGCGAAGTCGCCGGGTCAAGGCTGGCGACCGGCTCATCGGCAAGCAGAATATCTGGATCCTGCATGAGAGCTCTAGCGATAGCAACCCGCTGCTGCTGTCCTCCGCTTAATTCGTCAGCCCGAGACTCAGCTTTATCGCGAAGGCCAACGGTTTCTAAAAGCTTAAGGCCCTTTTGACGATCTTCTTCCGAAAAAACACCTAGTACACTAGAAAGCGTTCCCAAACTTCCAAGTTTTCCGAAAAGTACATTGGTCAAAACTGACTTTCTTTTAATTAGGTTGAAGTGTTGAAAAATCATTGCGACACGCTTCCGCTCGACCCGAAGTTCTCGCTTGTTCAGGCCCATCAGCTCAATGTCACGAATGAAAACTTTTCCACTTGAAGGATCGATCAACCGATTGAGGCAGCGCAAAAGTGTTGATTTGCCCGATCCACTTAACCCGATAATGGCCAAAAACTCCCCGGGCTTCACGTCAAAACTGATATTCCTGAGCGCATGGACGCCATTGTTGTAAACTTTGTTAAGATCTTTAACTTGCAGTATAGGTTCCACGATCTTAGAACTCCAAAACTATTTCTTCTGCTGTTTAAACATTGATTCGATATTAATGTCTGATTTCAACACCAGATCACGAATGCCTACGTACATATCTGAAGAGGCATCGACCAGACCAGTCAAATCATAATATTGAGCGAGAGCCGCCGCCCCCTGGGGAGTCTTGGAATAGGCCACCAAAGCTTCTTTAACCAACTTTTTAACCAAGGCTTCTTTTTCTGCGTCTTTGTAGAGTCCATTTCGGATTATCCAAGGCTCATTCGGACTTTTTTCCGTAAATCCTATAATCTTAATTTTCTCAAAAACATCCGGAAACTGAGTGACAACCCGCTTTCGCGCGTCACGATATTCGAGCGTTTTCTTTCCATCCTTTTCCACTTCGAGAGGGGGGCTATAGTAAGTCGCCCCGGCATCAACCTGACCCTGATAAACCATCGCCACCACAGTGTCATGTTTTTTGCCAAAAACGAACTCACCGAGCTTTACCCCTTGCTCGTCAAAAAGTTTCTTTGGCAACAAAAAGCCAGACGTGGAGCTTGGATCTGTAAAAGCAAACTTCTTCCCCTCTAGATCTTTGATTGAATTTATTTTGCTATCCGATCGCACAATGATTTGGCCGACATAGGTTCTCTCATTCTCGCCTCGAACGACTGTCAAAATGGGCTCAACATCATAATGCTTGATGTCGTGCGCCAAGATATAAGCAAACGTATGAACCGTTGCAAAATCGGCCTTCTTTGTTCCAAAGGCTTCGACCACTGCTACATAATCTACGGGGATGGCAGTCTTAACGTAAAAACCATCGTCCTTCCCATAAAGACCCTGCGAGACATGTTTGGCAACAAAGTCCGAAGCGCCCTTGGCAGTCGTCAGAATTCCATCGGTGTCTTGGTGCGGAACGAAGTACATCGTAAAAGGTCGTCGTTTGGTTCCAACCTCGGCGTCGGCACATCCCACAAGAGCCGACACAAGTAGCAAAAGAGGTAGAACGGTTGTAAGGAGCCGCATCATCTTGAATCCTCCGCAAATCGCGAATTAATATTCGTCAATCCAGTCTTTTATGTAGGCCAAGACAGAAAGCGGCGCAAGGGCTTTCCCCCGAACTTCGAGACAGCCTCCCAGGCCTTAAAATGGGCTTATATACGACCTAACGCCATTTTTAAGACTCCAGATTTTTTTGGACAAAGTCCCAATTTACCAAACTCCAAAAGCTCTCCAAATATTTAGGACGCAAATTTCGGTAGTCGATGTAATAGGCATGCTCCCAAACATCACAGGTCAAAAGCGCCGTCTGGTTATGCTTCATCGGAAGATCAGCATTTGAAGTCTGAGTTACAGCCAGCTTGCCATCTTTTGATTTTACCAACCAAGTCCAACCAGAACCAAATAGGTTGGTGGCTTTATCCGTAAATTCACTCTTAAACTTATCAAACGATCCGAAATCCTTATTGATAGCCTGCGCCAAAGCTCCGCCAGGCTCTTGTCCGCTTTTTGGGCTGAACCCATTCCAATAAAAAGTATGGTTCCAAATTTGAGCAGCATTATTAAAAACTGGCCCCTCAGAATTCATGATAACTTCTTCTAGCGACATCTTCGCCTGAGCTTTGCCTTCTACCAAGGTATTGAGTTTCGTCACATAGGCTTGGTGATGTTTTCCATAGTGAAACTCCAAAGTTTCTTTCGACAGATGTGGGCTCAAAGCCCCAAGGTCATAAGATAATTTAGGCAATTCAAAGCTCATATCAACATTCCTTCCTTTGGTTCTGACGCTACAACTAAGCCTTAGGAATTTCAACCCAATGATGGGACTGTTCGTAAGAACGGAGGTAAAAGAGACAGCGTAGATACAGACGATCGTCTGTCGAAAGTTCGGGAAACAGTCCTAATTGCTCACGGCTACGCCGAATGTGGTACAGCACAACCGCGGCCGCAACGGATATATTGAAGCTTTGAGTAAAGCCCCGCATAGGAATCTTAAAAACACCATCCGAAATTCTCCTCGCTTCAGATGAAGTCCCCTCTTTTTCGTTCCCTAGCAACACCACTGAGGGAAGTGAAAAATCAAGATCTTCAATGGATCGATCGGTATCGAGCGATGTGGTGTAAACTTTGAATCCACGTCGCTTCATTTCTTCCAAATACTCTTCGGTGCTTTTCCATTCTCGAACAGACAACCACTTCTCTGCGCGTCGTGCCGCGCGATTGGGAATTTTCTTCTTGATCGTATGATTATCCATCAAATCAATATTCTGAAACCCTAAGACTTCCGCACTTCGAAGAACGGCAAAAAGATTTCCCGCATCGTAAATATCTTCCAATGCAAGGCGCACCGAGAGGCAGCGTCGATCTATGATCGATTCAATCATTTCACGCCGCTCTGGACGAATAAAATCGGCAATTTTTTCACCAAGATCCCTGCACTCCAGCGCGCTCATTCGGTCCAATAAAAGCGGATCAAGATTACGCGTATGGGGAAAGCTCAAAGTCATCAATCAACTCGAATCTTTCCATTCTTAACTTGAAGCTTAACATTATAATCAAAATTTTCCTCGGCGTTCAGCTTAGGTAGCTTGCGATGTCCAACCGCCACGTCGGCGTCAACATGATATGATTTAGACGGATCTCTTTCAAAATTGATACTTCCGTTGGTCAATCGAGCATTCAAGTTTTGTTTTAACTCTCTGAAATCTAACTTTCCATTTGCAAGATCGACATCCAGATCCAATCCTGGAGGAAGTGAGAAATGACAGTTCATTCCACCAACGTCCTTTGTCATATCTAAAGTCAGGACGTTTTCCTCGATCTCGACTAGTTTGGAGGTGTCTATTTCCTTTTTGGAATTAACAAGCCTGCAATCGTACCGAAGCTCTGATGACGCCTTCTGGTCAAACTGCATCTTCCCGTTGATCGATTTGACTCGAATGGCTCCGATATCTTTCAGGTCATAGGAACCCTGAAACTTGATGGCTTCAAATTCAAAACTAACATCTTCGTCACGAATTCGGATCAAGCCTTTGCCTAAACTTACTTTATGCTCTTTTTCATCAATATCGATAAGTCCGCCCAAGATTCTTATTCGACCCTCTTCGTCATTGACGTCCAAAATGGGAAGGAGGCTTTTCAAAAGGAATATAGCGCTCAAAAAACCTACAATTATAAACACCCCCACTCCAGCTAAAGCCCATTTTAAAAAGCCAAATCTTTTTAATTGTATGGGCTTGAGTCCTCGTTCCATTAGAAAACGATTGGCCACTTGTTCCGGCGTTCCCAACGCCCCAATCACTTCGTTCATCGGACGTCCCGATTTGGAGCAGCTCTCCCGAATATGGCTGCTGATTTCCAAAATAATTTCCGAACGTTCCACTGCTCCAATTGATTTCAAGGCCTCCTCAAGTTCTTTCAAATAAATATTCAGTCTGTTCCTATCTTTTTCGTCTAGTTCCATTTCATTTCTCCAAATCTTTAATGCTTCTAACAAGTGATTCCCATTCCGAACTCATTCGAGCTAGGGTCTCGCCGCCTTTTGCAGATATTTTGTAATACTTGCGTGGATGTCCCGACGCCTGCTTAATTTCCCATTGAGTGAGCAAAAGCTTATCTCTCACGAGTCTTGAAAGAAGAGGGTAAAGAGTTCCTTCGCCGATTTCAATTCCTGCCAGATTGAGCCTTTCAAGAATTTCCAGCCCATAAAGTCGTTCATGCAATCGAAGCAGACGCAACAAAGAGAACTCTACAAATCCCTTTCTTAGTTGAGACCGCCAATTGCTCAGCTCCATCAAAACTCCATAGCGCAAGATACCTTGTATAACAAGGCATCTTCATCTGATTTTCTTCCATTCCCCTCGGGTCCAGCGCGTGCCCCCACTAAGTAGCAGAATTCTCTATCACTTTCGTCGATTGAAGTTATTTTTAGGCTGATCTAGCCTGAACGAATGCAAGTTTTGAAAGCGGATTTTGAGGGAAGTGATGGAGCGAAAATCTTTGTAGAATCCTGTCGATCGACAGGTTTTGCGGTTGTTACAAATCATCCCATTAAGCGCGGGCTGGTTGATGCGGTCTATGCTGAGTGGAAAGAGTTTTTCGCTTCGGACTCAAAGTTTGATTATCTTTTCAATAAAGACACGCAAGCGGGTTATTTCCCTTTTAAGTCAGAAAATGCAAAGGGCTATAGCCAAAAAGATCTTAAAGAATTCTTTCACGTCTACGAGGGGCAGCCATTTCCAGCTCAGTTGAGTAAAAAAACATTTGAACTTCGAATGCAGTTATTTGAGTTGGGCCAAAGTTTACTTCGCTGGTTGGATGAAGGAACGCCTCCGGAAGTTCGTGAGCATTATTCCATGCCCTTGGATCAAATGGCTCTGGGAAGTAAAAAAAATCTTTTTAGAATCATCCATTATCCTCCCCTAACGGGAGTTGAAGATGCCGGTGCCGTTCGTGCGGCTGCACATGAAGACATCAATTTGATCACTTTACTACCCGCTTCAACCGCCATGGGACTTCAAGTCAAAGATCTCGCGGGCGATTGGCATGATGTACTCGGCAACTATGGAGATGTTGTGGTCAATGTCGGCGATATGCTTCAAATGGCGAGTCAAAATTACTTTCGCTCAACAACCCACCAAGTAGTAAATCCAAAGGCTGAAGCAGCCAGGGGTTCGCGCTTTTCGATGCCACTCTTTATTCATCCGTACCCTGAAGTCAAACTCTCTGCACAGCATACTGCTGCCAGCTATCTGGATGAGCGACTGAGTGAAATTGGCCTAAAGTAACTAGGGTTTAAAATGTAGAAATTCGGCTCGCGTCGCCGGCTCTAAAAATTGACCCAACAAACAACTTGTTACCATCTCCGCAGGAGTTCTAATCCCCCGCATAGCCATACACTGATGGGTTGCGCTTATAATAACGCCAACACCCATCGGATTAAGGTGTTCCATAATGGCATCGGCTATTTGCTGTGTAAGTTTTTCTTGAACCTGCAACCTTCTAGAAAAGCAGTGAACAATGCGACCAATTTTAGATAAACCTACGATTCGATCTTTGGGCAGATAGCCAACAATGGCTTTGCCACTAAATGGCAAGAGATGATGCTCACAGAGTGACCAAAAATTAATATCGCGAACAACAATCATTTCGTTGCAGGTCTCAGAAAATGTCGTCGATAAAATTTTAGCGGGATCTTGCCGATAACCCTCTGTTAACTCTCCATAGGCCCTCACAACTCGAGATGGCGTCTTCAAAAGGCCTTCGCGATTCGGATCCTCTCCAATATACTCAAGAATATGTCGAACGGCAGTTTCGGCAATTTTCGGATCTCCAAGATTCATTCGCGCATCATAATGTCGGTATCCGCTTTAGAGAAGTAAGATTCCCTGATAAATTAAACTGCGATGAAAGTTGAATTAATCCCAGCGCTTAAAGATAATTACGTTTATCTGCTCTATGAGAAGATCGGGGGTCCGGCCACAGTGATAGATCCCAGTGAGGCCAATCCAGTCCTAGAGAAACTCGACGAACTTTCTCTTTCTCTCAATAAAATTCTAAACACTCATCACCACTTTGATCATATCGGCGGCAATGAAGAGCTGGTCAAGAAAACAGGGGCTCATGTTTATTGTTCTACTTACGATCTCAATCGAATCCCCGAAGCCCAGAGCGGTCTGAAAGATGGGGATCATATTGATCTTCTGGGAGAGTCTGCAAACATTCTGGAGATTCCTGGACATACTATGGGGCATATTGCTTTTTGGTTGGCCAAATCAAAATTGATATTTTGTGGAGACACTTTGTTTTCGCTTGGATGTGGCCGAGTCTTTGAGGGAAGCCTCGAGCTTCTCTGGAAGAGTCTCCACCATCTTGCCGCTCTTCCAGAAGACACAATGGTTTACTGTGGCCATGAATACACAGAAGCCAATTTAAAATTCGTCAAATCACTGGGAGATGAATCGGTAGAGCTTTCCACTTTTGAAGTGGATCTCGCCGCGAAAAGAAATTTGGGACGGCCTAGCCTCCCTAGCTCGATAAAGACAGAAAAAACACTCAACCCCTTCTTGAGAGCCAAAAATCTTGCAGATTTTAGCCGACTTCGAATTCAAAAAGATTCCTTTGGTGCCTAGCCCGTATTTCGAAGACCTGCACTCAAGCCCGCGATGCTTAATTGAATCAATCTAGCAATCTTTACTTTTTCCGACTCGTCAAGTTCCTCTCGATAGCGCCTCATAAAATCTACCTGAATGAAATTAAGAGGATCGATATAGGGATTTCTCAATTCAATTGATCGACTCAATACTTTCTCTTTCTCTAAAAGTATTTTTTGATCGCTTATCAAAAGAACCATTCGAATGGTCAGCTCATATTCCTCTCGAATGAGTTTCCAAAACTTTTGAGTCTCCGAGAGGCCGCTAAGAGACAAATACATCTCTGCTATTCCAAGGTCAGTCTTTCTCAATGACAACTGAACATTATCGAGAAGACTCCTAAAAAACGGCCAAGATTTATACATTCTTTTCAGTTGGCTCAACTTCAAACCACAGTTCAATCCAGTTCCGAGCCCGAACCAACCTGGAAGTCCAAAACGCGTTTGAGACCAACTAAAGACCCAAGGTATGGCTCGAAGATCTTCCACTTTATTAGTTGGTCGTCGTGAGCTTGGTCGCGAGCCGATATTCAAACCTTTAATAAACTCAATGGGCGTTATCGCCTTCCAAAACTCAATACTTTTTGGCTCTTGCTTGATAAAGGATTCGTATTTTTGAGCAGCTGCCACGGACATTTTCTCCAAAGCCTTCAGGTACTCTTGATTGGGTCTAATCCCCTTTCGTTCAAGGGCTGATCCAATCATTGTTCCATAAACAATCTGCCCCAAGACTCTCTTGGCGATCTCGATCCGATGGTAACGGCTAGAAAGAATTTCACCTTGTTCTGTAATTCGGATCTTAGGCTCTCGCAGCCCAATGGGCTGAGCCATGATCGCACGAGCGGCCGGGCCCCCACCTCGTGCGATCGTTCCTCCGCGTCCGTGAAAATAATGTATCTTAACTTTCCAAGCTTTCGAAGCCTCAGAGATTCTCGCCTGAGCTTGGTAGACAAGCCAGTTGGAGCTAAGGTAACCGACATCCTTGTTGCTGTCCGAATAACCCAACATAACCCACTGATCATTCCCTGATTGAGCTAAAAAATCTCTATAGCTAGAATTGGAAAAAATCGAACTCAGAGTAGCAACCGAATTTTCCAAGTCTTGTCTCGTTTCAAAGAGCGGTGTGATCGGCATTCTAATCTTCGCGATCTTAAGAAAACATAAAACTTCCAGCATATCCGAGGCCGCGCAAGTCATGCTGATGATGTATTGACCAATACTCTCCGAATCAAACCTAGACAACCGCTTCAGAGGTTCAATGACATCGCTAATTTTAGTAGATTTAAATTCAAAATCATTCTCTTTTGTATCGAGTTGAATAAGAAAATCGCCAAGCACTTTCTCGCGTTCGGATTCGCTCAAATCTATATAATTATCATTGATTTTAAGCTCTCTTAAAATCTCATTCATAGCCTCTTCATGTACAGACGATTCCTGACGAATATCCAGCGCGGCAGCATGCAGTCCAAACAATCTGATCAGCCGCCAAATATTTTCGAACTCAGACTGTATAGTGGGCCAGACACGACTTTCCTCTAAACAAGATTGTATAATTCGAAAATTTTCTACAATCTGCGAACGTTTCAAAATATGACAGGTGGCGGCCAAACATAAAGTAGCCGCCCGGTATGGCTCTTGGGAATAACGATCTAAAATCTTTCGCAAGGAGCCATCTTTTTGCCAATAACCTAGAATTGGATTCAGCCTAGGATCAGGCGGTTCTCTATCGGATGAAAAGCTGATAAGGGAGGCTAGCTTTCGCAGCTCGTACGCGAGGCGGTAGCTCGCTGCCTCATGGTGAAGATTCAATGATTGAACCGTAACTTCGGCGCCTACATCGGGGTGACCGTCTCGGTCGCCGCCAATCCAGGATCCAAAGTGTAGCCATGTTGGTGATAATTTTTGGCCCTTAAAAGACTTTGAAAGTAGCCCTTTAAACTCAATTTCCAAGTCCGGAAGAGCGTCGAATAAACAATTCGAAAAATACCATAGACCCGTCTTCACTTCATCAATGACCTCTGGCCGTTTGAGTCGGTGTCTAGATGTCAGCCAAAGTGAAGTGACCTCCTTCTTAATTTTATCGGGCAGTGTCTTTGAGTAGTCTCCAGGAGTTTCATCCTCCAATAGCATAGAAATTCGATGAATCTTTGAAAGAATTGTTCGACGCTTTGACTCGGTCGGATGGGCGGTAAAAACAATCTGAATATCCAACTCGCCTAAAATTTCGGTGATCTGACTCGGCTTCAATGTTCGCTTGATAATTTTAAGAGCTTCCTCGATCGATTCCTTTGCAAGTTGTCGATTTTTCGAGCGCCGCTTCAATAGCCGAATCCGGTGGTTTTCTTCAGCAATATTGATAAGTTCAAAGTAAACTGTAAATGCCAAGGCAATTTCGTATGCGTCAGCAGTGCTCAAATCTGAAATGACCTCAGTTAATTTCTTCTGGGCTACCCTATCTTTTGATCGGGCTTTTTTTGAGAGGTGCCTAATTCTTTCTTCCAATCGATAAATCTTTTCGCCGCTGATCTCTCGAATGACCTCCCCCAAAATCTCCCCTAAAAACCTGATTTCTGCGGCAATCATCGAACGATCTTGATTAGATAGACTTGATTTACTACTCACAAACTGAGGTTAACAAATTCAACCCATGCCAGCGAGAAAACTTAATCGTAGATTCTTTAATCGACCCGCCGATGCTGTAGCTCGAGACTTGATCGGATGCTCTTTGATCATTCGCAATAAACACAAGAAATTTGAACTACGAATCGTAGAAACGGAAGCTTACCTGGGCGAAAAAGACCTCGCCTGTCATTCCGCCAAAGGCCGAACAAAGAGAACTGAAGTTATGTTTGGACCACCGGGTTTTGCTTACATCTATTTGATCTATGGAATTTACCAAATGTTCAATATCGTCTGCTCTGGTAAGGGCGATCCGCAAGCTGTACTCATCCGAGCCGCTGAATCGCTAAGCGACCCGAAGATAGACTTGAGTGGACCCGGAAAATTCACACGCGCCCTTGGAATTAATAGAAGCTGGAACGCCATGGATTTAGTGGGCGAGAAAGTGTTTTTTTGTAAAAGGCCCTATCAAGCGCAAATCAAAAGAGCGGCACGCATTGGCGTCGACTACGCTGGAGCTTGGGCTGCTCGCCCTCTTCGCTTTTTCGATGCCCGAAGTTCAGCCCTTTCCGTACGACCGAAATGAAGATGTTCGTGCTCAAGGAGCCAAGCCTTGGCCTTCAACCCTAAAGCGTAGCCGTGAAGTTCGGATTTTGAATTTAAAATGCGATGACAGGGCACGACGATCATCCAAGGATTTTTGTTCAAGGCCTGCCCGACGGCTCGGTAGGCTTCTGGCCGGCCGATTCGTTTTGCAATCTCTCCATACGTACTAGTGTTACCAGCTCTAACTTTCATGGTTTCTTTCCAGACCTCTTGCTGAAAATCTGTTCCACTCCATTCTATCGGGAGGTCAAAACTCGATCTTGTGCCCTCAAAATATTCCCTCAACTGAGTCTTAGCTTTCTGGTTTAAAAGTTCATCCATTGCCACCCCAATCTTAGTAGCCTTCGGTTCACGAGCGGTCGATAATCCCACGAGGCCTCGACTACCTAGAAAAATCTCTATCTTCCCGATAGGGCTATTGAGAATAATTGAAGACCGATTAGCGTTTTGTTTGTATGAGGATTTCATGATCCAGGTCCTAAACCATTCCAGCCGAGCAATCAAAAACTTTCCAATGGGCGACCCCCATGACCGAAAACTCCACGTTTACCTACCCCCTACTTATGATCCTAAACGTTCGGAGACCTATCCAGTCGTCTTTTACTTGGTGGGCTGGGGAGGTCGTGGCAGTAAGCTTTTATACGAAGATGGAGTGTTTTCTTGGAATTTTGAGACGGAAGTCACCAGGGCTATTATCGAAAAGAGAATTCCGGAAATGATCGTTGCCTTTCCTGATGGAAGTTCTCGCCTGGGCTCAAGCCAATATATTAATTCTCCTTCTCTCGGCAACTATATGGATTACATTTGTGACGAGCTCGTAGGATTTATAGATGAAAATTTTCGAACTTCAGCTTCTGCAAACGAGCGAATCTTAATGGGGCACTCCAGTGGTGGATTCGGTGCATTGCAAATTGCCATGGAGCGACCGGAAGTCTTTTCAATCGTCAATAGCTCGGCGGGAGATTGCTTTTTTGAAGTTTCACTTTTACCTTCGCTTCATCCCGCAATGATAGAAATCGAGGCCGCTGGTGGAATTCAAAAGTTTTTGGACTATTTCTTTGCACGACCCAATCCAGGTAGTCAGGGCTTTCGCAAGCTAAGCTGTCTTATGACTTTGTCATTAGCAGCCTGCTACGCGCCCAATCCAAAGCAAGGCCCACTTTTCGGTGATCTCTTTTTTGATACCCGCTCAGGCCAAATAATTGATGAAATTTGGGAGCGATACCAACAGTGGGATCCTCTTATCAAAGCCGAGAAATACAAAGAAAATCTTAAGAAAATAAAATTGATACTTTTAGATTGCGGCCTCCAGGATGAATACGCTTCACAATGGGGGCAACGCCAGCTGACCAATAAGCTTCTTAGTTTTGGGGCAAAAGTTGATACCTTCGAATACAAGGCAGGACATTCCGGAAATCATTGGCGATTTCAAGAACGAATAGAGCGAATGATCCCTTATCTCGGTAAGTCGCAATAAGTTTTTCTTCTCCTTGGATGAAGATTCGGAGAGCATACGAGGGTGCCTAGCATTATTTTATTTTATAGTTTGCTGTGCCAGGATGTGGCGCTGGGGCCTTATATAATTCCGGACATTTTACCGCCCAACGCTGATTACCCTGCAACAATTTATGGAGACACTCTTTTCCAAGACAATCAAGAGAAGACTTATGTAATACATTTGTCGAGTGGCGGGAAAGTTTATAATCCAAGCATTTATGACACAGGGCGGGCTTTTGAGATTTATTGGCAACCCAAGGGCTTAACGATTAGAAACTCAAGAATTGTAAACGCCAAGGTCGTCATGAGTCCGCCCCACATACCAAGCGCCTTGTCTGGAGAACTTAATTATACGACCGTCGAGTTACCGAACGAAACCTGGGGCCTATATTTTTATAATAAAAGCCATACGAATTCCGAACGAGGTTGGGAACACCTAGGCATCTGGCCACCACCTCAAAATATAAGAACGTATTGGACTAAATATTATGGCGTACAGAATTTCAATGAGGATCTTGTTTTCAATTCAAGCTTGAACTCTCGTCATGTTTCCAAGGCACAAATCAATTCCTCTCTTCCCATTGAAGATGTGTTGATTTTCCAAATACCGAGCGGCGAGCAGGCGAGTATAAAAATGCAGTATGATAGACTGACGGTACCTCCAGCAAATTATATATCTTGGCATTCAGTTGATTTCGACTGGGGTGGAAAGCTTGATTTAACCATTGATGGCCTGGCGAACGAATTGGATGACCAGAATACTTACCTCTCTTTTTGGGAGCAGGGCGATATTCGAGCAGATTGGGACCTAGATGGGGATGTCGACTCCAACGATCTTAGAGACTTTCGAATCGAGGCTGGATTGAGCATTCCGGATTTACCCGGTAATGAAACAACTCCTCCGAGTAAGCCTAGGCCACCGTCTTTTAGTAGCAAGTCAGGCTGTTCAGTGTCAGCCGAATCTCAGGATGCCCACATTGCGAGCCCTCTCATTTCTCTCCTATTTTTGATTCTAGGTTCTTTGATTCACCGCAAAAATCTACGAGTTGGTTGAGAGAAGATCCTCAAGGCCCCAGGACTTCAGAACGCGTCGCTCTTCAGACTCATCGACGACTTTCTTATATTTTGCCGCGCGCCGTCCTTTGACTCTTGCTTCGCAAGCCGACCAAGTGGCGTCTCGAAAAATTTGATCTCCTATAACACTAATATAATACGGTTTTCTTGAGCTCGACTTAGAAGATTTAAATCCACTTTTAGTTTCGAATTTCTCTAACTCACCCAGGCCAGACTCATAATTGACCGAATAATTTTTTAAAGCACCCTCATATAAATCACAATCTTCAGAGTCCGCAAAGGACGTTGCGATTTCGTCCACTCGTTCATTCGAAGGATAGGCAGAATGGCCTGGAATATACCACCACTTAAACAAAAGCTTCTTTTCTAATTTGATCATCAACTCATGCAAGTCTTTCCACTGCTGGAGGTTTTTGACTTCCTCGCCATCTTTTGTCGTCCAGCCTCGCTTGCTCCAATTAAATCTCCAAACCGAGGCCCCTGACAAAATAAGCTGAGAATCTAGGTAAACATTGATCAATTTTTCCTTGATCGGATGGCTGTCTAAATATCTCAGGGCCTCCAACAGGGCTTGCAACTCCATCTGATTATTAGTTGCCCTCTCAACAAAGCCTCCAGCCTCTCTAACCCTATCGCCCGCGATCAGTAGATAGGCCCAGCCTGAACGTCCTGGATTTCCTCGCGAAGCCCCATCACAAAATAAAAATGCTCCAGCCTTTTCCGTCACTTCCGACGACTCCTTACCGCTCGTGAGATTTCTCGATCCGCCTGCTTTTTCTTAAGGTCCTGCCTCTTATCATGTGTTTTCTTTCCTTTTCCAGCGCCCAGAAGGACTTTTACATAGGAGTTCTTAAAATACATCTTCAGAGGTACGAGTGATACACCGGAGTTCCACAGACCAATCAATTTATTGAGCTCTTTACGATGTAAAAGAAGTTTTCTTACGGCCCGCGGTTCATGATTCATTCGATTGGCATGCGAATACTCAGTGATCTGAACATTTTGTAAAAACAACTCGTCTCCGCGAAAAGCCGCATATCCATCCGTCAAATTGACTTTATGGGCACGACAAGACTTAACTTCGCTACCCTTCAAGACAAGTCCAGCCTCAAAGGTCTCGCCAATTTGATAATTGAATCGAGCCTTGCGATTCTCCGCAATGAGGTTGCCTTCATTATTGCTGGTCTTAGACACTTAGAACCTCTTCGTAGACCTTAGGCCAAAAATCAATCTCTATCTCCTCCGCTCTGATATTACTATTCCATTCAAATTTCTTGTAGATTTCATCGATCTGTGGCGCTGAAAGACGATTCTTTAGAACATTTCTCAAGGTCTTTCGTTTCATTTGAAAACAGCTTTGAATAAATTCAAAATATTCTCTTGTAGTGGGATGGGGGCTCCGTTGACGACGGTGACCTTCGATCAAACTCGAGAACACTTTAGGAGCGGGTCTAAAGGCTCCGGGCGGCAAATTCCCTTTTATTTTAAAGTCATACTGACTCTGAAAAAATACGCTCAAGCTCCCGTAACTTTTTCTGCGCGGTAAGCTACACATTCGATCCGCGACCTCTTTTTGGAGCATAAATAAAAAATAGTCGATTTGATCACAATGATACACAACCTGTTTAACGATGGCCGTACCGGACTCGTAGGGTAGATTTCCAATTAGAGAAAAGTTATTTACAGCCTTTGAATGTAGCTCAAAATTCCAATCCAAAAAATCCTGTAAAATGAACTCATAATTCTTTTTCCCAGTATGATATTCTTGCATTTTTGGATCGACCTCAAAAACACAAAAATTATTAAATCGCTTTTCTAAAAGACGAGTCAAAGCCCCCTGACCAGGACCAATTTCAGCAAAGTCTCCCTTGGGCTGAAACCAATTTACAATTCGCTCTTGCCAGATTTTATCGACAAGAAAATTCTGACCAAATTTAGCTCTAGCCACGACTCAACTTCTTTAGTTTGGGTCGGTGGGTGGATCTTACATCATCGCTAAGCTCGGAACGAAATCCTTGCGACCAACGAAGATATCCAGTCATCCCAATCATCGCGGCATTGTCCGTACAATACTCGGGCTTAGCTGCCCAAAAATTAGCTATTAAGCCTTCAGATTTAAGCCCTTCAAGTCGTGATCGCAATTCTTGATTTTTTGCCACACCACCAACAATCGCGAGATTCAAACAGCCCGTACTTTCCAATCCATTGCGCAATCGACTTTCGAGATGATCGAATAAAGCTTTCTGATAACTCGCCGCTAGATTCTGGTGATTAACCAACTCGGCTTCACGGACAAGAATCCTCATAAACTCACTCTTTAGGCCGCTAAAACTAAAATCAAACTCTCCTACTTTTACGCTAGGAAACTTATAGCCGAGATTATCTCCGCTTTTCGCCAAGATCTCCAATTCGGCCCCACCCGGAAATCCCAAACCCAGTGACTTAGCTCCTTTATCGAAGGCTTCTCCAATTGCATCGTCTAAGGTTTGGCCTAAGAGTCGCCACTCATAAACTGAACTCAATTCATACAAACTTGTATGTCCACCCGAAACAACCAAACTCACGAGAGGAAAGCTCGGTCGCTCGGTTAATAAAATGGAATGCAAATGACCTTCAATGTGATGGCAAGAAACAAAATCCTTTTTATAAAGGAAGGCTAATGTTTTTGCGGCCGTATGCCCTACCAATAAGGACCCGACCAATCCAGGCTCGGCTGCCGCACAGATCAACGAAACCTCTTCAATCTTCAGTTTGGCTTCGGTCAGAGCCTTGCGAAGACAGGGCAAAAGATTGACTAGATGCGCTCGCGAAGCCAGTTCAGGAACAATTCCGCCATATTTTGCATGAACTTCATCCTGATTTTGAACGGCCAACGAAACAAGTTTTGGCAAATCATCGTTGGGCTCCTTGCAAAGCACAGCCACTGAGGTGTCATCACAAGAAGATTCAAACGCTAAAATATAAATTAATTTTTTCGGCATTCCTTGGTGCGCAGGTCCCCATACGATTTAGCCTCCTCATCCATACCGAGGGCTTGGAAGGCATCAACCTGACGAGACATGGCATCACAGCGTTTATCCGAGTTTGGAAATTTTTCAACCAAATCCTGAAACCGTACCAAGGCATTGCGATAAGACTTTTCAGTCATATAGCTCTCCCCTATCCAATAAACCGCATTATCGGCCAGGGGGTGCTGGGGATTCTCTTTCACGAATTTGAGGAACAAATCCCGAGATTTCGAAAAATCACCTTTTTGGTGGGCTTCCAAGGCTATCTCATAGGCGGCATCTGGAGAGCTTCCTTTATCTTCGGTCGGACTGGCCACAACTGCAGCCTGAGCTTTCTTATCTAGTCGATCTAATTCTTGCTCTAAGCGAGCCACCCGCTCGGACAAAGATTTATTTTCAAATTCAATACTTTCAACTTTGCCTTGTAGAAGAGTGTGATCATTCTTGATGGCGGTTACTTGTGTCCTGACATCCGCCAATTTCCTGCTTTCAAGAAGCTCTCTATCGGAGCCAATTGGAAGACCACTTTTCGATTCAAGGATCTTAGAGCGCTCATCCAAATCGGTGAGTCTCGTTTCGAACTCATCTAATCTTTGAGCACAGCCAGCGATTAAACTTGTTAGACCAAGACTTAATAGACAATAAAAAACCCGCATCCCTTAGTTTTACATGGATGCGGGTTCTTTTGAGAAACAAAAAAAGAGCGAAGAATTATTTCGCCAAAATCACAAACTCAGCTCTTCGATTCAAGCTATAAGCGGTATCTGACTTAGTTGGATCTAACGGCCGCTCTTCACCCCAACTCTTCATCTCAAGTCGAGAGCGTTGAACGCCAAGATTGACCATATAGTCGATAACTGCCTTCGAGCGACGCTCGCCAAGAGCAATATTATACTCGTTGCTACCCCTCTCATCGCAATGACCCTCGACCAAAACCTTCATCTTCCCATTCTTCATCATAATTTGGGCATTATTTTGAAGGGTTTCGCGACCCTCAGAGTTTAATGTTGATTCATCAAAACCAAAATGTACCCTTTGCAAAGTACCTAAGCCAATACCTCCAGAGCTTGACGCACCCGTTCCAAAGGATGAATCAGCATTAGAGCCACCTCCAGATTTCTTTGAACCGCAGGCACCCAACCCAAAGCTCAAAGTCACCATCATTATACTTACAAAAACTCTACTCATTACAGCACGCGAACTCGACGCATTCATTAATAACTCCTTCCGTACGCGTTAGCACCAGCTAACCCTGATAGACTAAGCTCTCCATTGATGAATCAAAAGTCAAAAATTATTTTTCTATTCCCTTGAGCATCGGAACGAATGAAGTTTGTTGTCCAAGCTTGAAGTCTTCTAATCACCTCCATACGCGGAAACATATAGTGGTTCTGTCTACCCGCTGGGATCAGGGTAAGGTTTGGTTGCAGAAATCTCAAAAGCACCGAAGAACTGCTAGAATTGGAACCGTGGTGGGCCAATTTAAGGATGGGAAGCCGGGAGCTCCAATCAAAGCTCCAGCGACGTAGGGATAGTTCATTGACCAGCGCCCTCTCACCACTGGCCCGAAGGTCGCCCAAAAACAGGGCTATGGGACGCTTTGCTTGCTTTTCATAAATCAGTAGGCAAAGGGAATCCTTATTGGCAACAGCCTTGGACCCAGACTGAGTTGCTGACCAGAACCAAAGACAATAACGAGAATAGCAACGCTCCCCTCGAACGAAATCTGAATCCAGATAACTCGATAGATTTTGTAGAAACTCATTGCGTATGACACGTGAAGTCGAACTCTGGTCTAACTTTGGAATAATTAGATCTTGGAACTTCGGTCGCCATAATCCGGAGGAGAAATATCCCGAATGATCTCGATCAAAATGACTGAGCACCCAAATAGATACCTCACGAATCTCTTTAGACCTAAGGAACTCATAAGCCGCCCGCCCCTGTCCCCCATCTATTAAAATTTTAAAATCTCTTGTTGAAATCAAGTAAGCATCGCCTTGACCCACATCAATCTGATCGATGACCAAAGAGTCATTTTGTGTATAGCTTGGAAGCCACGCTACCAGGCCAATACTAACGATGGCGCCTAGTAGTACGACAGTGAGGCGATTCCAGCTTCGATAGTAGAGATACGACAGCATTATTCCCAAAACAAAAAACGCTTGAAAGTTCGAGAGGAGTGGAAGATCGGTCCATTGACTAGCCCCAGACATCCACTCCATGGCTTGAAAGAATTTCTCCAATTTACCCGTTAGCCAAACGTCTAAAGAATGATGAAACGCCCCTAGGCCAATAGAAATTGGTATAAAACATGTAAAGACGATCCCCATAAAGAGGTTCAGGAAAAAACTGAGGCCACTGAGATCACTAAGATAAATACTAGAAACAGCATAGACCAGAACCCCAATAAGCAGTTGAAGTTTCCATGCCGGATAGCGGTCACCTCCTCTTGAAAAGTGTAAAAGCATGGCTGTAATGGAAAATGAAAAGATATAGCCTCTCGACAGAGAAAGGCTGGGTTTGACTATTAGAAAAATGATTCCCAGTAGCGCTAGCAAATTGCTGCGATTAATTCGTTGGAGAGATGGATATAATTTCATCAATCCATAAATTACTAAGCTCATTATTCCCGCACGCCAGAGAGAAACTCCTGCATCACACACCCCCAAAAACACAAGCAAAGTAAGGCTCAACAAAATATAAACCCACATCAATCGTCGGCTGAAACTTGTATATCTCAAAAGAAATCTCCATATTACTAGTGCAAGCAAAATCAAAATTTCAAAATGAAGTCCTGAGATGACCAAGAGGTGAGAAATGCCGAGATGATTTGCCCAAGCCCAGACATTCTGATCCAGGGCCCCCTGTTTTCCTAAAAATAAGGCTTCACGCAGTTGCCGAGTCAGGAGGGGTCGAGGCGCGTAAGAATGAGATCCGGAAGCATCCCCACTTCCTCTATACTCCCGTGGAAGACCTCGAATTTTCTCGTAACTCGATAGGCTTTGGTATTTTGGCGGATGAAAATAATATTCGCAGAATCCTATTGAAATCCCGAAGCCCAGTCCCAACAGAATTAGTCGTTGGGACCCACAGAAACTCAATAAACACAGAATCACAAAAAACAAGCTTAGGGAACCAAGCTGCCAAAAAACTTGAACCCCAAGGAATACTGAGACCCAAAGTTGGCTCCAAATCCCGAACACTTAGAATCACAAAGCAAACGCTCAGCCAAAAGAACAAAGGCCTTCAAGGTCCACTGGTGAGTAAGATCCTTTCGGAAACTAGAAATTTATTCGGATACCTTTAAAACAAAAACTGAAAATCGAGGCCCGCTGTCATTCCGATTTCTTCAGATTTTCGAAATCGAATCGTATTTTCAGCGATCTTCCCAACGTAGAATTGTATGTCGATCAAAACTCGAAATCTAGTGTCTTCAACACAAGGAAACTCCACTCCGGAATACCCCCTGGCAACTCCAGCCAAGCTAATTTTTTTGAATGTATTCATATCTTGGTTCCAGACATCTTGAATATGATCATCATTATATATGAAGGAAGTGTGAATTCCTGCCTGGAAGCCCATCACGAGAGCCAAAGGTGCTGATGATGGGCCAATATCGAAAACTTGTTCTGGGCCTGCTCCTATTGAGCCCCCTAGGAGTCGATTACCAACTGTCAATTCAGGCCAGAGAATGACTTGCAAACGATCCACGCCATAATCATAAACCTGATAAAATGCCATCGGCATGCCGATCTTCAGCATTTTCTCGCGAGTTCGAGTGTCCTCACTAAATCTGCGCCGAGAGGCATCCGCCCCAACATGAAACCCAATATAGGGTTGGGGCAAGGTCCAATGGTTCTCCTTGGGTGGAATTGGAGGAGGAAGATACAGATTAGGGTCTTGGACGACAAGACCCGCAAAGATCATGGCAGCGGCGAGCATAACTCTAATAGTGACTCATACGGCTCAATCAGTGTCTATAGAAATCGATGACGCCAATTTCTCCCTCAATCTCTCCAGAGCTGGTCCCTTAAGGAACTTAAGCAACTCCATATCCGGGGCTTGTATGATTCCTTCGAGGCTTCCAAAATTTTTCAAGAGCTTTAGCTTAGTTCTAGAACTTATCCCCTCAATCTCATCAAGAATTGAAACCGAAAGCGCCCTCGCCTTTCGAAGTCGATGGTAATTAATTGCAAATCTATGAGCTTCATCCCTCATAAAGCTAAGAAGCAATTCTTCCTGCGAAGACTGCTTTAATAGAATTGGATTTTTCTGGCCGGGCTTGAAAATCCTCTCACGGTTTTTAGGATTATGAGGATCAATTTCCTCCCCGTCCGAACGAGCCTTGGCCAAACTGATCAAATCAACCTTATCCAAAAAATTCATTTCTTTGAGAATCGACTCCGCACTCGAAAGCTGTCCCTTACCCCCATCGATAACGATTAGATCAGGTAGGTCCTCTTCTGTTCTATAACGCCTCTCAATGGCTTCTCTCATGCAGGCAAAATCATCAACAATTTGATGCTCCAAAAATATTTTTCGATAATTCTCTTTATCAGGAACAGCACGATTGAAGCGCACGACTGAGGCTACAACTTCACTCCCCTGATGGTGAGATATATCCAAGCAATCCATTCGCTCAGGCCATTTGGACAAGCCCAACTTAGACTGAAGAAGGCTAAGGATCTCCGCCAGTTTTTCTGCCTTAGCACGCTTCGCCTGCAATCTAGCTTCAGCATTCTTTTGAGCTAACTGAACGAGTTCCTTCTTATCGGCTAGCCTCGGAGTAATCAAAGGAAGGCGTTCCTTATTGAAGCTCGAATCAATATTCCATGGTACTAGAATTTCATGAGGCGTATAAACTTCGTCCGTATAGTATCGCGACAGAAACTGATCCAAAATCTCAAGATCATCAAGTTCGTGGCGATCGATTTCAAATAGCCGTTGATCTCTCAATATACCGTCTCGAAAATAAAGGACGCAAATGACTACGGCCAGTTCGGACCCAGCTAAGGCAACGACATCTAAATCTTTCCCGAGCTGCAAATCATTCGGTCTGACTACGCTTAGTTCCTGATTTGTGATCCCCTCGATTGAAGCAATTCGATCCCTCGCCACCGCCGCTTCTTCATAATTTTCAGCCCGGACGAATGCTTCCATAGCAGATCGAAACTTATCCAAAAGATCCTTGTTCTGACCTTTAAGAAATAACAAAGCATCCCGACAAAGCCCCAAGTATTTTTCGCGACTCACATAGCCCACACAAGGCGCTACACATCGTTTAATATCGTATTCGATGCAGGGACGAGAGCGATTATATAGCTTGGAATCCGGACAAGTTCGAAGTTGAAATATCTTCTGCATGATATCGATTGTCTCTCTAAGCTTTTGGCTAGAGAGAAATGGACCGAGGTAAGTTGCTCCATCTTTCTTCACTTTTCTGACCAATTCGACTCTTGGCCATTCATGCTGAAGGTCAAATCGAAGGCTCAAATAACGCTTATCATCACGAAGATGGATATTATATGGAGGTCGGTGCTTTTTAATCAGCTCATTCTCCAACACCAAAGCTTCAGTCTCATCCCGAGCAATCATAAATTCAATACAATTGGTTTTCTCTCGTATAAATTTTACGAAGGCTCGTTGGTCATGCGCAGCTACAAAATATTGCCGCACACGATTTCGCAAATTCTTCGCCTTACCCACATACAGAATTTTCTCTTTTCCCGTCGCTACCGCAACTTCCTTAAAAAGATAGCAACCCGACGCCTGTGGCAAGGATTGAATGTCATCGCGAGAAATTTGAATGCGTTCCTTCACGGTTTATGACTTTAACATATAGCCATTTTTAAGACTGACTATTCGATCTCTCAATTGGGCCGCGCGTTCAAAATCAAGATTCTTGATTGCTTCCAGTTTTTGTTTCTCGAGAACCCCAAGGTCCGATCCAAGCTCACCAAGATCTCTGATAACCTCGGCCTCGCCCAACAAGCCTGTTTCCTGAGCCACTTCGTGCAAAGATTTTTGAATCTCACGCTTGATGGTATCGGGAATAATCTTATGTGTTTGATTATATTCCGCCTGGGTTTTCCGCCTTTCTTCCGTTATCTCAATGCATTCCTTCATGGAGCGCGTAATTTCATCGGCAAACATAATCACACGCCCCTTAAGGTTCCGAGAAGATCGCCCGCAGGTCTGCAAAAGTGCCGTTGTTGATCTCAGAAATCCTTCTTTATCAGCATCCAAAATGGCCACCAGACTCACCTCTGGGATATCCAGACCTTCACGCAAGAGATTGATTCCCACTAAAATATCATACTCGCCCGTTCTTAAATCTTTAATCAACTGAGATCGCTCCATCGTTTCGACGTCAGCATGCATATAACGAATTCTAAAATTTAATGACTGAAGATATTCCGTAAGATGTTCCGCACTCTTTTTGGTTAAGGTCGCCACGAGCGTCCGATCTCCCGCCTTGACTTGCTCTCTCAAAATCGGAATCAGATGATCGATCTGATGAGTCGCCGGCTTTACTTCAATTTTAGGATCCAAAAGTCCTGTTGGGCGAATAATCTGCTCCACAATATTCGGCCTCGAAAGTTCCATTTCGTAGGCTGATGGGGTCGCCGAAACATAAACGCTTTGCCCTACTCGCTCAGTAAATTCCTCAAACTTTAAAGGTCGGTTGTCTAAGGCAGAGGGCAAGCGAAAACCATGCTCGATCAAAGTTTCTTTCCGACTGCGATCACCATGGTACATAGCTCGAATCTGTGGAATCGTGACATGACTTTCATCGACAAACAGAAGAAAGTTTTTTGGAAAATAATCCAAAAGAGTATAAGGCGCCTCCCCGGGTTTGCGGCCCGTTAGGTGTCTTGAATAATTTTCGATCCCAGAACAAAATCCGAGTTGTTTTATCATCTCCAAATCAAAGTTCGTTCGTTGCTCGATTCGTTTGGCTTCAAGAATTTTGCGCTGATTCTTTAGCTCGATAAATCGTTCATTCACTTCTTCCCTAATCGTTCGAAGAGCTCTCTCCAGCATCTCCTCTTCCGTAATATGATGTGTCGTCGGATAAACAGATAGTTTGGATAGCTCCTTCAACTTCTTCCCAGTCAGAGCATCAATTTCGGAGAGGCTTTCGACAAAATCCCCAAAAAGCTCAACTCTTACGGCCCGCTTTTCTTCGCTAGCTGGAAAAATCTCGATGACGTCCCCGCGCACCCTAAAGCAACCTCTTTCAAAATCATCGTCCCGCCTTCGATACTGAATCTGAACGAGCTTAGAAATAATGTCATCCCGAGTGATTTCCTGATCCTTATTCAAATGAAGAAGAAGCCCGTAATAGGCGTCTGGTGAGCCAAGACCGTAAATACAGGAAACTGAGGAAACAATAATTACATCATTACGCTCCAAAAGCGATCGAGTTGCTGAGTGCCGCATTTTATCAATCGTGTCGTTTATAGCTGAATCCTTTTCGATGTAAGTATCCGAAGATGCAACATAGGCCTCCGGCTGATAATAATCATAGTAACTCACAAAATACTCGACGGCGTTTTGTGGAAATAACTCCCTAAACTCCATAAAAAGTTGTGCTGCCAAAGTTTTATTGTGAGCGATCACTAAACTCGGTCGATTGAGACGCTCAATGATGTTGGCCATGGTAAAGGTTTTTCCCGAGCCAGTAATCCCAAGCAAAACCTGATGTTTAAGATTATTCTTCAACCCCGATACTAAAGTCTCAATGGCATCGGGTTGACTGCCTGCAGGCTTAAACGGGCTTTGAAGAACAAAACGTCCCTCCTTAGGCCTTACCAGCTCAGTCACAACACAAATTCCTTAATGAGTTTGAGATCCAAATTCTACAGCTCGCTCCAAGCGAGCCACGACGGCCTCTGATCCGATTAACTTCGCCAGGGGATTTAATTCAGGGCCGGCGTCCTTACCTGTAAGGGCCATACGAAAAGGAAAATACAATTCTTTTCCTTTTACACTTAAATCTTTTCCAACCTTTTTAATTCCGTCTTTGAGTGCCTCTTCAATGGAACTTCCGGACGAAATCTTCTCTTTTATCGAAACAAGTCCTTGCGAGATTATTTTTCGATTTTGGTCCGTTCTCAACACATCGGCAGCCATCGGAGAGGAATCGAAATCGGGTTGTTCCAAAAAACTCTCAATTTTATGAATCTCATTTAATGTTGAGATATCATGTTGGATTAGTGCCACGGCATCTTTCCAAATTCCAGACCACTTAGGATTCGAAGGGGGAACAAGCTTGGCCAGGTCTTCAGGTGATCGATTCTGGAGATGAGTCTGATTTAAAAATCGAAGCTTGTTATAATCAAACAATGCGCGACTCTTGTGAACACGATCTAAATCAAACCGATCGACAAGTTCTTCCTTAGAAAACTTTTCTCCCGTTTCAGAAGTATCCCCCGGTGACCAGCCAAGCAAAGCCATATAATTAATAATTCCCTCGGCGATAAACCCCTCATCTTTGAGATTTTCAATCGAAAGACTTCCCGCTCGCTTGCTAAATTTCCCACCGTCCGTATCCCCAATCATGGGAAGGTGTGCAAAAACAGGTTCTGGATATCCTAGCGCTCGAAAAATTAAAACCTGTCGAAATGTATTGGACAAATGGTCTTCGCCCCGAGTGACATGTGTAATTTCCATCACCGCATCATCCACAGCGTTGGCAAATAAAAATACGGGAATCCCGGTCGAACGAGAAATAATAAAATCACCGATAATATCCGGAGTCATTTTGACTTCGCCTCTGATTTTGTCCTGAATCGCAATAGATTCTCCGGACTCAGGAACATGCATTCGCCAAACAAACTTGTCCGTCTTGGCTCGACTTTCAGAATCTGCCTCAGAAATCGAAAGACAGCGGCCAACATATTTGATGACTTTGTTTTGAGAAGATAAAAGCTTGCGATCCTGATCTAATTGCCCGGGTGAACAAAAACACCGATAGACACGGGCGTTTTTTCGGATTCTTTTAATATGATCTTCGTAAAGATGGTATCTCTCAGAGCATCGGTAGGGTCCCACCGGTCCGCCGACATCAGGGCCTTCATCCCACTCAAGCCCGAGCCATTTAAGATCGCGATAGATGGCGGCCTCCGCACCATCGACCAATCTTTCTTGATCGGTGTCCTCTATCCTCAAAATAAATCTTCCTCGACAATGTCGTGCGTACAAGTACGCAAACAAAGCCGTTCGAGCATTTCCAATATGCATAAAGCCCGTGGGAGATGGAGCAAAACGTGTTCGTACAATGGTGGCCATCAAGACTTTTTAGCTTCAGGCAAGGCTAAAAGACAAACAGCTTGTGCCGCGATTCCTTCCTTGCGACCGACAAATCCCAGGTAATCCGTTGTCGTCGATTTTACCGAAACCCGAGAGGCTTCAATCCGTAGGCATTCACTTAATTTTTGCCTAATGCTCCCAATATAGGGCTTCATTCTCGGTTCCTGAGCCATAATCGCCGAATCAACGGACAGAATTTTTGCCCCCCTCTTTTCAAGCTGGTCCCGAGTCCAGGCAAGGAAATCCAAGCTCGGCGCACCTTTCCACTGTGGATCACTCGAAGGAAAATGCTCTCCGATATCGCCCATATTGAGAGCTCCCAACAATGCATCGACGAGCGCATGAACAAGCACATCGGCGTCCGAATGGCCGTCTAAGTTTCGACTATGTTCTACTTGCACACCCCCAACCCAAATTGGTCCGGAGGCTTCACCAAAAGCATGTGCATCCGTGCCTAAACCAATTCTAAGATTATCCAACATTTTTCCACACCTTGCCGATTCGATTGTCCAAGTCTGATGGCACCGTCACTTTTATATTCTGAGCATCTCCAGGGTGAGTCATTACCCGATGGCCCAAGTATTCAAGCATCATTGCATCATCCGTAAATTCTATTGGCGAATCTTTTAATTCCAAATGTACCTTGCGAATCAAGTTAGAGTCAAAAACCTGCGGTGTCTGAACCCGAAAGAATTTCCTTCGATCGTGTGTGGATATGACAGAACCATCCTCGGCCACTTCCTTAAGCGTCTCCTTTATACTAAGAGTCGGTATCAAGGCTGGCACATTGGCTGCTTGATCGAACAACGAGCTCAAAAAATTTTGGTCTAAGAAGGGTCGCGCTCCATCATGTATGACAATTCGATTAACAGGCTTCAAAGACTCAATGCCTAAGCGCACAGAATCCTGCCTGCGAGCGCCACCTTTAATAATCCTGATCGGCCTAGAAACTAGTGAACTTTTTTGGATTTCATCCAGAAAAGTTTTCTCATCCCCATCCCTCACAACAAGACATAGCTCCTTAAATTCTAATACCGAACTTAAAGCCTCTATAGTGTGAACAAAGAGCGCTTTAGCCTCCCAACGTATTAGAGACTTTGAATTAAACCCAGACGAGTTTGGAAGTTGGCTTCGAAAACGCTGACTCTCCCCCGCAGCAACAACGACGGCTGAAAAGTCAGCTTTCATAGAACTTATTTAGACGAAAAAATTTCTTCGATCTGAGCTTCAACCGAGGGCTCATCTGAGTCCTCGGCAATAGCCAATTCTTTAACGAGTAAGCTCTTAGCTAGTTCGAGCATCTTCTTTTCGCCAAACGAAAGAACTTTATCAGCACGAATCACACAAAGATCTCGAAGAACTTCCGTGATCTCAAATACGGATCCAGTTTTCACTTTTTCCATATACTCCCGGTAGCGCCGATTCCAAGTGGTTTGCTCCACAACAATTAATTTCTCGCGAAGCATGTCGTAAACACGCTTAACGTCATCGGGACTAGCAATCAGACGAACGCCTACTGACTTAACCTTGTTCAAAGGAACCATAACGGTGATATCATTTTCCAAAATTCGAATCATATAAAAAGGAATCGAAACGCCACCGATTTCCTTCATTTCAACAGAGAGAATTTGTCCTACACCATGTCCCGGATAGACAACCTTCTGACCTTCATCAAATTTATCTGGTGTAACATTCGTGGATTGTTCAGCGCTCTTCTTGGCAAAATTTCTCTTTTTGCCGAATGGACTTCTTTTAATATTAGTTGGTCTGACTACTGCAGTGCTAACTGCGGCCTTCTGTACTCCCATTACTCACGTACCCCCGGATTAAATTTGCTGGCCAACACCCACAAGACGGGTATTTAAGGCTCAGATTATTACTCTATTACTCACTCTATTTTTGATGGCAGCTTCAGGCGGAAAAAAAGGCTGCCACGGTTGGTATTACTATCATATTTAAAAGTTTTAGTAAATAGCCACCAGATTAATATATAAGTTATTGATATTAAAGGCTTTTTAAGCAAAATCCAAGGGGTGATCCTATGACTGTTTGCGTCTAAGGCCTGCGTCGGGTGCTTTTTCTTGATCGCCAATTACCACCTGCGTAGCGTCATAATCAGGGGGATTTTGAATATGAAAACTTGGGGGAATTGCCGCATCTCGGCAATAAATATACTAATTGCGGTCACGATAAACACCGGCTTCATGGCTTTAGCTTCGGCCAGCCAACTAGAGGTAGACATTCCAGACGATGTGGACGGTTTCGTTATGGATTTGGCCTTTCATTCCACAAACCGGAGCCAAGTATTTAAAACGCAGTCGGCTGAACTATCCAAAAATGGAAAATCTTCATCCATAGACAGCGCATTTCTAAGTGGGCCAGGAGATGATGAAGATCCGGATGATGTTTATCAGCCAGATCCCATTAATAGGCCGATTCGTTATGATGGTAACTTGCCCCTACCACTTCCCGGTTCGAGCTACAATTCCGGCACGGCCTATATCGTCGGCCTGGAAGTCCTTTATCAAACACTACAATATTACGGGGTCACAGCTCTGATTCAATCCAAGAACGGGCGTGTTGAATTCGAAGTGGTGGAATCTCGATCAGGACACTTTAAATATTTGAACAAGCTCGATGTTGCCTTTGCGCTCATGCAATTTTCAAGATACCTCCAAGCGCTTCTCTGCGACGATCCTTCGATGGAAAATTTTTATATCGCTTTTACCCAAGTTCCTGTCGAAGAAATCGGATTCCGATTTAAATCGGAAATGGCATGGGCATTATTAGGAAATCTTTTGCCTCGTGATCTCAATTCAAATTTTATCGTCGGACGACGCTGGTCATCCCTCGGCAAACTCGCGGCCAGTTTGATCAACACTCAAGGCGGCGAAGAAGGTCGTACGGCGGCCGCAATGACTCGATCGGTAGACGATCTCGTCAAGTTTATGATGGAATTTAATAAGCTTCTTTGTTTTGTCGATATTCGTCCCAAACCAAAAGAAGCCCTACGAAGAAGGATCGCTGTGAACAAAGTCCTTGAACTTGTCAGAACAATTGACGAACGCTACGGCCTCCTTAAAGACCTTATTGATCACGCCAAAGAAGAGGGGGAAAAGGAGCAGCTCGATTATATTCTCGAGAACTCTTAGTCATTATTTCAATTTCTTCTTTTCAACCTGGCGTCGGAGCTGGTCGCGAAAGCGGCCTAAGCCCTTCGCCAGTTTTTTATTTGTAGATTCGCCACCAAAGGCCAAGATTTTGATCGCTAAAATTCCAGCATTGTAAGCGCCATCTATCGCCACGCAAGCCACCGGAACGCCTTTGGGCATTTGCAGAATCGACAATAACGAATCTTTACCATCCAATTTAGTAATATTAACGGGAACACCGATAACAGGGAGGCTTGAGAATGAAGCGAGCATGCCTGGTAGATGCGCCGCACCTCCCGCTCCCGCAATGATTAGCTTAATTCCCCGAGCTTCGGCATCCTTGGCAAATTTAGACATCTTTTCAGGTGTTCGGTGGGCCGAAACAATCTTGGCTTCATAGGGAACGGAAAATTCAGACAAGCATTCGGTCGCGGCTTTCATGATTTTCCAGTCGGAATCACTTCCCATAACAATGGAGACTTGCGCTCTTTTCTTGTTCTTAGCTGATGTCATTTCAATGCCCCCCAAACTTCTCTCTCTATTTTTTCCGCCCGCTCGCGTTGATCATTTAACTCCGACTCATTCGATGCCACAAAATTTATATGCCCCATCTTACGTCTTGGCCTGATTTCATCTTTAGCATACCAAAAACATTCAAGGCCATTGCCACAGTTGTTTTGCAAAATTTCGAGACGTTCCGTCGGAATCTGAAATTCGCCCGCCCCCAAGATATTCCGCATTCCCCAATAGCTTGTGCGACATTCCAGTTTTGGAATTTCCAAGCCAAAAGCCAATCTCATATGTAGTTCAAATTGATCAATGTTATAGGCGCTCATACTAAAGTGCCCAGTATTGTGAACCCGGGGCGCCAATTCATTAATCCAAAGTTCCTTGTTTTGATCGATAAACATTTCCACCGCAAATACTCCCTCCAACACAAATGAAGCAGCGATGGATTTACCAATCTTTAAGGCTTCGATCTCCATGTCTGGATCAACGCCCAACTTAACAGCCGGCCCTAAAGCCTCTCGGCAGATGCCATTTTCCTGAACACTCCAGATGAGGGGATAAAAGTACGCCTCTTCTTCACGACAAGCTCCAACAAGCGAAACTTCTTTGACGAAATCAATTTTCTTCTCCGCATAGATTGGAATATTCTTGGAACGAGCCTTTTGGCAAAATTCAAGGGCTGAATCAAATTCGCCAGTGAAAAAGTAAGTCCCGTAACCATCATAGCCAAGTCGCGACCATTTCAGGACAAATTCGCCCCCAAATTCATCGGCAACTTCACTAAGTAATTTTCTAAGGTCTCCCGTTGAGTCGAGAATTTTATATTCGGGATGTCGAAGCCCAGTTTTGTCCCACAGTTTCTTTTGATTAAGCTTATCCTGCACCGATGCGATCACCCTAAGATCAGGAAAACATGTATGATCTTTGCTCAAAAATTTTGAAAGATTCTCGGTGTCGACAAACTCATTCTCGAACAAGACAAGCGGAGCCAACTCGAGAGCTTTTGCCAAATCAGGCTCAGAACGAAAACCAGCCTTCCCGCAAGGATCAGTTGATTTGCCCCAATACACAATTTTTTTTTCGAGGGATCGCCCCGCTTCAGCCAACATTTTGGATAGTTGGCCGCCACCTAATATAAGGGCATCAAATTCCATAATCAGGAGCCTTGTTTAGGACTTCCGCGACGCCTTGAAAAGCAGAATCAGACGACAAGATCCATTTCTCAAATCCACCAGGCTCTGGTAACAAATTCTAGTCCCAATGATTGATGTGCCCATAGCTCAGCTGGATAGAGCATCAGATTTCTAATCTGAGGGTCGAAGGTTCGAGTCCTTCTGGGCACGTATTTTTTCATCTCGCGACTTAAATTCCAAATTCCAGCAAGGCTGTCCCTCCCGGAGATATTTGATTTCAAAATGTGTGCGACCCCTCTCGTCGGCGCCTAATTGAGTCTCTGATCGCAACTCAAGTCCCCAGGCCTCAATGTAGAATTGCTTGGCCTCGTCTCTATAGAATTCTTCATTCGTCGCTAGACGAAGCTTCCCACCTAATTTTAAACGCGTGAGCAAAAATCCCATAAAGGGGGCTCGATGCCAGCGCAAATTCTGCTGCGAAGTTTTGGGGTACGGATTGGGATAAAGAAGAAAAATATTCTCCAGACTTCTCTCACGAATATTCTGAACAATCCACGTTACGGCATGAGCCTGAACAGGCAAAAGATTGCTTGGACTTTCGGAATTTTCAAAACGCCTCTGAAACTTAAGGAATTTTTCCCGTGTTTTTTCTATTGCGATCAAAGATCGGCTTGGATTTTTCTTCGCATACTGAATCGGATGATACCCCACCCCACAACCAATTTCTAAGTCGAGAGGCGATCGACTACAAAAATCAACAAATGGCCCAGAATTGGATAAGTGAAATTCGTAGTGAAAGTTTCTTGGGCTGCCAAGCATCCTAGCCTAGGTATGGGCTTCGGATAATCTTGAGCTCTGAGTTTTGATCTGCTCGCGCTTCTTCACCCAATCATCCCAACCCTTACCGGCAGCCTGGTCCTCACCACTGAATATAATTCTATTGAGCTCATTAACTAGAATGCTTTCCTTGCGAGGTGAGTCTTTCGGGAAGATATCGATAACTTCTTCAGTGCTATTAAATAAAAAACCTTCCAGTTTCTTTTTCTTTTGATCCAAAAGCTCAATCGTCACATCGCCTCGATAGTCCACAGCCGCACGTATGGCTTCCATGAAGTCGGCGTCTTTGGAATCAACCGTCACTCCATGCGAAAAATTTCGTTTATGAGAATCTGAACTATTTGTTTCAGCCATGAGCTACCTTCTTTAAATCTTCCGAAACTGAATCGTCACCAGCTTCAATGAATCGTTTCCGTTTTGGCAAAAGTGGAAGCTTGTTCGACTCAGGAGCAGAAACCCTAAGCCCAAGAACCGTGGCTTTGACCGTACTCAAAAAACCATTCCACGAACCAAAAGTATAATCAACGGCCGAAGGTTCGTGACCACAATGAACCATGCAATTTGCACATGAAGGATTCCCGCTCGCTTGGCCGTAATGATCCCAATTTGTCGTTGCCATCATCTCCTCAAAACTCGCCGAGTACCCCTCTTGCAGCAAATAGCAGGGCTTTTGCCACCCAAAAATATTATAGGTAGGATTACCCCAGGGCGTACATTCAAAATGACGGTCCCCCGCAAGATATTCCATAAACAAAGGGGACTGATTAAAGCGCCAGCTCTTTTTGCCGTGATGCAATATTTTTCGAAACAACGCATAAGTCTTGCTTCGTTCCAAAAAATTATCCTGATCGGGGGCTTTGGGATAACTATAACCCGGCGAAACCATCATGCCCTCAACGCCCAATCGCATCATCTCGTCGAAAAATTCGCGAACTCGAGCAGGCTTTGCATTTTCGAACAAAGTGGTATTTGTCGTAACGCGAAAACCCCGCTTAAGCGCCTCTTGAATGCCTTCGATCGCTTTTTTGTAAACGCCCTCACGACAAACAGCTTCGTCATGCTCGGTTTCGAGTCCATCCATATGGACGGAGAAGGTTAGATATTTGCTTGGCTTAAACAAATCGATTTTGGATTTTAAAAGGATCGCATTCGTACAAAGGTAGATATATTTTTTGCGCTCAACCAATCCCTCAACAATTTCCTTCATCTCAGGATGCAAAAGTGGCTCTCCGCCCGGAATGCTCACCATGGGTGCCCCACATTCATCGACGGCCTTAAAACACTCATCCGGGCTCAGTCGACGTTTTAGTATGTGATCGGGATACTGAATCTTACCACAGCCAGCGCAGCTCAGGTTGCACCGAAACAAGGGTTCCAACATCAGCACCAAGGGGTATCGATGATTGGATCGAAATTTTTGTTTCAAAACATAGCTGGCCACTGTCCACATTTGGGAAATAGGAACGCCCATTTATAAGTACCCCCAAAAATTCATGATTTGTATAAGGTCCAAAGCATTAAACGACCCAAGTCTAGCCGTCACGTTTTAGAGTGGCAAATCTAAACCAGACAAAAATGTAATGTTTTGATCTTGGAAGATTGACCCTGTGTGGATGATTCCTTAGCTTGTGGCGTGGATTTAAAGAAAACACCCTTACATTTCGATCATCTAGCGAAATCCGCTCGTATGGCGGAGTTCGCAGGTTATGACATGCCGATTTCCTATGACCAGATCACCGGAGGAATGAAAGCTGAGCATCTTCTAGTGCGTGAGAATGCGGGCATGTTTGACGTTTCTCATATGGGAGAGTTTTGGATCGAAGGGTCCGACGCCACGAAGTTTTTGAATCATGCCTGTACGCGAAGCTTTGATAAACTTTCTGAAGGCAAGGCTCAATACTGTCTCTTGCTTTCAGAGTCTGGCGCGATTCTTGATGATATTATTGTTTATAAGTTCAATTCTGAAAAATACTGGATGGTTGTTAACGCTTCAAATCTCCAAAAGGATTTCAATCATCTAAAGAAACTGTCCACAGGATATAAAAACTTAGCGCTTAGGGATGTCAGTGAAACGACGGCCCTCATCGCCTTGCAGGGACCACAAGCCGAAAACTTAATGAACAGTCTTGGCTTTCAAGTTCGAGAACTTAAATATTATCATTTCATAACGACCGACAAGAACTGGATTATTGGTCGTACAGGCTATACCGGTGAGGATGGTTTCGAAATATTCTTGCCTCCTTCCGAAGCTCCCGATCTTTGGCGAGCCTTGGAGCAAAAATCTGTGCTCCCCATTGGACTAGGGGCTCGCGACAGTCTTCGGCTCGAAGTAGGCTTCCCTCTCTATGGCCATGAACTTGGGGAAGACCTGCTTGCTCATGAGACACTCTCCGCCTTTGCGATAGGAGCCGATCACAACTGTCTTGGTTCGCGTTCCTTCGAGAAGCCGCCGCGCTATATTCCGGGGGGCTTTACAGGCGTCACCCCCAAGCCCTTGAGGGCCGGAGAGAAGGTTTTTCTCAATGATATCGAGGTAGGCTGGCTCAGCAGCGGTTCGTATTCTCCCCAGCGAAAACAGGGCATAGGCCTTGGGTTCTTGAAGCTAGAGAAGCTCCCTAAAAAACCCCTCGAAGAGCTTATTTTTATGCTTGAGTCTGGGCCAAAACGGAGAGAAGTTAAGTGGGAATTGCCGCCTTTCGTGGAAACACGTCGGGCGAAAAAACGAAGCCTTAAGAAGGCTAGTTAGTTGTAGAAACCGGAGAGAAGCAAAGGTATTAGTCACAATGGGCACAGATCCTGGATTTAAAGTTCCTCAAGATGTTTTATACACAAAAAACCATGAGTGGGTACGAGTCGAAGATGGCAATGTTATTGTCGGCATAACCGACTATGCTCAGAGCCAATTGGGGGACATCACCTATGTTGAGCTGCCCGAAGAAGGCAGCTCCTTTAAGCGTGAAGCAGTATTTGGAACGGTGGATTCCTTAAAGACAGTTGCAGAACTTTATGCCCCAGTTGATGGAGAGGTTGTTGAAATTAATTCCGACCTTCCAAACAACGCTGAGAACGTTAATGAAAAGCCTTATACTGATGGCTGGATGGTTAAGATGGAGATTTCGAACGAGGCGCAGCTAGAGGAGTTGATGCTTCCCGATGATTATTTGAAGTTAATTTCTAAGCTGAGTAAAAAAGCCAAATAGAATTAATAAGACTTCTCCGTCCCGATTGCTTGCACGGAAATCATAGATTTTATGAAATATATTCCTTTGGCCGAACAAGATAAGGCCGAGATTTTAAAACAAATCGGCGTGTCCGATGTTGAACAACTTTTTGCGAGCATCCCCAAGAATCTGCGAGTTGACTCGAACCTAGATTATCCGAAGGCGCAGTCCGAAATGGAAATTAGGAGAACGTTTGATAAGCTTGAGTCGCTTTCACCACGACCTGATATAAGTTTTGCCGGCTGTGGAATTTATCAACACGACTTGCCCGCAATAATTCCTAATATTCAAGGCCGAGCAGAGTTCGCGACGGCTTATACACCTTATCAGCCAGAAATTTCTCAGGGACTTCTACAATGCATATTCGAATTTCAAACATTGGCATGTCAGCTTACAGAAACTGAACTCTCGAATGCCTCTTTATATGACGGGGCTACGTCTCTAGGGGAGGCTGTTTTGATGGCCCTCAGAATTCAGAAAAAAAATGAGGGCAAAATTTTGACAACTGGGGCTTTGCACCCCCATTATGAGCAAGTTCTCAACACTTACTGCTCGGCCTTTGCAGATAAAATGGAATTACTGGAACTCAATGGGGACCGCCTTGATTTAGTGAAGCTCAAGAAGAAACTTGAATCTGAGCGCATCGATATCTTGGTCACACAAAGCCCGAATATATTTGGCTGTATCGAAGATTATGAAGAAATCGGCAAACTTTTAAAAACTCACCCTAATACTCTTTGGGTAACATCGACGATGGAACCTCTGGTTTGGGGTTTGCTCAAGGGCCCGGGAGCATTTGGCGCGCATATTGTAACAGCGGAAGGCCAGAGTTTTGGAAATGCGGCCTATCTTGGGGGCTCGAGCTATGGATTTTTTTGTACGAAGAACGAGTTTATACGTAATTTGCCTGGTCGACTTGTTGGCGAGACTCTAGACGAAGAAAGTAAGCGTGCGTTCACACTAACCTTTGCCACAAGAGAACAATTCATCCGACGGGGTCGCGCGACTTCTAATATTTGTACGAATAACAACCTCAATATGTTGGCGGGACTGATTCATCTTTGTAGTTTGGGCAAAAACGGGATCCGTGAGATGGCCACACAAAACCTTTCGAAAACCGAGTACCTGAAATCCAAATTGCCTTCGGAATGCCTCATGAGCTCTCCAACATTTAATGAATTTACGATAGAAACCAAAATGCCGGCGGCAACCCTCGTCGAAAGGTCCTCGAGTCAAAACTGGATCTGTGGGGTGGACTTAGGGAGATTTAAAAGCGAATGGAAACACAAACTTCTCATTCATATCAGCGAGCTTCATACGAAGGAACAGATCGATCAACTGGCGAGCTTTCTTCTCAAAGAGGTCGCTTGAAGCTACCCAACAATAAGCTGGGCGCGATAACAACTTTTGAAGAGCCCCTGATCTTCGAAAAATCATTAGAGGGTCGCATGGGTTACAGCCTTCCTAGTTTGGATGTGCCAGAAATCTCCGCCGCTAAAGTTTGGAACGCCTCGTGGACCAGAGCCGAGGTTGAAGGCTTCCCAGAAGTTTCCGAAAACGAAGTCGTTAGACATTTCGTTCGATTATCCCAAAAAAATTATGCGATCGACCTGGGCTTCTATCCCCTTGGTTCATGCACGATGAAATACAACCCAAAGATTAATGAAGAAATCGCAAGGCGAGAACGCTTTGCCAATCTTCATCCATTTTGGCCCGAGCGATATCAACAACACGCCTTATCTCTTCAGTATGACGTACAAAATCTGCTGAAACTTTTGACGGGTCTTCCAGGATTTACATTGCAGCCAAGCGCGGGGGCTCACGGGGAATATGTTGGAATCAAAATCATGCAGGCCTACCATCAAAAAAAGGGGCATAAAAAAACAAAAGTTTTAATTCCTGAGTCAGCACATGGGACCAACCCCGCTACTTGCGCGATGCTGGGCTACGATATTGTTTCGATCCCTAGCAACGACACGGGGATTGTTCATCTTGAAGAAGTGGAAAGACTTTTGGACGACGAAGTCGCTGGCATCATGATTACCAATCCCAACACCTTGGGACTCTTTGAAGAGAATATTCATCTTATCGCTGATAAAATTCATGAAAAAGATGGGCTCGTCTATATGGATGGGGCCAATTTTAATGCCATCCTAGGCATCACAAGGCCAGCTGATCTGGGCGTGGATATTATGCATATTAACCTACATAAAACTTTTTCCACTCCACATGGAGGAGGCGGTCCAGGTGCTGGTGCCGTAGGCGTACGTGGGGATTTGCTTTCATTCTTGCCGACACCGACAGTTCAGAAAACGGACACGGGCTTCGGCTGGAATAATGAAATGCCAGAAAGCATCGGTCGGGTTGGCGGCTATTTTGGAAACTTCTCGATTCATGTGAGGGCTCTGGCCTATCTATTATCTATTGGTTCTTCGCCCGATGGAAAATCGGCTCCATATTTCAGAAAAATGTCTGAAGCGGCGGTCCTTAACGCCAATTACCTCAAGGCTAGGCTCAAAGGGTATTACCATATCCCTCACGATCGAGCCTGCATGCATGAGTGTTTGATAACGGATCAGAATCAAAGTCTTGATGGAATTAAGACCTTGGATATCGCCAAACGACTGATGGATTATGGTTATCATCCGATGACGGTTTACTTTCCTTTGGTTGTAAGCGGAGCCATGTTGATTGAACCAACCGAGAGCGAAACCAAAGAGAATCTTGACGATTTTTGCGATGCTATGATTGCGATTGCGAATGAATGCAAAAGCCTGCCTGATATCGTTCGAACTGCGCCTCATTGTACTTTTAGAAGGCGAGTCGATGAGCTTCGCGCTCAAAAGCAACCAAGACTTCGCTGGTCAAAAAACTTGTCTTAATAAACGCTCGAACTCGCCCAGTCATTGAAGGTCAAATGAAACGACCAGGGAAGATAAACACGCCCATCGTCTTGAATGAGAGAGTCGGGCGGGTTAGGAAAGGGGGCTGATTTCTTAAAGGCCTCAATCGCCTCCTGATCATATTCCGGAAAAAACGATCCCGTAATCAACTTGAGATCTACAAGTTCTCCTCTGTTATTTAAAACTACGGCAAGCGTCACAATCACTTCATTGTAGCTATACATTTTTGGCGTAATCGTTCTGCGCGGATTCCACCTTTGAATAATTCTCTCCTTCATCCGAATTAAGTATTGTCCATAATCCAACCCTAGAGCGTTGACCTTTAGGGATTCGCCCTTTTTAAGCCGACTGACAAATCCAGGTGAGAAATGATCCTGTGGATGAGGGGCTGCTTCATTTTGAAGCGGGTCATTAAGGGCCAATAAATCACTTTCCGATAGCGAAAAGCTTTCTAATTTCTTCGGCGAAGTTTGACTCTTCGCCTTTTGATTTTCAGTAGGTCTTGCGGGAGCTCGGGGCATAGCAGGTGTTGCGACATTCGTTGGCGATTGCGAAGGACTTGTTTCTTCGTCTGCCCTCATATCACGTGAGCTTGCGAAGTCTGCCTTTTTCGGCTTTTCTTTTGAGGTCTCTTGAAAACTATCAACGGTATCCAACAACCGCTTATCAAAGAGTCCCACTTCTATCGGCGTACTAAGAATTTCCTTTTGTACGTGAAGTTTCGTCACACGATTCGTGATCAAAATAACGCTCAAATGAAATAATAACGATAAAATGACAGACCCGGCTAAGATTCTGACTGCTATTCGTTCAAGTTGATGCCGGGATCCTACGGAATACATGATAATACGCCTTTATTCATCCTACCTTGACATGAAAGGGCTGTCAGTGACGCTATGAAGCTTTTGCGGGGCTGAGCGTAAAAAGGCTTCATTAAGGCTCACTAACCCCAATCTATAAGGCATCCTTTTTGCGATAAATACCGGCATGTTAAGGTTTGTGATTTTTCTCTCTTTCGGTGCCGGTTTAATCGCTTGCGGTGAAGACCCCTGCGTCCCATCGGATAACATTGCAACCGTAAACGGATATGGCGCTCGCTCGGCAGATACTTGTGAGTATATCGGTCTGCGAGATTCGGAAGATCCAAACGTCGGAGATGGAATCGACGATATTAGAGTCCTTAGGTAGGAGCCTTAAAGATGTTGACCAAATTGCCCCCCTTACTCCTTCATATTCAGGAAAAAATTTCTAATGCCGATCGGCGAGCTCGAAAAATTCGTGTGACGGCTGACAGCGTTACGATCGGCAGTTCGCGGGACGCTGATGTTGAGCTTATTCAATTTCATTTACCCTTTCTAGCCGAAATAAAGTTCGCCAGATCTAAGTGGTGGATACTTAACCCCAAAAAATCGGATAACATCCGGATTAACGGCCGACTCGTTGAGTTAGATCATCCTCTTGAACATGGTGATTTGGTTCTTTTGGATTCCCACAGTCTACAAATCGAAGTGGAAGAAGATCTTCCCCAAGTTCAAAATCTTGGATTTCAGTTTCAAGCGATTTCTGGTGATGATACCGAGCTATGGAACTATCTTGTTTCTGAAAAGCAATTCGATGAAATACTTATCAATGGTCCCGACCAAATCTATGTGGATTATCAAGGCAGCCTACTTTTAAGTCCTTGGAAATTTCAAAATGAAAGTTTTCTATTCGAAACAATTCAAAGTTATACCAAAAAAACGAGCGGCTGGTTATCTTGGCGTTTAGACCGACGCCTACGTATTCAAGCGGCACTTCCACCGGTTGTCGAACATCCGCATATTTGTATTCGAAAGGCGAGACAAAACGTTTTCACCTTGGATGAGCTTCAGAACTCCGATTTTGGCTCGGAAGTCGAAATTGAATTTTTAAAATCTGCGGTCAAGTCGAGGCAGAGTATTTTGATATCGGGAGCCACCTCGACGGGAAAAACTGTCCTTCTCCGAAGCCTAGTCGAGCAAATTCCAGCAGAACAACGTCTTGTGATCATTGAAGAGGAATCCGAAACTGACTGGCCTCATCCTCACGCTGTTGCAATGGAATCCGGTTCTTTCGGACTTAAGCAAAGCTTGAAAGAAAGTCTTCGAATGAGGCCCGATCGAATAATTGTCAGTGAGATTCGTGGCGATGAAGCCTATTATTTCTTACAGGCCATCAATACGGGGCATCTTGGATCCATGACGACCATTCATGCCAATGCAGCCAGAGAAGCACTTTACCGTCTCGAAAATCTAATATTAGGCTCTGGAATTAGTTCGAATTTGAATTACATTCGAGCTCAATTGGCTCAAACGATAAATCTCGTTGTGCAATTGAATCGAGAAACGGATGGCAAAAGAAAGATTGAATCGATCACACGAATTACGGGAATTCAGCAGGGAGTTATTTTACTCTCAGATCCCATCGGACAAGAAACATCCGGCATACGACAAGACATCCTAAGAGCACAAAAATAAAAATAATTTCTGATGTCCCATCTTGAACCATCAAGGAGCAGCCCGCGCTCGAGCCCAAGGACCAGGCCATATCCAAGGCCAAACTCGCTCTTAGATTTTCACTTAAATCACCAAATTCAAAGTTCGATAGCAACTCATTGGAACTACCCTTAGCCAAATAGGCTTTCTCAGCTTCAGGTTCATTTGTGTAAAACTCCACTCCTGTTGTTTTCTTGTCAGCCAGGCTTGCTACTAGAGCCGAGTAAAAAATTGATCGAGGAGAATACTGGGCGGGCTCAATATTCGACTCTCTGCCTGCACCATCGTAAAAATCTTCCTGAAAAACTGTATTTCGCCCAAATACTTGTGTCACCTCGTCAAAACTCGAAATGGGAAAACTATCAGAGTTAAGACTCTCGGCAATTAGTACGTACTGGCCTGGCGGAAGTCTAATTCTGAACTTCCCATTCTCATCCGTAATGGCCGTCGAAACCGCTAATGCAGCATCCGAACTTATCGAAAAATTCTCGATTTCTGCTTCTGGAATTGCGAACACTGTGGCCCCTGTCCATCCACTGGCGTCCAAGCCAGACTTGATTTCCCCTTCAATCCACGAACTTGCAATATTGTAGTTCGTTAATCCGTAAATCTCATCTAACCACATGACATCCTCGGCCTGTGGTTCAATATAGCTCTTCGAAATTTTTGGATTTTGAATGGGGTACAATAAGGATTTCGATAAAGTTGAAGCCGAGAGTCCTAAAAATTTTCGACCAATTTCCGAAACAAGAATAGCTTTCAAGCTCAAGTTTCCGCTCCCCGACATCCGAATACAAATTGGAGTGTTTTGACAACTCCCATAAGGCTCGGGAAGGAAGGCTGGATTTACAAAAATACCCGCCCAAGAAATATCCGCTGTTTCTAAACTAAGTTGAGGAACAAGATACTGTTTGGAAAAAACATAATCTTTGGGGTTTTCTTGAAAGTAGTCCAATATCTCCTCGGGAGGATCCATCGAGACAATAAAATCACCATTCAGAATCTCATTACCAAAACTATCCAGTGCTACCTCTTCACCCAAAGTTTCGTATGGCAATTCGTTAGACTCTAGTACGCCTTCATAGGTAAATTTGAAGGGCGCGGCAGCTTGAATACCTTCTTCTCCTGCGTCGTACTCCATTCGCCAAAGTTTCAAAGCTGCATTCACAACTGGCTGGATACTTGATTCCATGCTCGGATCCTTCACACCCAATTTCCAGTTAATACAGAGATTTTCCGAGCCATCTCCGCAGACTTTGGCAAGTACGGGTGTCAGCCCTATAACGCTTTTCGGAAGTTCCTGAGTGTCATAAATATCCAAGCGTTTACCATTTGAAAGAAAGAGGGCGCGATCTCGACCTCCCGCAATAAGCCAAGCCGGAAGAAGCGCTAAGATTAGAGTAATTTGAAAAGCCCCTATGAATTTCAACGCATTCTCCCCTTCGAGTCGAAAAATTGCAAAATTCGTGCTTGGGTAATTTTTTTTAACTCCCTGAAATTCTTAGATATTTCTCATATCCGAGACACCTATATGGGGCGGGACAGCCCCAAAAAGGACTTAAAAGGCTTAAAATGGAAGCGAAGACTAATATGAAACCGATGGTTGGCAGTGAAGAACGTCTAACGAAAATTGAGCGTGGTCTTGAGCAATTGCGCACGCTTTATGACCAATACTTTGCCGGCGTCAATAAGGTCCTGCCACAAAACGAACATATAGACATTCAAAAGCAATTGCAGATTTTTCCGATATCAGAGCTTAGATCAACTTCACAAAAATTTCGCTACACAAATCTCAAAGCTCGGTACGCTCAACTTAATACGCTTTGGAGCAAGGTTATCAAACAAATTGAAGAGGGTACCTACGCAAGGGAACAAAACCTCAACCGACTTAGGTCGAAACAAGAGGACCCCTCTACGCTTGAGAAGACGTCAGGGAATTTAAACTCGGCGGTTAATAAACAGGCTAAAGCTCTTGAAAGCCTGTATGAAAAAATTACGGCAACAAAATCTAAAGCACCTAATAAAGAAAAATTTATGGCAATGCTAGAAAAGCAGATTGAAGTTTATAAAGAAAAAAACCCGGGGAAGAAATTCCAATTTAGATTGGCCAAAGATGACAAGGGTCATCTTCAAATCAAAATTGAAAGCAAGAAATAACGCCTAAGACTCTGTATCCGAAACTTTCGGGCATAGAATTGCAACCTTAGAACCTTCGACTTTCAGTAAGCCCTCATTCACCCATACTTTCTTTTGAAGTTGTCCGGCGTTCTTAATTAAAATTGGCCCCTTTTCGACAAAAGTAATCAAGTCGGCATGCCGGTCCAGAATATTTAGTTCCCCCCTGAAAGCACGGACGACTAGGTCGTCACAATCTCCCTCAAAAACTATCTTTTCCGGTGTCGCAATCTGCAGTTTCACTAAGCGGCTCCCGCCATCTTTCGAGCCTTTTCAACGGCTTCCTCAATCGTACCCACTAGGTAAAAAGCCTGCTCAGGTAAATCATCGTGCTTACCCTCAAGAATTTCGGTGAATCCGCGAATGGTATCTTTAAGTTCGACATACTTACCGTCAAGACCTGTGAACTGTGCCGCGACGAAAAACGGTTGGCTTAAGAATCTCTGGATTTTTCTAGCCCGAGAAACGGTAACTTTATCCTGCTCAGATAATTCCTCCATTCCTAAAATCGCAATAATGTCTTGAAGATCCTTGTAACGTTGCAAGGTCGATTGAATACGTCGAGCAATTTGATAATGCTCCTCTCCAATAACCTGTGGATCCAAAATTCGAGAGGTTGAATCCAAAGGATCTACCGCAGGATAAATCCCAAGCTCCGCAATGGCACGACTCAATACCGTCGTCGCATCCAAATGCGAAAACGCAGTAGCTGGCGCGGGATCTGTTAAGTCATCCGCCGGAACGTATATTGCTTGAACCGACGTTATCGAACCTTTTTTAGTGGTCGTGATCCGTTCTTGCAATTCCCCCATTTCCGTAGCCAAAGTAGGCTGATAACCAACTGCCGAAGGAATTCGGCCCAGAAGAGCCGAAACCTCAGAACCCGCCTGAGTAAATCGGAAAATATTGTCCACGAACAAAAGTACGTCCTGATTCTCTTGATCTCTAAAGTATTCCGCCACCGTCAAACCTGAAAGAGCTACTCGCGACCTCGCTCCAGGAGGTTCGTTCATCTGACCATAAACAAGCGAAGTTTTATCTAAAACTCCGGACTCCTTCATTTCCATCCACAAATCATTACCTTCCCGAGAGCGTTCCCCAACCCCAGCAAACACGGAATAGCCCCCATGCTTCATCGCAACGTTATTGATCAACTCCATAATCAAAACAGTTTTACCCACTCCGGCTCCGCCAAAGAGACCAATTTTTCCGCCCTTGGAATACGGTGCTAATAGGTCGATAACCTTAATTCCCGTTTCGAACATCTCGGTTTCAGTTACTTGATCTTCAAAGGAAGGCGCGGGTCGGTGAATCTCCCACCGAACATCTGTTTTTACAGGACCCATTTCATCAACTGGCTCGCCCACCACATTCAAAATTCGACCCAAGGCCGCTTTCCCAACCGGTACGGTAATTTGCTGACCACGGTATTTGGCTTTCATGCCACGAGCCAAACCTGCCGTCTCATCCATCGCAATACAACGAACGGTTCGCTCTCCAAGATGCTGAGCAACCTCCAAAACAAGATTGTCCTCTTGGTCGCCAATAAATTTATTCGACAGCGTTACCGCTCCATAAATTGGCGGCAAGTTCCCCTTATCGAATCGAATATCCACAACAGGTCCCGTCACCTGCTCAACGATTCCTTCGTTCGATTCTAATTTAGTAGTTGGTTTTGACATTGTGTCGTCCTTTCTTCCTAATGCAAAGATCCAGCCTTAGGCTGAGACCGCCTCTGCACCACCGATAATTTCCATTAACTCTTTCGTAATAGCAGCTTGCCGCGCGCGATTCATATCCAAGGTTAAGCGACCGATCATATCTCGCGCATTTCTCGTAGCCGAATCCATAGCCGCCATTCGAGCGGCATGCTCCGATGCCAAAGATTCAATCACCATTCGATACAATTTAAACCGAACGAGAAGCGGTAAAAGTCTGTCCAACATTTCCCCCCCCGTAGGCTCCATAATAAAATTCGACAATTCCGCATCCGTCTCGCCAAGCATGCTCTCAATGGGAAGTGGTAACAGACATTCCTGTTTAGCGTTTTGAACCAGCGCGGACTGAAATTCGCTATAGAATACTTCAACTCTATCAAAGATCTTTGACTCAAAAGATGTTTTCAAAGTCTCTGCGATCGATTCGATGTACTCGTAACTGCCAATTTTCATTAGATCCAGATGAGTGGAGTGAACTTTAACTCCCCTCTTCGAAAAGAAATCTCGAGCTTTTTTACCAAGCGCAATGAGTTCGATGTTTTCATGCGAATGCACCTTAAGATACTGAGAAACCTTCTTAAATAAATTTGCATTTAAGCTTCCACAAAGCCCGCGATCCGTTGACACAACAACCAGTCCAATCCGCGGTCCATCGCGCTTTTCCGTTAAGTCTGATTGATAGTCAAAATCTCGCAAAATACCCGCTACAATACCAGAAAGTTGCTTCTCATAAGGACGTGAACTTTGTGCTCGTTCCTGAGCGCGACGTAATTTCGCTGCCGAGACCATTTTCATGGCCTTGGTAATTTTTTGCGTATTCTTAACGCTCGAAATTCGTTTTCGAATGAACTTCAACGAAGGCATTCTTATTCACCACTTTTCTTGAACTGATTGGTTTTGAAATCTTGAATGGCGGCGTTCAGTGTTGATTTCAGGCTATCGTCTAAGACTTTCTTTGTTCGGATGTCATCTAAAAGCCCTTGGTGACGATTTTCCAAATACGAAAAGAATTCTGACTCGAATCGCTGAACATCCTGAACATCAATGTCATCCAAATGTCCGTTAATTCCCGCAAATATGCTAACAACTTGCTTTTCCACAGCCGTCGGCGAATATTGCCCCTGCTTCAAAAGCTCCACTAAGCGAGCGCCTCGTCTTAGCTGTTGCTGAGTAGCCTGATCCAGGTCGCTGCCGAACTGAGCAAAAGATTCCAACTCACGATACTGCGCCAAATTTAAACGCAGGCTACCCGCAACAGATTTCATAGCTTTTATTTGCGCATTGCCGCCGACTCGAGATACCGAGAGGCCAACATTAATCGCTGGGCGGATACCGGAGTAAAATAAATCCGTTTCCAAAAAGATCTGTCCATCGGTTATCGAAATTACATTGGTTGGAATATAGGCTGAAACATCTCCCGCTTGAGTTTCAATAATCGGAAGCGCTGTGAGTGATCCACCGCCTCGTTCTTTATTAAGCTTGCAGGCGCGCTCCAATAATCGAGAGTGAAGATAAAAGACATCTCCAGGGTAGGCTTCCCGTCCAGGTGGTCGTCGCAACAAGAGTGACAACTGGCGATAAGCGACAGCCTGTTTAGAAAGATCGTCGTAAATAATCAGGGCATGTCGTCCGGAATCTCTAAAGTATTCCGCCATGGCACATCCGGAATAAGGTGCCAAAAATTGAAGTGGAGCTGATGCTGCAGCTGGGGCTGATATGACAGTCGTATAAGCCATAGCGCCATAGCGTTCTAACTTTCCAACGACCTGAGCTACTGTGGATTGCTTTTGGCCAATCGCCACATAGAAACAGTAAACATCCTGGCCTTTTTGGTTGATGATAGTATCAATGGCAATCGCGGTCTTTCCAGTCTGACGATCTCCAATAATTAGCTCACGCTGTCCACGTCCGATGGGAATCATTCCATCGATCGCCTTAATACCGGTCTGAAGCGGCTCATTAACACTTTGTCGTGGAACAATTCCGGGAGCCTTGTTTTCGATGGGTCGGCGTTTGTCTGTTTTCAACGGACCCTTTCCATCGATTGCATTACCAAGGGCGTCTACAACTCGCCCCAATAAAGCCTCACCCACAGGAACTGAGGCAATTTCACCAGTACGCTTGATACTGTCGCCCTCAGCAATAGTTTCGTAATCGCCAAGAATAGCGATACCAACATTCGTACTATCGAGGTTAAGAACCAGGCCTTTCACACCATTTGAAAATTCAACCAACTCTCCTGCTACGGCTGAATCCAATCCATATACTCGAGCAATACCATCACTGGCCGAGATGACCGTTCCCGTGTCTTTTGATTCCAGCACACGCTCGAACTTTCGGATTTTTGATTTTAAGATTTCACTGATTTCTTCTGCTCGAATTGCCATTTTCAACCTTTCAGTTTCTATTAAATTCCTACGCTAAGATTTGTTTTTCCAAAGCTCGAAGTTGCGATCGGACGCTAGCATCGAAAGTCCGACCGGGGGCCTTTGCGATGAATCCCCCCAAGATTGCTGGATTGCTTTTGATTTGAATGTTTGCCTTACGCTTCCACTGTGCTTCCAAAAGAATTTTGATATCCTCCAGAACCTTTTCACTAGGCTCTTTCGCACACTCCAAAATAATGCTCATCTCCCCAGAAGCCTCTTCAACAGCCTTACTGTACTCCTCGATAATCTCGGCCAGGCATCCCATTCGATCGGCCTCCACAAGAAGCTTTAAAAACCGAAATGTTGAGGGAAGTTTTGACTCCAAAGCCTTTAGAACTTCCATTTTCTCTTCCTTACGAAGACTGGGATTCACAAAAAAACTGCTCAACTCTTTATCGGACTTCAAGGCTGATTCAAAAATTTTCAATTCCAGAACTACTTGCTGAGCTTTAATAGGAGTTTCTCCCTCAGTTTCATGACTCAACTGAAACAAGCTCTGAGCATAGCGTCTAGCCACTTGCTGATTAAGACGCATAATTCTTCGTCCCTTCAACTGTCTCCGCTTGAAGCACCTGGGCAATCCATTGGTCACCCTTTTTGTCCATTCGGTCTTCAATCTTCATTTTGGCTTTTGCCATGGCAATCTCCAAGAGCTCGCTCTCGATGTCCCGTTTGGCCTGATTATAAGATTGATTTACTTTAAGCTCTGAATCTCGACGTAGTTTTTCAATAAATATCTCTGTCTCGCGCTTAATTTTTTTTGCTTCGCGATCAAGATCACGGCCAGCATCTTCTCGTAGTGTGCCAATATGGGAATTGAGTTGATTCACCTTTTCCCTAATACTGTCGTATTCATCTTTTACTTTAGCGAGATCCGCTTCGGCTGACTTCATATTGGACTCAATTTTCTCGCGTTGAGTCTGAAAATAGGTGTGCAACTTCTTTCGGCTCAAAAAGTAAATGACGGCCATGAGTACAAAAAGATTAATTCCTTTTAGCAAAAGCTCCATACTCTCCTCTATAGCCGAACCATTCGCGTATTGATGATGGCCTCAATAATGTCATCCCCAAGTTTTGAACCCAAATCCGGCAGGGTCCTTCTTAGGGTTTCCAGCTGCTCATTCAACGCCTCTTGATGTTGTGAAAACTTCTCCTTGTTTTCTCTTTTCACATCATGAGTAGCTTTCGCAGCCTCGTCTTGCAGTTGCTTCATCGCCCTTTGGCGCTGAACATCCAACTCCGACTTGATCGATTCCATCTCATGAGCATATCGAGATTTTAATTGAGCAATTTCTTGAAGCATCTCCACGGATGACTGCTGCCGTCCCAAAGTCAGAGCCTCGCGTCTCCTCAAAAGTTTCAGCACAGGATCGAAGTATAGTTTCTTCAATACGACAATGAGACCTAAGTAGATCGCGAGATGGATCAGAATCAAAATTGGGCTAAAATTCATAAACGGATGGCTTCCGGAGCCAACTTTTCTTAACGAATCCGGCCTTATGAGTCAAAGAAATCGATGCTTAGAATAATTTCATGAAATTGACATAATCCCCGTATATCTCAAGAGCTAAGAAGATTTTCCGAGTTGCGCTTTATCATCCGTAAAATTAACGATATGCGTCTTGGGCGCCTCCAGACTTGAGTCTCTAAGTGAGCTCATATCAAGCTGGCCATCAATCAGCGCGCCGCTAGTAACAACCAGATCCTTGGTCTGAACTTCCCCATGTATTTTGCCGGTGGAATGTACAACCAACTGATCGCGGGCCAGAATTTTACCCTTAAAATCCCCACCCACTTCTAGAATTCCAACTTGAATGGTGGCATCTACACGAGCGCCCTCACCAATTATCAAATGATCGTGGGAGAAAATTTCACCTTGAAAGACGCCGTCGATCCGAACGACTCCTTCAAAAGATAGCTTACCCTGAAACTCGCATCCCTTATCGAGAAGCGTGATAGTCTCCGGATGATCGTTAGTTTTTCGTATTGCGGCCATGTCTTATTGTATCAACAATTCGGTTGAAGTCGTCAGGCGTCAAG
>PCXB01000027.1:0-3425 GCA_002787535.1 Deltaproteobacteria bacterium CG11_big_fil_rev_8_21_14_0_20_45_16
GATCTGAGGGTCGCTCAGTTGATGAGTAAGATGTTCGAATCGATCGATAGACGCACTTAAGCGATCTTTCATAATCGGCTCCATGCTTCAATCGATCGATGAATTCAGCTAATTGCTGGATTTGAATTTCTGATACTTCTTCTTGAACTTCTCAACACGGCCTTCCGTATCTACAAGTCTCAAGTTACCAGTGTAAAACGGGTGAGAGGCACTAGAAATTTCTACCTTCGCCAAAGGATAGGTATTTCCATCTTCCCACTTAATCGTTTCTTTCGTTTTCACAGTTGATCGAGTCAAAATCGCAAACTCACTTGCGTTGTCTTTAAAAACAACCGGCCTATAATCGGGGTGGATTCCTTTTCTCATTGGTTCATACTCTCCAAAAATTCGTCATTTGTCTTCGTTTTCGAGATTTTATCGAGGATAAACTCCATGCTGTCAATAGTCGAAAGCGGCGCAAGTAGCTTTCGGAGCACCCAGACGCGCTGAAGAACCTTTTGATCCAAAAGAAGCTCTTCCTTTCGGGTACCAGATTTATTGATATCCATAGCCGGAAAGATCCGTTTATCAGCCAATTTCCGGTCTAGGACCATTTCCATATTTCCAGTTCCCTTAAATTCCTCAAAAATGACCTCATCCATCCGACTTCCGGTTTCCACCAAGGCCGTGGCAATAATGGTCAGAGAACCCCCTTCTTCGACATTTCGAGCCGCTCCGAAGAAGCGCTTGGGTCGATGAAGGGCGTTGGCATCCACACCACCTGAAAGAATCTTTCCAGAAGGCGGAACCACCGTATTATAGGCACGAGCCAATCGAGTGATCGAGTCCAAAAGAATGACGACATCGTTTCCATGCTCAACCAACCGCTTAGCCTTTTCAATGACCATCTCCGCAACCTGAACGTGGCGCTGCGCCGGTTCATCAAAAGTGGAAGATACGACTTCTGCCTTAACGTTTCGGCTCATGTCTGTAACTTCTTCGGGCCGCTCATCGATCAACAATACAATCATCGTAATCTCGGGATGATTGGCCGAAATGGAATTTGCAATATTTTGTAATACGACCGTCTTACCCGTTCGAGGCGAGGCCACAATCAAACCACGCTGGCCCTTTCCAATTGGCGCCATCAAATCAAGGACGCGACCTGTATAATTATCAGGAGCCGTTTCAAGCTTAATTCGCTCCTCCGGATAAAGAGGCGTTAGATTGTCAAATAAAACTCGGTGAAGTGATTTTTCGGGAGGCTCAGCGTTGATCGATTGCACTTTAAGAAGAGCAAAATATCGCTCACCTTCTTTAGGCTGACGAATTTGGCCACTCACAGTATCACCCGTTTTGAGATTTAAGCGTCGAACCTGAGAGGGCGACACATACATATCATCCGGGCCCGGCAAATAGCTAAAATCTGGCGATCGTAAAAATCCAAACCCATCTGGCAAAACTTCCAAAACACCTTCAGCGAAAACTGAAACTTTGTTCTCGGAACTCGCCTTAAGAATTCCAAAAATCAAATCCTGCTTCTTCATTGAACTAGCGTTTTCGACGCCGTAATCCTCTGCGACCTTAACAAGATCCGAAGCGGGCAAGGCCTTCAAATCCTTAAGATGAATGACTTCGTTTTCGGACTCCTCAGTCGTGGCATCACTAATAATTAAGTCTGAAATATCTCCCGATCGTTCGTAGTTCCCTCGATCATTTTGTCTCATTCGATTGCGGCCCTTGGGCCCCCCTCGTCCACCCCTATCGTTGCGATCATTACGATCATTACGATCTCGATCATGACCACCTCGGCCACGTCGGCCACCACCCCCATGGTGAGACATCGGTGCAACTTCTACCACCTGCTCTTCTCTTTTTTCTTGGGGTGGTTGGCTTTCGTCTGATCCGGATGAGTCCTGATTCACTTTTTTCATAATTTTTTCCTGATATATGTAAGTATTTATAGATAAATTCGATTTAAAATTCGCTTAGAATGGGGGCTTTGAGACTATCTGACTGTTTAACAGCAAAAATCTCAATGCTTTTGATTACGTTTGAACCTTTCTTTTAACATTGCTTTTTGAAAACGACCCACTGAAACTGCCAGACCCGATGATGAACTGGCTTTCCAAAATCTCTAAATTACTCTTCCCTTATTTCCCTATTGTTTAAGTGTCAAGATTATATCCAGAAGATCAAATGGGTCAGACGCCAGAGATTCCGCACAATTAGAACGGCTTTCGGCTTATCTTCTACTAGTATAGACGCTATTGGCCCTGATAAAAAGGGGGGGCCAAAATGTCAGTAATTGCCCCTAAGTTATTAAAGCGTTACCGAGAACTTCGCCAAGAGATCGAACGCCATAACCGACTTTACTACGAAAAAGACCAGCCAGAGATTTTGGACAAGGAATATGACGCTCTAATGCTCGAACTCAAAGGCTTAGAAGCGGAACACCCTCAACTTATTGAAGCCGATTCGCCGACTCGGGTGGTCGGTGGCAGCACTCGGTCGGACTTCAAAAAAATTCGCCACCACGTGCCAATGATGAGTCTGGACAATGCTTTTAGCGAAGAGGATTTGAAAGATTTCGAAACCCGAGCTTTGAGAAACTTTGGTGCGAAAAAAATTCCGTGGACTTATTTTGTCGAGCACAAGATGGACGGGCTCGCCCTTGAAGTCGTTTACGAAAAAGGCGAACTGGTTCGTGCTTCGACTCGAGGCGATGGAGAGACGGGCGAAGATGTCACAGCCAATGTTCTTACAATTAAATCCCTGCCAAAGAAATTGAAACACAAACTCAATTTGGAACTTCGTGGTGAAGTTTTTTTGGAGAAGGCCGACTTTGAGTCGCTAAACAAAACTCGTCAGGCACAAGATGAAAGCCCCTTTGCGAACCCTCGCAATGCGGCGGCTGGCAGTTTGCGACAATTAGATCCCAGCGTAACCGCCAAACGCGCCTTAAAGATTTTTCTATATGGCTTTGGACAAAAACTAGATATCGTGGCCAATTCGCAAATGGAACTTATGAGTTTTCTGGATCTGCATGAGCTGCCAACAAATTCTAATCGCCTTCACAGCTCTAGCTTGAACGAGGTTATAGAATTTTATAAAGATCTCACGAACAAACGGACCAAGCTTCCTTTTGAGATTGATGGCATTGTGGTCAAGGTAAACGAATTTCAATTTCAGGAAGAACTCGGCCTCACCGCTAAAAGTCCTCGATGGGCGATAGCCTTCAAATTTGATTCTCCGATTGCCTACACCACGCTAGAAGAAGTTGAATTCCAGGTGGGCCGAACCGGCGTGATCACTCCCGTCGCCGTTTTGACCCCTGTGGCTATCGGTGGGGTCAAGGTCTCTTCGGCAAGCCTTCACAACGAAGATGAAATCAAACGACTCAATGTAAAGATTGGCGATGAAGTGAGCCTCACCCGAGCCGGCGA
>PCXB01000027.1:3446-7191 GCA_002787535.1 Deltaproteobacteria bacterium CG11_big_fil_rev_8_21_14_0_20_45_16
GGCCGATTAACTTTCCCAAAGTCTGCCCCTCTTGTGATCAAAAACTTATTCGACCGGAAGAAATGGCCGCCTGGTACTGTCCCAACTGGGAAGGCTGCCCCGCTCAGATTGAAGGCCGCCTTATACATTTTGTATCGAAAGATACACTCAACATGGATGGGCTCGGGCCACAGTGGATACATATATTTTTGGAAAAGAAGCTTATTCAAAAACCTTCAGATTTATTTTCCTTAAAAAAATCTCAATTGATGGAACTTGATCGGATGGGTGACAAACTGGCCACCAATATTTTGGCCGCCATTGAAAACTCAAAAAACACAAGTTTAGCTCGCGCTATTTACGGCCTTGGAATTCCCCATGTCGGGGAAACCTTGGCGCGAAAGATCGCCGAGCATTTGAATTCTCTGGAAGATTTAATCACGATTGATCTAGGCACGTTGAAACAAATCGAAGATATTGGTGAAGTAGTCTCTCTTTCAATCTTGAATTTTGTTAAACGCTTGAAAACCGAAATTAAAGCGCTGTCCAAAATCTTAGAGTTTAAACGAACGGAAGGACCTGCATTAGATGGGCCGTTTAAGGGCTTGAGTTTCGTATTAACAGGAACGCTAACCACGCTCACTCGTGAAGCCGCCAAAGAACAAATTGAAGCGAAAGCCGGAAAAGTACTTTCTTCAGTGAACAAATCTACAAATATTCTTGTTGTCGGAGCAGACGCCGGCAGTAAACTGGAGAAAGCTAAAAAACTCGGCATCGAGATTTGGAATGAAAAAACATTTTTAAATCGATTGGAATCTTGAAGTGGATTCAAAAATGGCTTCGAATTGATCGTTTGAGTTTCTAAGAGTCTATTTCCAGGCCCCCAGTTTAAGTTTAACAAGAGCAGATTTAACAGCCGTGTTTAGAAACTCGATATATTCCTCTTCGGTAGGATTTGGGGGTGCATTGTCTCTCGCGTTTTCCCAAAAGATTGCTCCATCCGCTCCGCCTAAAAGAGAATGCTGTAATTGATTTTCTATTTGCTTACTCGTTAGCCATTCACCTACAAACTGCGACGGTCCCGGAGCAACTCGGCTACTTAAATAAGAAAAAACCATCGGCCTCTTACCCGTTTGCAAACGTGCATTGTTCGCCAATCGAACTGCTTCACCAACTTTATCAAACATCAGATCGCGCACTCGAGGCCAGTTTGGTTCGCCTTCAAGCCAAATCGGATAAATAGAACGAGTAATAATATCTGACTCATTCCACAGCCAACTAGCTTGGTCGTTTAACCAACGTCGGCGTTCGTCAGTAGGCAAATTTCTATCACCAGAAATTTTGCTATAGATTCCCCATTTTGCATGAGGTCGAAGTTCTTTTCCTTTTCGTAATGGCCCCAAGAAATATTTTTTTTATAGCGTTTATATTTTTCATCGGCTCTTCGTTCTGCTTCTTCTTGGGAGATATTGGGGTCTAGTCGAAATTCTTCTTCGATCCGAGGCTCACAAATGTCACGTTGGGTACAAGGAGAATATAAGGAAAGTGGATAGCCCTCGTAATCAATAATAACGGCGCCATTGAAATTCGGCGGAATTTTTTCTCTCACAGCTGAGAGATAAATTTAGACATATGGCTACGAAAGTTTACGAATTCGGGGTCTTCTGGGTTAAATGTCCCGGCTTCATGCTGATAAAGAATTCGAGAATTATCGCTTAATCCGAGCGTTCCACCTGTGAAATTACCGCTCCAATCGCCGCTTGTTTGAAGAACGAGGCGTAACGAGTTCGGGCTGCTCGCAAATATGGTCACAGAGGTGCACAGGCTCGATACGAAGACTAAGAATCTGATCGAAATTTTAGAAAGGACAGATGATTTAAATTTGAGAAGTGACATATCAGTCATTGCAAATTGCAATCGCCGCGCCACTTCCCTAAACACGATTATCACCGCTCAATTGTCGATATGAACAAAAAAAATAAAATGGAAATGAGGCAATTTTGCCCGGTTTCCAATGGCTAGAGTATGCAAAAAGTTTTATTGGAGAGTCACTTGTTTCAGTACCTAGATCCGTCCCTAATCATCCGCAGCATTTTGGCCGGCAATCGAAAAACTCACCGGCAAACTTCGATTGATCTCGGAGGCTAGAATTCGAATGGCTTCCCTCATCAGCTTCACTTGATTAGAAAAATCATGATCTGACATCTTCAATTCGAATTCAAAGTCATTTTCCTTAATACGCGAGTTCTTTTTCTTGTCGATGACTTCAAAACTACCCGTAAGAGTTAATTGCCCTTCTGAATCAGGCTCAAATTTTTGAATCCTTAAGACAACTTGGTAATCAATTGACGAGCCACGATACCAAGGATGCATAACAACACCCCGATCGGGCGAACGAGCTTTAAGCTCGTGGGCGAGCCCCAAAAGAATCGCTTCATCTAAAGGAGCTTTCCATCGATAAGTATTATAAACTAAGTATTTCCCCGTCGAAGTCTGTCTCACGAGGTTCGGACGATCCAAATGATCCGCTAGATAGATGGGACCAATGCCAATCGTCATTCCTTCGCCAAAACTCGACTTAAAGTTTGCCTTCTCATTTAAAGAGTAGAAGTGAGTTTGCTGGATATGTGACCCCACGCATCCAGTAAGAATCCAAACGCAAACCATGCCGGTGCCAAAGCTTCTCATCAATGATCAACTGTCTCCACTTTAGCGCGTCCAAATAATACTGAAGATGGATCTCTCTCAAGATATTCCGCCAAAATCCGAATCGATTTTGCTGCCTTTTCGATTTCGGAAAGTGATCGTGGCAATTGATAACCGAGCGGCGAATCCGGATCGACAAATTCGTTAAAGGTTTTAAGAGTCTTTTTTAATTGCTCCATAGTTTCCAGTGAACTATTTGAAACAGGATCTAGCTTTCGATCGATATTCGCTAAAACTCTCTGAAGATTATCCAAGGCTGATGTCATGCTTCGTGTAACGTTAACGGAATTTGCGGTTAGCTCCTCCATCAACCCACTTCGCACGGTTGGAATTTCTGGGACCTTCGAATCAGCTGCCAAATAGAAGTACGCTTCTTCCTCGGGAAGCATATCTAAACTAAGATAAAGATCGCCCGACAGAACACTCTGAGATCGAAGTTGAGCTCGTAGGCCTTGATCGATAAGGGTTTTTAACTTCTCAGCTGCGAAAAAATCTCCATCAACCCCCAAATTGGTATCGCCATCTTGCGGATGCAAATTCACAAAAATGGCAATCTGAGGATGATCGGCTTTCTGGGTCTGGCTAAGCGCAACTCGACTCACCATCCCCACATTCACGCCCCTAAATTTCACGGGTGACCCCATTGATAGACCATTGACGGACTGATCAAAAAACATCACATATTCTCTGCTGCTCATAAAAACATCCGCCGAACCAAAGAAAAGTATCGCGCCGACAAGTATCGCAATGGCACCAAGCACAAAAGCGCCAATACTACTAAATCGAATGGGCTTTTTCATGGCCATCTCCTCGTGTCAGAAAATTTCGAACTAATGGATGGGGGCAGTTATTTCGCAAATTCTTCGGGTGCCCTTGCGCCAACATCTTTTTTGAAACTTGGTCTAAGAAAATTGAATCATCTCCAATCGAAAAAATACTTTCGAGATCATGTGTAACGATAACCACAGTCGTGCCCAAGCTATCTCGAAGTTCCAAAATTAAATCGTCAAGGCGCCTTGCTGAAATCGGATCCAGACCAGCGGATGGTTCATCAAAAAAT
>PCXB01000027.1:7213-11246 GCA_002787535.1 Deltaproteobacteria bacterium CG11_big_fil_rev_8_21_14_0_20_45_16
ATCCAAAGCCATCGCCCGCGCCAAACCCGCACGCTTTTGCATTCCGCCGCTCAATTGGGAGGGGTAAAACTCTTCAAAACCCTTTAGGCCAACAAGTGCCAGTTTTAAACGCGCAATCTCCTCGACTTCATCTGGCGAATATTTCGTAAACTCTTTAAGTGGAATGGAAATGTTCTCTAAAAGATTAAGTGAGCTCCAGAGTGCTCCGGACTGATAAAGTATCCCCATCCGTCGCAAGATCTTTTTTCTTGTTTGCATCTCACAGCAGGTAAATTCTTCACCATCATAAAATATCTTTCCTTCTTGCGGTTCTTTAAGACCGATCAGGTGGCGGAGCAGTGTGCTTTTTCCGCTGCCGCTTCCTCCCATGACAATAAAAATGCTTCCTCGCTTTACTGAGAAGTTGAGATCTCGTGCGATGCTAAAATTGTCATAGGCCATACTTAAACCCACAACTCGAATCGGAATAGAATTTGGGTCTAGATTTTCCATCAGATTCCCAAAACTCCCACAATTACCGCAAAGATAGCGTCCGCAATCACAATCATAACCAGAGAACTTACGACAGCCGTTGTCGCAGCCTGCCCAACAGACGAGGCACTGGTTCCGCTATTCATGCCTCGATAACACCCAAACATGGCGACGATAATTCCAAAAACAACAGCCTTGCCCAAGCTAAGCAATACATCTGGGAGCCCAATCGCATCCTGAACTTGCGTGATGTATTGAAGCCAAGAAATGCCAAGCGAAAACTTTGCGACAACACCACCACCAAAAATTCCTATCGCATCTGCAAAAATGCAAAGCAAAGGCATCATTAAGCAAAGGGCTAGGACTCGTGGAAAGACCAGAAACTGATAAGGAGAAATCGCCATGGTTTTGTAAGCATCAATTTCTTGATTGGCCTTCATACTGCCCAGTTGTGCCGCGTAGGCCGCGCCTGTTCGTCCAGCCATAACGACGGCAGTCATGATGGGTCCCATTTCCCTAACAATTGAAATTGCAACCAGATCGGCAACGAAAATTTGTGCGCCAAATTGCTTGAGCTGGACGGCGCCGACGTAGGCGAGAATTAAACCCATCAAAAACCCAATCAAACTGATAATGGGCAAAGCTTGGGCACCCGCTTCTTGAATATTGATCAAGAAATCTACCGATCGATAACGCGCTCGACGATTGATAAATTGAGTGGATACCATGACCATTCTGCCGGAAAAATCCAATACATCTACAAATGAACGCCAAAGGCTAACGGTGCTGCGTCCAAGTGTTTCTAGAAAATTTTGTTCTCTTTCTACAGAGCGAGCATCTTCGTTTTCGGGAACAGCCTCTGCGAGGCGCAATAATCGATTAACCCCCTGTGGAAGATTCGTGCAATTAATCTCGAAGCCAGAATGACTTCCTAATCGACGAAGCTCCAAAACAAATACCAAAAGTATACTGTTCCAACGCTCCAATTTCTTGCATTCAAAAATAATCTGGCGAGCCTCAAGACTAAGTAATTGTTGTTTGAGTGATTCCAAAGACGGAAGACTGGGCAAAGCACTCCAATCACCGATCAATGCAATTTGAACGATGCGATTGTTCATCGACTGGACGAGATAAGCATCCCGGTCCAGGCCAGTATGTGGAATAACTTGAGAACGCACTGATTAAATTATCGCCGATTAATCCTCATGACACGCAGGGGCTCAGCAAATTACGCGGGGCCCAAGGATTCAAAGATTGCCGCAACGCTTTCAATACACTTTTTATGATTATGCAGCCCAGCTAAGAAGCCGCATTCATAGGACAAAAATGGTCCACTAAAAATACATATGAATTCAATGGTTTAGGCCAGAAATCCAAGGCACGGAACTTGAACATTTCAGCGATGCTAGGGGAATTTTTATGAATGAGACATCCAAGCAACAATCTAGATTCGCTTTATTAAGATTAGCCTGTTGGGCAACCCTTTCGATTGCTTTTCTCAGCTCTACGATAGACGAAACAAATGCTGAAAGTGGCGGAGGCTTAATCGACAAGGGCGGAGGACTCGGAGTTTGTCCATTTGTTCAGCAACAAGGAGTTGGAGCCGGTCTAGGTGATTGCGTGGAAGGCGTAAATATTACTGCCCCGAATCCCGCGGAAATCAATGCATCTCAAGCAGGTTCAGTAACTTTTAGCGGCGAATGTGCTCCGGACGCTTCAATTGTGATGCTCAGTTTTCCAGGAGCAAATTTGCCAGACTATCAGGCTATATGTACCAACGCCGTCTGGAGTGTGGCAGGCGTCAATGTTACTGGCGCTAAAATTGTTGATTTCACCTTGCCTGCTCATGCAGCGCTTGGCGCTTCGTTTTTTGATCATCCAGGATTTATTGTGGACACTTTGGCACCTAAAATTCTTCTCACGCAATCAAGAATTGAAATTCCAACCGGAAGCTACGGTGGAAGTTTCGATGATCGAGATGCAATAGAATTCATCGACAGCGTTATAGATGATCGTGATGGGCTCTTGAATCCGGCCGATGTTCAAATTACTGGCGTTCCTTTTAATACCAATTTGCCCGGGCAACACCAAGTCACCTTTAGCATTTTAGACGGCGTTGGAAATCCTGGGATCAGCACTCTCGATGTCGATATTATTGCTAATGATTCGGTCAGTATTGATTTGCCAGCCTTTCCTTTCATTATCAATCAAGCCATGCTTCCCAATGTCACTTTCGGCGGAAGCTGCTCAAACCCGGCCCTCAATGTTAATTTAAGTTTTCCGAATTCCAATCTTCCCGCCCAAAATAATATTGATTGTTTACCAGGAAACACTTGGTCAGTCTCTGTCAACCTAAGCGGAGCGGAGGTTCAAAACTATACCCTCAATACATTGGCCGTTCATGGAACGGCTAACGATACGCAAGACTATGTCTTTGATGTTTTGGCACCTAAAATCAGCTTGAGCGCCGCATTCATTCAGATTCCCAAGGGCGATTTAGGGGGTGACTTTGATAACAACGATGCACGCCCGTATATTGCAAGCGTAGTAGATAATCGCGACGGAATCTTACCACCGGAAAGTGTTCAAATCACTGGTGTACCTTTCAGCACGAATTCTCCCGGATTTCATGATGTCACTTATTCGATTTCAGATGCCGCGGGAAATACCGGCCAATCCATTCTACAAGTAGAGGTTCTCAACCAATCTCATATTTTAAGCTTAATGACTCCCGTCGACCACGAAGTAGGAACGTCACTCAAACCTCATTTCACATGGAATATTCAGCCCTTTGACGTTGGCTATACTTATAATATTAAAGTAACGACCGATCCAACATGCGTCGGCAGTGTTGTGTTTCAAAGCAACAACATCAGCGGCCTCAGTTATGATATTCCCTACGGTGGATCCCTTGAATATGTCACCGCTTACTATTGGTGCGTAGAAGCCTTTGAAAACGGGAACTCTATCGCAAATTCCCTTGCAACCTTTAAAACAAGAACCGAAGAAATTCCCGTCGTCAGCCTCGAAGTATCGGATCCCGCCGTACAACCCAACGGTCAGCAAGAAATTACGCTTCATGGCTGGAATGGCGAAACAGGATCGCTTGCGGTTGTATACGAAGTCATCGATGGTCAGCAAAATTTCGTTGGTCAGACTCTAATGACAAGTTCTGGAGAATTCTACTTAAGTATCGCCCTCTCACAGATTCAAAACCCTCAAAATTTTAAATACGTCGCTAAAGTTAAACGTGGTGACGAGTTTGGTGGAACCTCTAATCCTGCCTTCTATGAATATGACCCTGCATTGGGATTGGATGCCGTTGTCCTATTGCATATGAGCCCACGACACAACGGTCGAATGAAGTTTCTTCCTTCGGATGGCGCTGATTACTATCGAGTATGGCGACGTGCTGGGGTCGGTGAACTTTGCACGCCCTCCGATACAATTCATTGCTATCTCAATACCAAACCCTTCCGCGAAGTTAGTGGAAGCTTCAGTACGGAAGGGGCCTATATTGTTTTTGAAGACGCCACCAACTTCCAAGACCTTATCAATCAAG
>PCXB01000027.1:11268-11766 GCA_002787535.1 Deltaproteobacteria bacterium CG11_big_fil_rev_8_21_14_0_20_45_16
TGCCCATAGCGATGCTGGGCAAAGTAGTTTGCGTTCAAATTCCATTAGTTTTGTAGATACGACTCAAGTCAAAGCCTTTGAGCCCGAATCACCCGTCTTTTACTTTGTCATGAATCCTTATTCCGCGGATATCTATGCTTGCGGCGTTCAGAACTTTGACCTCGATAGCTCGGCTGATTTAATCCGACATGTTCAATATCAAAAACGCGGCGATAACCCCAATTGTAACTTTAAGTTTGATGGCCGTTCCACGACTGATATCAATGTCTTTAATTCTCTTGATCGACGAGTCGAGCCAAACTCTGGTCAAAGTGGTTGTATGCTGGTGGCGCAATATACGAACCTAGAGCCAAACACCAATTACTGCTTTGATCTCTGCTTTGACGATGTCGAAGCCAATGACTTGACTTGTATTCCTGACAAACTCGCAGGCAACACGCCCCCCGATCAGACGCCTCCGGAATTCTTAGGAATCATCAATACCTTTCCTAACCCTGA
>PCXB01000027.1:11807-24597 GCA_002787535.1 Deltaproteobacteria bacterium CG11_big_fil_rev_8_21_14_0_20_45_16
GTAATCCTGTCTACAAAAACGATCTTCTTATCATTAGCGATCCGGATCAAACTACGGCCAAAATTCCCGATGTCGATACCGGCACCAAGTATTTTGTCCGAGTCGCAGCTCTTGATAATAGTAAGAATAAAACTTTTGGAACGGATCCCGAAAAAGAAATCGGTCTCCCCGTCACAACTCTTAATAATAGACCTATTATTAAGAGCGCAACACTTAAACCGACAAACGTAGTTGGAATTTTAAGTCTGGAAATAACAACGACCGATCGAGAGACCCCCTTCGGTGATAGCGTCTCTCTTAAAGATTTTTCAGTTGGCAAAGCTTCATCCACTTCACTTAACTCGGTCGCCAATTTTAGCCAGCGGGTCATGTATAGCTCAACGAGCTTGCAGGCCTTGTCTGCATCCAAAAACACGGAAGACAGTGTTCTGCTTGATTTGCGAGACCAACTTGATATGGATTCTTATTCTGATCTAAAATTCAAGGTCGAGGTCGAAGATCAGCTGCACGGCTACACCGATACATATGAAGCGAACAGTATTCTCAACGACAAGCTATCGATTCAAACTGGAAACTTCTCCTCCAATGGCCTGGCAAGCTGCAGCCTGATCGTAGAAGGTAGTCAGCTCTCTATAAATTGGTGGATCGGCATTCTTGGTGCGATGTTTCTTTTATGCCATCGCCGACGAAAGAGAATCGGAGCACGGCATTGACAGCCAAATTTCAATTAAGATCCAAAACGAAATAACGAATATCGCTTTTTCCCTCAGAGGCGCGGCATGCCAAAAGGCGCCCTTCTTTTTTCAATTGGGCCACAAAATGAGACTCCTTGTCTTTAAGAAGCATCCAGGCTTTCTCGCCAAGTTGAGAAGCATCCCAGCTACATTCAATTTTAGAGTTTCGTGGCCCAATAAAATCAAGCTCAACGACCTTGGAATCCGCCTTTAAGTTCGAATCAAGATTTGGCTTAATAAGATCGATGTACGGGGCCTGACCAGTAAGCTTCAAATTAATTTTTCGGACTGGATCGACAAGAAAGACATTTCTGGATTCGTCAAGATAGCTAACTCGCCAATAAATTATCTGATCCCGATCCCAATTTCGCTCAATAAGAGAAGATTTTGAAAATGGAACACCTGAAAAAATGGGATTTTTGAATTGAGGATCATTGGCCACCTCAAGTCTGTAGCCGACGGCCGTAGGGCCAGAATCCCAGCTAAGCTTAAGCTGTTGAGTCCAGGGGTTCATTTGCAAATCAACATCATTAAAGTCATCCGAAACCACAAGATCCCTTTTGCGTTGTGCCATTCGCAATCGGTAATTCGTCCAGTCTTCGATCTCCAAATGAGATTTTTCTGTGCCCAACTGATAAAAGTATTGGCCTTCGGACCAACCCGTCCAATCAAATCCTGTATCTCGAAACTTGGATTCCAAAATCAAATCTCTAAAACTCGAATCTCGCGAAATTCTAAAGGTCGCCAAGGGGTCTTTCCACCTAAATCGCAGAGCGAATTCCGCGTTAGAAACTTTAGTAACAAGTTTCATATCCGCCACAGCCAAAAGGCTCCTTCCAGATTTCATTCCAAGAGGAAGATTCACTGGCGATTTTGGTAGAGCCGACTTTGACGGAGCCCTCGCTTTCTCCAAATTTCGCTCGGGAAGCGTGGGTATGGATTCGACCGTCTCAGAATCTGCGGAGCTCACTTCAGGTGGACCAGAAGAATGATTCTGAGTTGAATCATTTTTTACTAAATCTGACCAATATAAATAGTAGGCACCTCCCGCTATGGCTGCCGCCAGACTTCCATACTTCATAGTTTTAAGAAGAAGCACTTTTGAGGAGCCGAAGACGCTAGCCTGAGGGCTGTCCGACGAATAGGGACTGGTCAAAAAATTTCTTAAACTCTCAGCATGGGGATAAAGTTTACGCCTCTTTAATATTTCTAAAAAATCATCAGCCATGGCCTTGGCAGTGGGGTATCGTTTATTCGGATCCACCTGCAGACAACGATCAAGAATCTTTTCAAAATCCTTACTAATACTTGGATCGAGCTCTCGAATTGCCTGAAACTTTCCCCTAACAATTTTGAACCATACAGTCGTTGTCGTATCGCCTTTTTGCTTAAAAGCATGCAGACCCGTCGCGAGCATATAGAGAGTAAGCCCGAGACTAAATAAATCAGATCGGTGATCGATAGGCTTACCCTCGATCTGTTCAGGCGATGAAAAACTTGGTGTCCCAATAAAAATCCCGTCCTTCGTCAGCCCATCATCCGAATTAAGAAGTTTGGCCAGTCCAAAATCCGAAATCTTTACGCCCATCTCGGGGTGCAAAAGAATATTGGCAGGTTTGATATCACGATGGGTCACACCTTTTTCGTGAGCCGCCCGTAAGCCCTGCAAAATATCCAAACCAATCATCAAGACAAAATTCTCTGGAATTTTTCTGAATCGCTTGATTAGACTCGAGAGCGTAATTCCTGGAACATATTCTACAACCAATAGCGATCGTTTTTCAAAATTTAAAAAATCGTAGACATTGACTATATTAGGATGACGCAAAGAGGCTACAACCAAGGCTTCGTTTTTGAAGCGCTCCACGACTTCACGACGAGATTCCAGATGTTCATGAAGTATTTTGACGGCCACTTCTCGATTTAAAACCGTATCCAAGGCTCGATAGACGGTGGCCGTTCCGCCCTTGGCAACCTTGGCGACAATGGAATACTTGCCAATTTGAGCCCCGACAAGAGGGTCTTCACCCTCCATCTCTGTGGCTTCAACGCTGGGATCAAGTTCCGAAAGTTTCGATGGGTCGTCGTTTTCCATAGGTCCTAACTTTAGTGTAGTTTTCTCGGTCGTCGGAAGCCACGAAAAAGACTTTATAGTTAATCCATCCCTGCTCTAAACTGTGTCGGTGAAAGCCAATAAACTCCTTATCATCGCTCAAATTTTTGTTCTTAACTGCTTTGCTGCATCTCTTGGACAAGCCCAGGAATATGCGAGTGAAACTCTCGACGCTCGAAAGGGGCTGTTTCGTTTGCTCTCAGCCAATGAGTACGAGGTCGGAGACTATAACGTCCGAACGTCTATTCAATACGCGCGAGACACCGACTTGTTGGAAGATAATCGTACTGTAGAAGCGGCACAGGCCTTGATCGCCTTTGGTTATGCTATTCTTCCCTATCTTCAACTGAGCGCCCAAGGAGGCCTTGATATTTCCGCTCGAGATCTCGGGCCACAATCCCAAACTTATAATTTGTTCCGATTTAGCAGTGCATTGACCAGCGCCTATGATCTCGGCAAACGATGGGGTTGGCAGGCTCGACGCATGACGGTGGGCGGATCACTTTGGGTTGATTTTTCTAAAATCACTCGATTCTTTAAAGCAGCTAATATTGTTCCAACCTTGACTCTTTCTACCGACTGGTCCGATCAGAAGATTCCTTTCAGGGCTCACTTCAACACCAGCTTTGTTCCTGCAAACGGAGGCCGATTTTTTGACACAAATGCTCGGGACCAATCAAGCAATCCGTCAGTCAAAGACTTCGATCGTTTCGCAACTAAGACAATTAACTCCTATGGAATCGGCGCTGGTGCGGGTATTGAATTTCCTTTTCGTGTCGTAATTCCTTCGACGGAAGTTCATATGCTTTATGTTCAAGACGTTGGTTTTATGGATAGCCCCAAATGGGTTACGATTGGCCTGAAAGGACGTCCCTTTCCTCAAAAAAATATTGAGCTCTTTGCGGCTGCTGATATGGGTTTGAGCACCTACACACCAACAGCAGTAACCGAGAAACCGAAGACCTATGCAGTTCCCACGTGGAATGCTGTCGTTGGCTTTGGACTTTCTCAATTTGGTAAGAAAGAGGGGGAGCTGGCCGTAGATGCTCGACTTTATCAACGAACTCTGGATGATTTGGATTCCAAAAATCAAACTTTGGCCGATCTTCGAAAGGATCTTGCGTACAATACCGTGACCGGTCGAGTCATCGATGCGGAAACCAAATCGCCACTGGCCGAAGTAACGATTGGATTTCCTGAGCAGACGAATATTCGTAGTTTCAAAACTGGAGAAGATGGCCGATTCAAGCGCTACTACCCTCTTCTTGAAGGCGCACGTATTCAGTTTTCTAAGGACGGCTATGAACCAAGTTCGAAGTACCTCTCTTTAAAACCTGGAGAAAGTGTCACGATTGATATTGAGCTTAAAAAGGGTATCAAAAACAAGATTGGCAATTTGGTTTTGAATATCGCGGACGATTCAGGAAAATCCGTAAGTGCTAGTATTGTGCTTCGGAATCTCGCCTCTAATGAAGAAACTCGCGGAAGCACCGACAGCCTTGGTAAACTCAATATTCAACTTCCTGAAGGCCAGTATCAAATTGAAATCTCCGCGCCTGGATTTAACTCTCGGCGGGATCGCCTTCAAATTGAGGCAGGCAAGGCCGTATTGAGAACTTATACCGTGACAAGACCCTAAGCTTTCGATACCAGGGTTTTCTTATGTTAAGCGTCTTGGCCTTTTTGGGAGCCAGCATTTGGCTGATTATTTTGATCTTACCTTGGCGACCCTGGAGCACAAGAGAGCAGCTTGAAGCCGATCCGAAAGACGCAGGCGAAGACTTACAGGACATTACGGTACTTATACCGGCTCGGAATGAAGAAACGGAGATTGGCGAAACACTTCACGCTCTTCAAACTCAAGGCGAAGGTCTAAAAGTTGTAGTCGTCAACGATCAATCCGCTGACAGAACTGCAGAAAAAGCTCGTAAGGCTTATGACCCTCAACTCATTAGCATTGTCGACGGAAAGCCATTGGAATCGGGATGGGCTGGAAAACTTTGGGCACTCGAGCAGGGGAGATTAACGATTCAGTCTGAATTTATTTTGCTTCATGATGCTGACATCAAGTTGGCTCCAGGCATTTTGAAAAGTCTTAAAGCCAAAATGCAGAAAGAGAACTTGGGATTCATCTCTTTAATGGCCGCTTTGCGTATGGAAAACTTTTGGGAGAAATTGCTGATTCCAGCCTATATTTATTTTTTCAAACTTCTTTTTCCATTTCATTTAAGTAATTCCGCAAACAGACATTTTGCTTCAGCTGCCGGCGGCTGCATTCTGGTGCGAAGAAAAATATTGGAAGAGATTGGAGGTTTTGCCGCTCTTCGGGATGCCTTTATTGATGATTGCACTTTGGCCGCACTGGTCAAAAGTTATGGACATCGCTCTTGGACCGGAATGACTCACTCCGTAACAAGCCATCGGGCCTACGAAAAACTCACTGAGATCTGGAATTTAGTAGCGAGGTTTGCTTTTACTTATCTTCGCTACTCTAGCGTCCTCCTCATCCTTTGCAGTTTAATTTTGGTCGCAGCCTTTTGGGCGTTACCGGCTGCGCTTATTTTTAAAACGAATGCCGATACAGCATCCAAACTCTACTGGACGTGCGGATTGGCATCGATGGTTGGGGTCTATCTTCCGACTCTTCGATTTTATAAACTTTCACCATTCTGGACGCTGCTTAAACCTATTGCTGGAACTCTCTATTTACTTATGACTTGGTCATCCGCACTCCGATACTGGAGGGGGCAGCGAACCGAATGGAAGGGCCGAGTGTATAATCAAAGATTAGAAAATGATGCCCCCATCAAAGACCAAAGCGCCGCCTAAGTTAGGATAAGACCATCGCAATAAAAATATGAAGTGCACCTAGCGCGTATACCGCATAGCCAATCGGCTTATGAATATTCATCCATCGTTTGAAAAACACATTGGCGATCTCCAAACTTTTGATTTTCTGCCTCATCTGAGCTTCTCGACGAATTAATTTAGAAGCCAATGCCGCCGAGTCTTTGCCAAGTCCCAGTGTCTTTAAGGAACGCCTTACTTTAGCAGCCTGTAACCACATGAGGGGCGCCAAGAAAATCGACGCCCAAAATGATCGTTCTGGAAAAGACGATATCATCCCGATAGAAGTCATAAACTGCTGATCATCCATCAACAGCTCGGCTTTCTTACGCAAAGCTTCTTGCTCTTTCTTAAGGCTTCCAAGTTTTATTTTCTCACCTTGAATCGTCTTGGGAATCTGAGCTGAAATCAATTGACCGATTAGGCCCGAGGCAAAGCTTACCAACAGTGCATACAAAGCAAACTGGGCCACGTTCGCCCCCACCATCTGAAAGCCTGTATGAAATATAATAAAAAGCGTTCCTATAAAACCAAATAGAATATGAAGCTGGGAAGACACCTTGTAGTTGAACTTCCATTTGAATTTTTTGAGTCCCCACTTCATAAGGCCATGAGTCGTCGTCAATATAATAAGACTATAGCCAATAATTCCTATTCCAATATTAAAGTTCGACCCTGGGCTAAAAATTTTCTCGGCCTCAATTACAAGATCAGGAAAAAAGAAACTCCTCGCCAATTTCCAACGATAGGCCGCTTCTAAACCGACAGCTCCCAAAAAAAGAAGGCCAACAAACCACGCTTGATAAATCCAAAGGCGCTGGCGCTTTTCGCTACGAAGTCGCTCCTCCCTTCTGATTCGCTTCTTTTCAATCTCACCAAGCCAATCGCTGATGATCTTGCCCCCATGAGCCCTCAACCATTCTCGATAGTTTTGAGCCCCCTTAGAGTCTCCCGCTATCAACTCGGCTCGGTCGTATATTGAATCATGAACCTCCTCGATGATTTCAGCGAACATGGATGAATTGGAGGATAGAATTTCTAAGATCTCTTTAGGAAACCAGACAACCAGAGTTCTCGGATGGGTCGAGATCAACAATCGAACATTATTTTCTGAAATAGAAAAAGCGCGTCCCAAAAAGAATTCATCCTCGACGGCAATCCCCAAAGGTTTTTCTTTTTCGCCAACGAAAAGTACGCCACCAGCAATCACATAGCCGATGGACTTTCGGAACTCGGTATCTGACTCCAGATCCGCAACTTTTTCAGTCGCATCGAAGGCTCTAACTTTTATATATTTTAGTAACCTTTCAAAAGCTCGATCCGGCAGATGCCGAAACAGGCGAGAGTGCCGAAGTTTTTGAAGGTCTGCATTCAAGCTATCACTAGCCGCTATTTGCCGGTTCTCATTCGACGGATACTCTGGGCCTGAGCCGTCAAAGCCTCCATTCCATACTTTTCGATAACCGCATCAAAAATCTGGCGCGGCCCCTTACCGCCGGCAGCCAAGTTATCAATATCCTTTTTTACAACTTCTGCCGCGGCGGAGGTACACTCGGCCAATGTGCGGTTGCGATCACAGCCCTCGGGAAAGCCGACGAGGGCTTGATAGACCATCGTTTGTGCCATCGGAGCTGCGTTTTCTTTCAAACTCGGGTGAACAGCTTCAGAGCTCACCGCACCACCATTTGATTCGTCATGATACGAACCAGAAGAAATCGACACTGAAGATCTAGATGAATTAGAGCCATTTTGAATCACAAGCACCAGCAATAGGGCCGCAATGACGGCCAGTAAAATATTAGTCATAAAAGTGGTTTGCATATCCAACCAATCTTCAACTTTCCTCAAAAAATGGTCAACGAAGGATTGCTCGAAGCGAATTCAACAAAACACAGACGCTACTTAGGCTCATGGCGGCTGCCGCCCAACTTGGCTGCAAACTTATCCCCCAAAAGGGATAAAGAACGCCCGCTGCAATTGGGATCGACACAAAGTTATAAGCAAACGCCCAAAATAGGTTCTCCCGAATTAACGTCTTAGATTCCCGGAGTATTTTGAAAACCACCGAAACACTCTGCAGATTGTTGGAGGCCAAGACGATGTCTGAAACATTCTGAGCCAGGGCCGTACCCGACCCCATCGATATACCAAGTTGAGCCTCTGTAAGCGCAGGTCCATCATTTATACCATCTCCGACAAATGCCACCCTCGGATACTCAAAATCCATTCCTTTTTTCTTTTTCTCCGAAAGCCTACGAATGATAGTCGCTTTTTCGCTAGGCACGACACCATAGTGGAAAAACTTAAGTCCCAAAGTTTTGGCAACATGGGCGGCAACGTTTTCGCCATCTCCAGTAATGAGACCGATTTCGTAGCCCGAATCGCCCAAGTCATCAATCACCTGAGCGGCCTCAGGGCGAATCTCATCTCCAATAAAAATATTACCCACGATGACGCCATTTACAGCCAACCATATGACCGTATCTTCTGAGCCATCGGCTTCCCATTTTAGTTTTTCAGGTACTTGAGTCGACTCAATAGAGTTCTCAAATAACCAAACCAGATTACCAACAAGCACCCTTTGCTCCTTGTTGCCTTGAGTCACGGTTGCTCGCAACCCCTTGCCGGCCGAGACCAGTAAGTCCTTCACAGGATAGGGCGACAGACTTCGTTCCTGGCCAGCCTCCATGATTGCTCTGGCGTAAGGATGCTCCGAATGAACTTCTAGACTGCTAGCTAGCTTTAAAATCTCATCATGAGAAAAGTTTTCGATCCCCATTAAGCGCTGAACTTTTGGTTTTCCAAACGTCAGCGTTCCGGTTTTATCAAATGCAACAATACTCACATCTCCCGACTTTTCAATGGCATCAAAATTTCGAATCAAAATCCCCTTCCGACCTGCACGGACTAGGGCAACAAGAAGAGAGATTGGCGTCGCAATGCCAACGGCGCACGGACAAGCAATTACTAGTACAGCGACACTCGTTTGCATCATCAACTCAACATTGTGCTGAAAGTAACCCCAATAAATCCCCGAACCACCAGCTATTAAAACAACGGCCGGACTCAAGACACGAGCCCACCGATCAACACGTTGTTGAATTTGTGGTTTACGCTTTAATGCGCTATCCATTTCGTCCATTAAAACACTGATATAGGAATCGCCACTTATTTGCGCAACTTCAAGCTCAACAGGTTGTTGTTGATTGACCGAACCTTGCAACAGAAGATCGCCAGCTAATTTCGAAACGATTTTAGATTCACCAGTCAAAACACTTTCGTCCACTTCGGCTTCACCTGACAGAAGCTTTGCATCCGCCGGGACTCGCTCGCCCGGTAAAACCCTAATTCTATCTCCAAGCTTAAGGTCTCCCACTTCTACTGATGTCCCATCTACGAGTCGTGCATGCTGAGGAATCTCTGACAACAGATCAGGAAGCTTTTCACGAATCTTTCGCTGACAAAGACCCTCCATCCACTGGCCCAACAAAACAAAAGCCGCTACAAAAGCCGCCGAATCAAAATAAAGATGCTCGCGATGACCTTGCGACCATTGCCAAAACGATAGTCCATAAGAGGCCGCAACCCCAATTCCGACCAAGGTGTTCATATTGGCGTGGCCAAAAATTTTCGGGATGGCCTTCCAAAATTTGAGTCCCAGCCCAATGGTAACGATCAGACTCGATACCAGTGCAATCGCAAAACTCAAGTTGCCAACTTCCATTCCCAGCACTTGGGGCATAGAAAATAGCATCGAGATTCCCGCCAATAGCAGGCCGGCGATTTCCTTTATTGGATATTTAGAAACCGAATGATGGGCGTGATCGTGCCCCGAGGCGCCAAGTTCATGCGAGCCAGAACTTTTATCTGAACTGGTTTTTGGGTCTTTTGGCAGGCTCTTGTCACCTAGATTCCCCACTTCACAACAATCTGACATATGGATCCGAGCTTAGCGCCCTTTATAGAGGCCTGACAAAAGAATTGTCCGGATTCAGTTCACCGCAAATCCAAGCTTTTTCGCAATGACGGATTGCTGCTGATCGAGGCTTAAAAACGTACAATCTTTCGCCAAATCGCCCACGAGCCAGAGAGCTGCGGCCAAATGGTAGGCATCGGCCCCACGAAGATAGCCGTGATCGAAAATCTGCTTCAAAGGTTCACCCAACTCGTCGTTTGGCTGAATCCAATCGAGACCTGTAACCAAGCCATCAAAATCCGCTTGTTCGAGGTCCTCACGCTTTAAGGCTGAACGAACCTCAGCCTCCATCAGGCGGGTACTCACAACATAGTCAAAAGCTTCGAGTTTCTTTTGCAATTTTTGCCATGAAGCCTCTTGAAAGAGAATCCCCAGCAAGAAACTTGAATCCAGATACGCGACCTTACTCAATCTCTCGACTCCAAAAACCTCTTTAAGGCTCCAGGCTTTTTAGCAAGCGGTTTGAATTTCTCATAACTCTCCGATCGGCGTTTCAATAGTCCATATTCCTCGAGCTGTTGGAGTCGCGTCTCAAGGCTCGCTTCGTTTACAACTTGGTAGGGGACGACCTGTGCGATCGGTTTTCCTCGCTCTGTAATAACGACGGGCCCATTAGCCTTAACAAAGCGAAGCAATTCGCTCAGTTTGGCCTTCGCATCGTAGATGGAATAAGTCTTCATAATATCATCATATTATATACAATCTAGACAGACTAGTCAAGTATATGAGCTTTGAAGAATATGAAAGACAAAGCCCTGAAATTGGCCTTAGATTAGCGCCATTGTTCTGCTCTAGGGGGAATCAAAATTCACCCAAAGCTGGAATCAACATTTCACCTTTGGTGAAATCAATATCAGATGCGCTTGGCAAAGCAGCGCCAAAATCAGGAGGAGTGGCCGAGTGGTTGATGGCACCGGTCTTGAAAACCGGCAAGGGCAAAAGTCCTTCGTGAGTTCGAATCTCACCTCCTCCGCCAGCTTCAACAGGTCGCAATCGTGTGCCGAACCCAAGATTCCGCTAAGTAACGAAAACAAGAAGTAAATAAAATCAAGAGGATACGAAAGACCGAATCCTTGATGACTTCAAAATCGTCACCGGACATCACGGTATGTCACGCGAGTTTGACACACTCTGGGCACATTCAAGACACACATTTGTCTAGGAATCGACTTCACAAATGAGTGCCGCCATCGACCACTTCAAATTTTCATTTTTTAAAAATGCTGAGTGAAAGCTCAGAAGATTGAGATTGAAATAGAAGGAGAAATGGAAATGAACTTTAGCAATCTAATTAATGCATTTTGTGGTCTGGCTTTGCTCTTTGGACTGTCAATGGGAGTGTATAAAACTTATAACTTCGTAAGGCATGAGGTGATTATGCAGACTCAAAAAGGGCTACCCTCACTGGAAAAGTTTTCACGGCAATTGACCGCGCCTTCCAAAAAATAGAGCCATATGGAGAGTCTATTTTTTTAGCTCTCGTAAAAGTGACTTCTCTTCAGTAATATCAGTTGCTTATGAAATGCTTGTGGGTTTCTTTCTTTGCCGTCTCATTGTTTTTTTCTGACATCAGTTACGGCCAAGAGGTCGCCATTTCCATTGATGACGCTCCTCACGATCATTCGCCAACCATGCTTAGGCCAGACCGACTGTCTAAGATTATTCATGGGCTTCAAAAATCCGGTGTTGAAGAGGCCATCTTCTTTGTCGTTGGCGAAAGAATTGATAATGCAGGACGGAAAGATTTGATCCGTTACGCTAAGGCCGGCCATCTTATTTCCAATCACACGTTTAGCCATCGACATCCCGATAAGATGGGTGCCAAAGCATATATTCAAGACATTCAAAAAAATGATGAAATTATTCGTCATCTCCCAAATTTTGTCCCCTTATTTCGCTATCCCTTTCTCGACCAAGGCAAATCCTCTGAAACTCGTCATCAAATCAAAAAGGCGCTCGATAAGCTGAACTACAAAATCGGATACGTTAGTATTGATACCGCAGATTGGGATCTCAATGAGCAATATGAAAGCGCAATAACAACAGGAAAGAAAGGTAACCTTGATCAACTTCGAGATGTTTATATTTCAATTCTTTGGGAAGCGTCGCAGTTTTATGAAAAACGAGCACAAGGGCTTGTTGGTCGTCCCGTCAAACATGTTCTACTTCTCCATGAAAATGCTCTACTCGCTCTTTTTTTGAACGATTTAATTAATCACTACAAAAAAAATGGCTGGAAGATTATCAGAGCCTCAGATGCGTTTAATGATCCTATTTACTCGCGGATGCCAGAGGTCGATAAAGATTCCAGCGACAGTATTTTAAATCAGCTCGCTCGTGAAAAGGTTTTTCCAGAACCTTATAGCTCATTGGCTGAAAAACATGATGAAGTCACAAAACGATTTCAAGCAACGCTTCTACGATGAAGAGAATTGGGCTCAAAGCAAGAACGAGTCTAAGATTCTAAGACCCGCATTTACTGCCAAAAACACCATATTTGACATTGTATACACAATAGCATACAATATGGTCTGATGCGCTTCGAATGGGATGACCTGAAAAATGAAGGCAATTACCGAAAGCACGGCATTTGGTTTGAAGAGGCTCAGAGTGTCTGGGCGGACCCACACTCTTTAGAATTTTTCGACCCTGAGCATAGCGAACGGGAAGACCGTTTCATTCGCATCGGTCATTCTACAAAAAGTAGATTATTGCTCGTCGCCTTTTGCGAGCGCGAAGGATCAATCATTCGGATTATTTCCGCCCGCAAAGCAACGACTAAGGAGGCAAAAGATTATGAAAAAGGAATATGAATTATCAAAACTGAAAAAGAGACCTGGAAAAATAAAAGTTGATCCGGAGGCATCAAAAACACCCATCAGTATTCGTCTTGATGCGGAGGTCTTGGCTGATCTCAGATCAGAGGCTGAGCGCTTGGGAATTCCCTATCAGACTTTTATAGGAAGCGTTCTCCATCGATTTACAAGCGGCGATCTTGTTGATTTGAAATCAGTTGATTTGAAGGAATTACTTAGTCGTGTCTGAAAAAGTCGTAAGTGCTTGAAGTTTTTAGAGCATTTCTTCAAATGGGGTGATAAAAAAACACCAGGTGATCAGGGA
>PCXB01000043.1 GCA_002787535.1 Deltaproteobacteria bacterium CG11_big_fil_rev_8_21_14_0_20_45_16
GATCCGGAATATGGGTTTCTTGTGACAGATCCAGGAATATTCTTTAAAGATTATGTCTTTGATCTATCAGAAGACGATCGTCGAGAGATCGGTGCCAGTACAGAAGACGATATAACAGTGATAAGTATGCTTACGATTCCTGCGGATCCAAGAAGGATCACAGCGAATCTGCGTGGACCATTAGTATTCAACAACAGAACGATGACTGGAAAGCAGATTATTCTGGAGAATACCGGTTACGCGACTAAGCATTATATCTTTATTCAGACAGCGGATACTGAGGCTGCCACGGTAGCTAAAGCTTCGGCTGCTGTTCCGGCCGCCAAAATCGTCGGCGCTGGTGACACAACGAACACGGACGTAAAAACGCACGCATAAGGAGTGGGGAGGAATAAAACATGGGACTTCGTATCAATACGAACACAGCGGCCTTACAAGCTCAGAGAAATCTAGGAAAGACAACTCGAGCTCTTAATAAGGCCCTCGAACGATTAGCTTCAGGAGAGCGAATTGTTCGAGCGGGTGACGATGCTGCCGGACTAGCGATTTCTGAAGGTCTTCGATCTCAGGTTCGCGGGTTGCGACAAGCCGTCAGAAATGCAAACGACGCTAACGGATTCTTGGCAACTGCTGAAGGAGCCTTGGCCGAAATGACAAACATCGCACAGCGCCTTCGTGAGTTGGCTATTCAGGCCGCTAACGGATCGCTTGGCCCGAGAGACCGTGGTTTCTTGGATAATGAGCGAGGCGAGCTAGTTGAAGAATTTTCACGAATTGCAAATTCAACAAGTTTCAACACGACCAAGCTATTGGACGGAACCTTCTCAACCGTTGAACTCCAAGTAGGGGTTCAAAAGGGTGAGACGATTTCGTTTACAATTGGGGACGCGAGAGCCACAGCTCTTGGTGCTTTGGCAACTCGATCCGGTAGTCAGCATCAAATTGAAGATGGTTTTTCGAACCTTACAATTAATGGCGAGTCCATTGTTGTAAGTGAAGCGGATGATGGTGTGTCAACGAGTGGCTATCGATCCTTTAGTGCGATCGCCATCGCTCGGGCTGTTAACCGAGTATCAGGACAGACCGGTGTTTATGCGGATCTTCAAGAAAACGTTATCTCTTATGAGAATATGGATTTCTCAGAATTTGCGGGTGTGTTTAATACGGGGGATTTCAATATCAACGGTGTTGATATTGTGGGAACGGCAGCCAGTGTTAACGAGTTTATTGAACGCGTAAACGAATTTTCAAGTTCGACAGGAGTTAAGGCGCGCTTGAAGAGCGGGTCGGATGATGGTTTGGATGTTGAGCTTTATGCTTCCGATGGCCGAACAGTTCTTGTGGGACTGGGCGCAGCTTTAAGCACGGGTGCATCGACGTACTTTTATAATGTGATTGATGTTACTGAAAACGTCGATCTCTTTACTTTTGACGCGTCAACGGTATTGGATACGCTTTCTGCCGGATTGGACTCGGGATCAAATGGACTCTATACGGGTGCTGTTCAGCTTCGTTCATCTGAGTCAATTTTGATAAGTGGAACGAGCTCATCGGCTGCCTTTGGTTTTTCCGATACAGTAATTGCCGTCGACCCGGACTCGGCTCTCGCCAATATTAGCTTGGCGGATCAATCTTTGGCTCAGGATGCACTGGCCGTTGTTGATGCAACGCTTCAGCAGATTACTGAACTTCGATCGAATCTTGGAGCGATCCAGAATCGATTGGAAGCGGTTATCAACAGCTTAAGTATTACGAATGAAAACCTGACTTCAGCTCAGGCCGAAATTCGTGACGCGGATATGGCCGTGGAAGTAGCTGATTTAACGAAGAATCAAATCCTTCAGCAAGCAGGTGTGTCGGTCTTGGCTCAAGCCAATACTTCAGCACAGATAGCGCTTAGTTTGCTGCAAAGATAAGATTTTTCGATAGATCCCTAGTTTTGATTTCATTCCTATTTTCAAGGGCTTAGCCGGACAACCCTCCGGCTAAGCCCTTTTCCTTAGGGGTCTCACATCCCAGGCGTTCTCCTTATATAATAATAGTAGGCTCATTGGGGGATTCCTTGGCAAGTTTACGTACTAAACTCATTCTTGTTGTCGCGCTCATTACCATTGTCAGTTTTGTCAGTGTCCTTGTGTCCAATTTGCGACTCGTTAAGGCCGATAAGGAAGAAAGCCTTCGTCAATCCAATCGACAAGTTTCCGAACTTGTGGCGAAATTTGTTATCAGCCAAATTGGTGAATATCGCCGCGGACTGAATTATATCTATGATAGCTGGTCGGAAAATCCTGAGTTTGCTTTGCAAGCCGAATACTTTCCCGATTATGCGTGGGTGACGATAGTTGATTGGACCGGGAAGCCTGTATTTGAGTGGGAGAATACAAAGGCACTTCAAAAGTCTGGAATTAGTTCACACAAGTTGCTTGGAAAGAGAAATAAGGACAGTTTATTTTCTGAAGTTCGACAGGTGCTCAGCAAGAGCGATGATTGGCTGTTTTTCAATTCTACGGTTGATCCTTTGATGCCGACGTTCTTATTGGGTTCGGAAGTAAGCTCCGAAACAGACGACATTCGTTATGTGGCGCTTGCAGAAATTTTTGCCGATTCGCTTTATAAACAGGTTCAATCTCGAGATGGCCAAGAACTGATGTTGATTGATTCGCATCAAAACTTGCTTCTCTCGACTCGAGAGGGATGGGATCCGAGTAAGATTATTCTTTCCGATGATCAAACATTGGAAATCGTTAAAGCACTCAATGTTGGGGAGGAGCGCCTTGAGCTCATCGAGCCGCTCCAAATGGAAGAGCAACTGTCGTATATGAAGAAATTCAAAGCAGGCCAAGGTTTAACACTTATCTTGCAAGAGCCTTATAAAAATCTCACAGCGGGACACAAAAAAATTCAATGGCAAAGTGGTATTGTTGGGCTGATTGTGCTTATTTTCGTGATCAATGTAATTATCTTCATGGCACATCGCTTTACCTCTCCTTTACGAAAACTTTCAGATCTTATGACTCTCGTCGGTAAAGGCGAATTTTCTGGCCGCGTCGATGTTAAGTCTAATGACGAAGTGGGAAAGCTCGCAAAAGGCTTCAATCGAATGCTTCACGATCTTTCGGAGAGAGATGGGGAACTCAACCGAGCCAAACAAAAACTTATTCAGTCTGAGAAAATGTCAGCCTTCGGTCAAATGTCAGCGGGGATTGCGCATGAAGTAAAAAACCCTTTGGCAGGTATTTTAGGTTACGCTCAGATGGCCAAAAAGAAGCTCGAAGATCGGCCCGAAGTCTTCAACTATATGGAGATTATTGAAAAGGAAACGACGCGCTGCAAAGAAATTGTGGAGAATTTGATGCGATTTGCCCGGCAGGAAAAAGCTAATCTTCAAAAGATTGATATCAACAAGGCCGTCCAGGATTCTGTACGTTTAGTTGAGCATCAGATTACAGTTTCCGGAATCAAGATCGTTCAAGTTTATGCCTTGGAAGGAAAGCCGATTTTCGTAAACGGAAATATGAATCAGATCCAGCAAGTCATGCTTAACCTGATGCTCAATGCTCAACATGCGATGGAGTCAAAGGGTACACTTAGTGTTAGCACGCATTTTGATGAAGTACATAAGCAGGTCATGATCATGATTTCGGATACGGGTTGTGGAATGTCTGCAGAGGTTCAGGCTCGTATTTTTGAACCTTTCTTCACGACAAAGGGAGTGGGCAAGGGGACGGGACTCGGTTTATCGGTGACCATAGGTATCATCAAAGATCATAAGGGAAATATTGACGTTGATAGCACCGAAGGCAAAGGAACAACCTTCACGATTTCGTTGCCCGCTTTTGGCGCGGATGAGGGTGAGGCGGAAACAGAAGAGAAGAAAACGGCTTAAGAATGGGATTGGAGTACAAAAAATCATTGGTCCGCATACTCGTTGTTGACGACGAAGATTCGATTCGTGGCTGGCTTACAGAAGTCCTTAAGGATGATGGTTGGGATGTGAGTTCGGCCAAAAATGGAAAGGAAGCTTTAGAGAGTCTAAAGAAAAAACCTGTTCATATTATTTTGAGCGATATCAATATGCCGGAGATGACGGGGATCGAGTTGCTCGAAGCCGTCAAAAAGGATTTTAGTAGTACTGAGTTTGTTATCATGACGTCCCATGCGACACTCGAGACAGCTGTGAAGGCTGTGCAGTTGGGCGCCTACGATTATTTAAATAAACCCTTTGAAGATATTTCGGTTGTTCCCAAAAAGATAGAGCGAGTGGCGGAGCGAATTATGCTGCGTCAGCAAAACGCTGAACTATTGAAGCGTCTCAAACTTGCGGGGCGTGATCTTAAATTATTACTGTCCTCCATTGCACCACTTAGCGGTCTTTTGGAAGTGGAAGAGCTTTTCAAATCTTGCCTCAAAAATCTTCCAAGACTATTTGACTATCCGGAGCTCAAGGCAAGCTGGTGGTCCCATCAGGATGGAAAGTGGCATTGTCTGGAGACGAACGGCACAGCCGAAAAGCCTGAGCCGATTGAAGATATTGAGCAACTCGATCAAGTTCTCACAGACTATCAAAAAATTTCTATAAATTTGTTTAAATATGATGGGCGAGTGGCAGATGCCCTCGTCTACGAGAATAGAAATCCCAATCTATCGAAGGCCTTTATACATCAGGTGGAAACTTGCTACCAAAAAGTGATGTATCACAAAGAAATTGCTAGCTTGGCCAATAAAGATGGTCTTACTAAGTTATATAATCACCGCTATTTTCAAGAGCGTATTCGGCAGGAATTTTCGCAAGCCAAACGTCAAAAAAGTTTTGTCAGTCTTGTCCTGATGGATGTGGATAACTTTAAACATTACAATGATACGCATGGCCATCCGGCCGGAGACAAGTTGCTAAAAGAGTTGGCGGCTCTCTTGGCGAGGCACGAAGGCGCTTCTGGCGACAACATGAAACGTGTGACCGATATTGTAGCTCGTTACGGTGGCGAAGAATTTGTAATGATTCTTCCATTTACACCCTATGATGGGGCAAAAGTTAAGGCAGAGCGCGTTCGTGAGGCGATCCAGGCCTATGCATTTGATCATGCGGATCAGCAACCGCTGGGTTGCGTTTCGGTCAGCGTGGGCGTTGCAACTTTTCCTGATCATGCGGATGATCCTGCCGAATTGATTCAACTGGCGGACAAGGCTCTTTACCATGCAAAGAGATCGGGACGAAATCGTGTGGCTGGGGCAGAGGATCTTCCTAAGAAAAGCGAAGAAATAGTTGAATTACCGCCGCCACCTATCGTGGAGGCTCCGGCTGAAGTTATTGCGGAGAGCTTGCCAACAGAAGAGTTTGTCGCGGTTGAAACTAGTATCGACTTGCCTCCACCCCCACAGCCAGCTCAAGAGGAGCCCATTCAAGCAGATCTTTTAAATAGCATGGTGCAAGAAAGTTTGGATGAAGCTCTGGAAGATGACTCAAAGCCCGAAGAGCAGAGCGTCAAGACGCTGGGCGGAATCTTAGATAGTATAGAAGATAGTGAGCCAGCTCCTGACGCTCCCAAAGATCTTTTACCTGGGACAAAGATGATGGAATTTGGTGACGTGATTCCTGAAGGAGATCGGGTAGCGGTACCCGCAGATGGTTCGGACACGGCGGCTGACGTCGATATTGATGACTTGGTTTCGGCTATTGGGAGTGCGATTCACTCAACATCCATAAAAGCTGAAACTCCCGGAATTGATTTGCAAAGCTTTACTGAGAACTTGAATGACGAAAGCAAAAAAGATTCCGTGAAGGGCGCAAAGGAGAAGTGAATACAGTAATGAAGCCAATTGCTTCACAGCCGGATTACAGCTTTCACGTTCTCATTGTCGACGATGATATTACGATCCTTGGTCTTCTGAAGGAGATTGTTAGCCTTGTTCCAGGATGTCAGGTTTCGACGGCCTCAAAGCCTGATGATGCGATGCAATTCATTATAAAAGGTGGCGTCGATATTGTTTTTACGGATGTTCATATGCCCGGCGTGACGGGCATCGAAATGCTCGAAGATATTTTATCTCTCGAAAAGAGCCCCGAGTTAATCGTTATGACGGCCTATCCGACGGGCGAGGTAGCCCAGAGCGCCATGGAGTTGGGTGCGAGCAGTTTGCTCGCCAAGCCCTTTGAAGATATCAGTCTTGTAGAACTTGAACTTGATAAAGCCATTCGAAAATTATTGCGCCAACGAGCTTCCTCTCAAGAGGTGGTAGCGAAAAAGGAAGAGCTTAAAAAGAAAAATCCAAATCCTGAAGTGGACAACGACCCCGTCATGAAAGTTTCTCTTCCGTCTCAGTCGTCAGAAGCCACACCGGCGTCAGTTAATTCCTATCCATCAGAGGAGGGTTATCAAAAGAAATTATATCCTTTGAGCCTATTGGAACCTATGGTTGAGATCGAAGTGCAGAGATGCTCGAGAAATAATCGGCCTTTCACTCTCGGGTTTGTGGATATCCCAGAAAATTTACAGCTCAAAGCTGCGGACGAACGAGCCGCCTTCCGTCAATCTCAAGTCGATAAATTGCTAAGTTGTTTCCGTAATTCCGACGTCGTTATTGATGCAGAAAAAGACGGATTTGTAATTCTTGGTTTTGAATGTAATAAGCCTGGATCCAATGTTTTAGAATTTAAATTGGCTCAGGCCGGTTTTCAGCACTTCGGCTTTTCTGTCTATCCGACGGATGGAAAAAACTATGCCGAACTTTGTCGGACGGCACGCAACGGACTTCAAGATAAGAGGAAGCATCGAATTGTTTTATTTGAGGCCGAAGAATTTTTCGGACGTATTATTCAAAATATGTTGGTGGATCCTAAGTACGCCGTTACCTGGGTTCGAAGTGCCGATGAAGCTTATGTCGAAAGTCTAAAGCATAGCGAAAATATCCGATTGATGATGCTATCTCTCACGAAGGATCCGAAAAGCTGGGAAATGCTCGCCAAAATCAAAAAGGAAGGTCTGAGCCAATTTCCAATTGTCCTCTTTACGGATGTGCCTCTCGATCAAAAAATAAAAGCCCAGCTTCATAAACTGGGTATTAAGGCTCTTATTCGTAAAGGCGCGAGTCAGGAAGAGATCTTGTACGTTGTTCAGTCCTTTATTATGCAGCCCTCTGTAACCATGATGCGGCGAAACCCTCGTGCGCTTGTGACCTTGCCTGTGGTGTATCGTGTTGATGGTCGTGAAGTTTCTTCAAACACTTTTACACTTTCTCGAGATGGAGTTTTTATTCGCGATATGAATCCACCGCCCACAGGCACTCATGTTGAGATTGAATTGCTTATTCCGGGTCGAAGAGGTCCGATTAAGGCAAAAGCTGAAGTGCTTTACTCGGTCCCCTACTTTGTCGGCGTGAGTCGAATTCACGTGGCCGGGTTGGCGGCGAGGTTTGTTGGCTTGGCCGAGGAATTTAGAGTTGAGCTCGATGAATACGTTGCCTCCGCCTTAACCGGCTACCTTATTGATCCATCCTAAGTTCCTTAAATTACAGGACAATTTCGATAAGAGAGGCATCGAAGCCCTAAAATTTCCAGAAATATGAAGTTCCTTACCTTGACTTTAAAGAGGCGCGCTCTAAGTTTCACATGAGTCGGCTGGGCAGTGTTGTCTGGAGGCTATATTGGTCGCTTTTCCCTAGCGACCAATAATTAGTGGTATTTTTTATTTACGTTATTTGGTGTGAAGGAGGTTCAAATGAATATTCGACCATTACAAGATCGAGTTCTTGTACAGCGAGTTGATGAGCAGGAAAAAACAAAGGGCGGGATTTTAATTCCTGATAGTGCCCGTGAAAAGCCGATGGAAGGTAAGGTCATTGCTGTTGGAAATGGAAAAATTCTTGAAAACGGCACCAAAGTGACCCCCGAAGTCAAAGCTGGCGACCGAATTTTGTTCGGAAAATATGCCGGCACAGAAGTTAAGATTGATGGCGAAGAACATTTAATCTTGCGAGAAGAAGATATTCTCGGAGTTTTGGTTTAATTTTTTTTAAGAAAGAAGGAGTTTAAAAATGGGATCGAAAGAAATTCATTTTAGTGATTCGGGTCGAAAGTCTTTGTTGGAAGGTGTTGACGCCTTGGCCAATGCCGTAAAGGTAACTCTTGGACCTAAAGGACGAAACGTAATTATTGAGCGCTCTTTTGGCTCTCCAACAATCACCAAAGATGGTGTGACGGTAGCTAAAGAAATCGAATTGGAAGACAAATTCCAAAATATGGGCGCTCAGATGGTTAAGGAAGTTGCCTCGAAGACTTCTGATACCGCCGGTGATGGTACCACTACTGCTACGGTTTTGGCTCAAGCAATTTTCCGAGAAGGATCCAAGCTTGTTGCCGCGGGTCACAATCCAATGGAATTGAAGCGAGGCATTGATAAAGCTGTTGAGTCAATCGTGACTTCCTTGAAGAAGCTTTCTCAGCCTTGTAACTCTCAAAAAGAAATCGCTCAAGTTGGAACGATTTCTGCCAATAGTGATAGCACCATTGGTGATATCATTGCTCAGGCTATGGATAAAGTTGGCAAGGAAGGTGTGATCACTGTTGAAGAAGCAAAATCCATGGAAACAACTTTGGAAGTTGTCGAAGGAATGCAATTCGATCGTGGTTATCTTTCACCTTATTTTGTAACCGATGCTGAGCGAATGGAATCGGTATTGGAAGACGCCTTTATTTTGGTTCACGAAAAGAAAATTTCTAATCTTAAAGATATGATCCCAGTCCTTGAAAAGGTGGCTCAAAGTGGTCGACCACTGTTGATTATTGCTGAAGATATTGAAGGTGAAGCGCTTGCAACTTTGGTTGTTAACAACCTCCGCAAAACCCTTCGTTGTGCTGCCGTTAAGGCTCCTGGATTTGGTGATCGTCGCAAGGCTATGTTGGAAGACATCGCTACTTTGACGGGAACTGAAGTAGTTTCGGAAGAAACTGGGACAACTTTAGAGTCTATTACTTTGGATCGAATGGGCCATGCTAAGCGAGTTGTTATCGATAAAGATAATACGACAATTGTTGATGGCGCTGGTGAGAAGAAGGCTATTGATGCTCGCGTTAAGCAAATCCGAGCTCAAATCGACTCTACTTCTTCGGACTATGATAAAGAAAAGCTTCAAGAGCGATTGGCTAAATTAGTCGGTGGCGTTGCGGTCATTAATGTTGGCGCGGCAACTGAAACTGAAATGAAAGAGAAGAAAGCTCGTGTTGAGGATGCCTTGAATGCAACGCGCGCGGCGGTTGAAGAAGGTATCGTCCCTGGGGGTGGTGTAGCCTTAATTCGATGCCTAGCAGCTCTGGATAGCTTAAAGCTTTCTGATGAGCAGATGTTTGGTGTGAAGATTATTCGACGAGCTCTCGAAGAACCTCTTCGTCAAATTGCTGGCAATGCAGGAATTGAAGCCTCAATCGTTATTGAAAAAGTCAGAAACGAAAAGGGTGCTTACGGTTTTAATGCTGCCACAGAAGAATACGAAGATATGATCAAAGCCGGTGTTATTGACCCGACTAAGGTAACTCGATCCGCGCTTCAAAATGCGGCTTCGGTTGCCTCACTTCTTTTGACTTCTGAAGCTATGATCGCTGATAAGCCAGAGAAGAAGTCTGCTGCTCCCGCTATGGGCGGCGGAATGGGTGGCATGGAAGGTATGATGTAACCTGTCCCCGAATTAATATTAAAAGAGCCGGCTTCCGAAAGGGATCCGGCTCTTTTTTTGTCCGGGCTCGCTATTCAGTTTCTCGAGTTGTCTCCGTATAATAATGAAAACTTTTTTGAATCACCGGTGCATACTTTTGCCCGAATTCTGTCTCGAGTTTGTCTAGGAACTCAAGGATTCTGTCACGGATATCCTTTATTTCGTGAGTGGGGCTTTTTGCGGAAACTTTTGGTAAGGGAATAACCTTGCTGCCGTAGCGCTCATAAAACTCAAAGCGGCGCAAGGTTTCGAAAATCTGCTGGAAAGGAAACTCCAAAGTAAGATCCTGCAAGAATTCCTCAACCTCATCTTGGATCCTAAGTTCATAAGGATCCAAAAAAAGTGGTGAGCCTGAAGTTTGTTCTTTGATCTCTTTTCCCAAAGTCCTTCCCCAACTTCAATTATAACAGGCTCCGCACGCCTCTTCTAGGCCTCTTTATTTGGAGGCCAACGTCTTTTATCGTTGATTTTAAAAAAGGCATATGTCGTAGTTAAAGGGTATTGACAAGCTCTATGCAAACTTCAACTTTTGGTGACCGCGTTACATCTATAAATGAGAAGAAACATTTCGTAATTGATACGAATGTGATTCTCCATGATCCCAATTCGATTTTTGCCTTCGGGGACAATCATGTTGTGATTCCCATTAAGGTCATTGAAGAGGCGGATCGCTTTAAGCGCGAGTTAAATGAAAAAGGCAAGAACGCCAGAACCTTTTCTCGAATGCTCGATGCTATGAGGAAGTTTGGAAACCTCGCTCAAGGGGTGCCACTTCAAATTGCTGCCCAAGAATTGTATCCTTCAGCCAAGCCTCGCGTTGGTGGCGATATTCGAGTGTATGTTCAGGAAATCTCCGAGGAAATTTACCAAAGTGTTGGCGGCGCTCGATTAGGCCTACAAGGGGATAGCTTTATTTTGATGACGGCCTTGGAGTTGATTCGTCAAAAGAAAAAGGCGGTTTTAGTCAGTAAAGATGTAAGTTTTCGGGTTCGTGCGGATGCTTATGGACTGGCGGCTGAGGATTACAATCCAGATAATCACGTCAGTATTGATGAGCTTGAAAAAGGCTGGCAGGAGCTAAAAATTTCGGCTTCTGATCTCGAATCTTTTTACAAAAAGCGGGAACTCGTCATGGAAAAGCTAGAAGCCTTTCCGCATCAATATTTTGTATTAAAAGACGAGGCCAACGAAAAGAATACAGCCTTGGCTCGCTACGATAGCGAAGGAAAGCGTGTCATTCCGATCATGGAGTTCCCAAAAGGCCTTTGGGGTTTGACCGCACGAAACAAAGAGCAACGTTTTGCCTTTGATATGCTCATGAACGATAAGATTCCATTGGTAACGCTTGTCGGTAAGGCGGGAACCGGAAAAACATTGCTGGCATTGGCCGCAGGTTTAACAAAAGTTTTGGAAGAATCGCTGTATACCAAAATGGCTGTGTCACGGTCGATCTTCCCGCTTGGTAAGGACATTGGTTATCTTCCTGGTGAGATGGAGGAAAAACTTCGTCCATGGATGCAGCCAATTTTTGATAATTTTGAATTTTTGTTATCGTCGAAGGCCTCTCGTGATCGTCGTGTGAATTACAAAACCATTATGGAATTTGGTCAGGTGGAAATTGAAGCCTTAACCTATATTCGAGGTCGAACGATTCCTAATCAGTGGATTGTTGTTGATGAAGCGCAGAATCTCACACCCCATGAAATCAAAACCATTATTACGCGTGTGGGTGAGGGCACAAAGATTGTGCTTACGGGAGATCCCTATCAAATCGATAATCCTTATATCGATGCATCGAACAATGCGGTGACCTATGTTGCTGAAAAGTTTAAGGACAGCCCGTTAGCCGCTCATATGGTTATGTCCAAAGGTGAGCGCTCGCAGTTAGCCGATATCGCATCGAATATTCTGTAAGTTTGCTTGCTAAGCATTTTGATTGATCTAGATTGACTCGATTCATGACCATTTTTCTCTATATTCTCGTCATTTTGATTTGGGGGACGACTTGGTTTTCGATCAAGTTTCAGTTGGGCGTTGTTCCTCCAGAGATTTCGGTGAGTTACCGATTCTATTTGGCGAGCGCGATATTATTTGGGATCTGTTTGATTCGAAAAATTCCCATCAAAGTTAAACCTTCAAAGCTATTGCCTATTTTTGCTTTGGGCACCTGTATGTTCGGAATCAATTACCTTCTCACCTATATCACAACCCAGTATCTTACCTCGGGGATAGTAGCGCTTTTGTTTTCTTTGCTGAGTGTCGTAAACGTCATTAATTTTAGGATTTTTTTGAAGCGAAAACCTGGGTGGTTTGTTTGGATTGGAAGTTGTATCGGAGTCCTTGGGGTAGCTTTAGTTTTTGAGACTGAACTTAATCGAATGTCTTGGACCGAGGCGACATTTAAGGGCCTTGGTTTCGGTATCGTGGCGACCTATTTTGCTTCGATTGGGAACATAATTGCCCAAAAAATTCAGGATAAAAAGGCGACGCGCATTATGATCACCAATGCCTACGGCATGGCATTTGGAGCAACGATCAACCTTCTTTATGGGCTTGTCATAAGAGGGGACTCTTTGGTTTTTGATCCTCGTCCGAGCTATGCGATCTCAATGGTTTACTTAAGTATTATGGGTACGGTCGTGGCTTTTGGTGCCTATTTGAGTCTCATCGATAGGATTGGCGCTGATCGAGCCGCTTACACCTCGATCATCATTCCTATTGTGGCGCTCTTTGTTTCATCTTTGTATGAGAATTTTCAATGGACACTTTATTCGATGATCGGCATCTGTCTCGTTATCGTTGGTCAGGTGGCTTTGCGTCTTCAGACAAAGCACCTTAAAAAACTAAAGTTGTACCGATCGAGGACTTAATTCTGCATTTTTTTAGCGGACTCAAAATGACGCTTCTTATCGACTTGCTTTTCGTGGGCATGACTTACTTGCTTAACGATTTTGTCAAAAACCTCATCGATTTGAGCATAAAGATCGTGTCCTTCAGCTTTGGCGAAAAAATCTTTACCCAGCTTATTATCGTGCCAGGCAATTTCAGCGGCATGCTGTTGACCTTTAAATTTAGCTTCGACGACCACTCGAATGTATTCATCCGCAGCGACCCAGCATTCAAGCTTTTTGGCCTTTTCTTCGACGCGAGATTGGATGCTGGGGGTACTTTCCATTTCTTTGAAAACCACATCTAATTTCATATCTATTTGATCCTAGCGTAAAATTGGGGCTTTGGGTCGGATTTTTGCTGGCCTTTGGAAAGCTTGCTAAATTCGTTGAGCTAGGGGCTTGTTTTCACTAAGTTTGAGGCTATGTCTGGAGAATTCCGAATCGAGATTGATTCTCTCGGTGAACTTAAAGTCCCACAGAAGGCCCTCTACGGAGTGCAAACACAACGAGCCGTTGAAAACTGGAAGGTTTCCGGGATTATGGAACCTGATATTTTTGTTCGCAGCTATGTGATGATTAAGCGCGCGGCGGCCAAAGTAAACCAAGTTTTGGGAATGCTTGACGCGGAGAAATCCAAGGCCATTCAAGCTGCTGCGGATGAAATATTGAAGGACGGCAAGCATTACGAGCAATTTGTCGTCGATGTGTATCAAGCCGGTGCGGGCACATCCTTCAATATGAATTGTAATGAAGTCCTGGCGAATTTAGCCTTATTGAAGTCGGGCAAAAAGTTGGGAGATTATTCATTTATTCACCCCAACGATCATGTGAATATGGCGCAGTCTACAAACGATAGCTTTCCTACTGCCATTCGGATCAGCAGTCTTTTAGGCCATCAGGAACTCATCAAGGTCATCAAGAGATGTGTCGCTATCTTTCAGATCAAAGCAAAAGAATTTGATCGAGTATTAAGTTCGTCACGAACGCACCTTCAAGATGCCGTGCCTATGCGTTTGGGCCAAGCCTTTGGGGCCTTTGCCGATTCGGTCGAAAAAGACTTGAAGCGATTGGAATTTGCGGCTGAGGAACTAAGCTTTTTAAATATTGGCGGTACGGCTTCGGGCACCGGTATGAACTCTCACCCTGACTATGCTCAAAAAATGGCGGAGGAACTTTCGCAGCTTACGGGATTGAAGCTCAAGCGAGGTCGTAATCTTGTGGAACTCTCACAAAATATGTCGGACTGCAGTTTTTATTCGGCTGCGCTGCGCAATCTATCTTTGACACTAACGAAAATCGTAAACGATTTGCGTCTAATGAGTTCGGGGCCCACTACTGGATTGGAAGAAATTAATTTGCCTGCTGTTCAACCAGGCTCTTCAATTATGCCGGGCAAAGTGAATCCCTCAATGCTGGAGATGCTCAATCAAGTTCTCTTTGATGTAATCGGCAAAGATTCAACGGTGAGTTATTGCACTCAAGCGGGGCAGTTTCAGCTTAATGTTATGATGCCAATCGTTGCCTACAATCTCGTCATGAGTTTGAGGATTCTTACGAATGGATTGAGTGTTGTGAATGAAAAATGCTTGGTAGGGATTACGGCTAACGAAAAACGTTGTCGTGCTTATTTTGCTTCTTCTATGGGTTTGGCCACGGCTTTAAATACAGTGGTGGGGTATCAAAAAGCCGCAGAAGTTGTAAAAAAAGCTCTCAAGGAGGACAAGGCTATTGCGGATCTTGTCGTGGAGATGGGTTATTTGAGTCGAGAAGAAGTTGAAAAATATTTTTCCTATAATTTAACGGAACCTGGTTTTATCAAGAAATAGCGGAGTTGGTGGTTTATGATCGCAGAAGAAAGTGTCGTTCGTGATATTGAGGGATGGTTCAATGAAAAGACTCGATTAATCGCCGATCCTTATTTTGAGAGGGAGTTTTTTACAAACCTTATTTTTTGCCTTGATCGCAAAAAGACCTGCCGCGATATTTTTGAGGCTGTCGTGGACGAGCTGAGTCGCACAAGTGAGTCTACAGATGAAACGGACCGAGCGCTCATGCACTTATTCTACTCGTATCAAGCCTCTAATTTCTTGCGCGAAAGTTACGAGTGGTTGCCTCTGGCGCAGGGCGTGTTTTCATTGGCACTGTTTAGGGGCGACGGAAAAAATCCCCTAAAGGAGAATGTTCCTCAGCCCATTGAAGCACGGGGAAGCACGATTGAGGAATTCATTGAGCTTATTCGTCCCGACGCAAGACGAGTGACTTCCTATGAGCGTGCTTGGTCTTCGTTTATCTTTTTGATGGGCAATCGAAGTACTCGAACGAAAGCACTGGAGGCCCTGGTGGAGGCCGCTGTATTCGAAGATGATATATTAACAACCTCCTTAATCATGAAATCGATAGATTTGTCTTTTGCTTTTGCTTGGAGACGAACTGACGTTCTTATGAAAAGAGCCTTCGAAAGATTTTGGCGAGCTGGCTTGAACTTGGTTTCTTCGGAGTTTTTTAATAAAGCGCGAAGTTTGACAGAAGCTAAGTCTTTGCAAGCTCCCGATTTAGCCGGGCCCGCTCTATCCACGGAAGCTACGGAAGAGCTTTGGAGACGCCTTACAGAGGAAGGCGCAGAATCCGCGTGGGAATGGACGCTTGATCAAGCAAAGAAGGGCCATAGCTTGGAGCAATTGTTTCAGACTTTAGATTTGGCTCGAGGCCGGGTCTTGGCGGGGATGAAATGGGAAGCCTGGTCCTGGGCCACCCAAAGTTTGCAGTACGCGGCTTCTCTTAGAGCTGCGGCGCGCTGGCGACATTCAAGCCAAAGTTTTTATTTGGCCATGAGTTTGGTTGAACTTGCGCGACTTTGTCAGCGGCTAAGTTTGGGGCGAGTATCTGCATTTTCAAACGCAAGGGTTTTAGAGGGTAACTCTATGAACGTTTCAAAAAACCAATTGGTATTGCGTCTTGATGATGCCATCGAACGAGGTGATTCTGTCCATGCATTTGAGTTGTTAGGTGTTATTCTTCAGCATAAGGGACTGAGTCATAGTGTGGCAGATCGCTTGGTCTTGGAAGCCTCAAAACAAGATTCTTGGACCTATGATCAATCGACGATTCCAACAGCCTTATTGCTTACGGAGGCCTATGAATCAGCCGTTCGATTAAGGCTCTCAGAACAAATGGCTTCAGATTGTTTGCATGGCTTGCTGCGATTCTTATGTGATCAGCGAGTTACCGCTCTCGATCAGGTTCGCAAGCAGGGACATTATAATGATGGTGGTTTATATAAATCACCCTTTGATGTCTCGGGTGGGGCGCGCATAGCCGATCGCTTTGTTTTCAATCAGATGCGCAATGCCCAGAGGATTTTTGTTTGGCCGAGCGAAGCTAAGGGATAGGGATTACTCATATCTGAGCTTCTGACTTGTCTTTATTGGCGCATCGATTATAAGTCTCTTGGTATCTATGGCAGAGCATTTATTAGACATTTCGCATATTCGCTTGCATCTAACGGAAGTGAGGATTCCAGGCCAAAAGCTAAATATATTAGAGGCTGGATATCTCAAAAAACTTGAAGTGAAAGAACAGTCAGTTTTTATCGAACTTCAATTGCCTGAGGCCAATCCGACATACGAAAAAAGTTTGCGTTATCAAATTCAGAAATCCATTCACGGTCACCACCCTAAAGCGGGAGTCGTCGTCAATTTTGTAACTAACGAGACGGCAGCGCCTCAGGCAAAGCCACCCAAAATTGGTTCGATGATCGCTATCGGCTCTGGGAAGGGTGGGGTTGGAAAGTCATCAGTAACAGTGAACCTCGCCATGGCGCTTAAAAAACTGAAGTATAAAGTAGGGATTTTGGATTGTGATGTTTATGGGCCCAGCATTCCAACGATGATGGGTGTCGAAGGTCAAAAGCCAATGATCATCGATCAAAAAATTCAACCTATTGATGCTCATGGTATACATTTGATGTCCGCAGGATTCTTTGTAGATGAAGGCCAGGGCCTGATTTGGCGTGGCCCTATGATTCATAAATTAATTCAACAGTTTTATCAGGACGTTAATTGGGAGGGTACGGATGTCTTGCTCGTCGATTTACCTCCAGGAACGGGCGACGCCCCATTGTCCTTAGCCCAGACAATGCCTCTTACAGGTGCCGTGATGGTGAGCTTACCGCAGAAAGTATCTTTGATTGATGTACATAAAGCGTATGCGATGTTTCAGCATCTTAAGATTCCGGTACTTGGTTTGATTGAAAATATGAGTGAATTTGTTTGCCCCAATTGTGACCATCACGAAGAAATTTTTTCGCGTGGCGGCGTCAAAGAATTTTGCCAAAAATTGGGCCTGACCTACCTTGGCGATATTCCTATCGACCCCAAACTTCGCAGGCTTTGCGATGAAGGTAAGCCCTATCTTTTGGAATTCGAAGACACTGCTGCTGGCAGATGTTTTATGGACCTGGCTCGTCGTCTCCAACCATTAATTAAAACAGCCGATGACGAAGAGGGTGAGCCCATTCAGCTGCTAGGGTATTGAGCATTTATAACAGCTCCCCATTGACTTTCGGCCTTCCAGACCTCATTTTTTAAGCTATATCCATGGCAAAAAAAGATTATTATCAGGTTCTAGGCGTCAAAAAAGAGGCCAGCGAAGCCGAGATCAAAAAGGCGTATAAGAAGCTCGCGCGCCAATATCATCCGGATCTGAATCCTAACAATGCATCCGCGGAGGCCAAATTTAAAGAAATTTCGGAAGCCTATGCGGTGTTGAGCGACCAAGAAAAGCGTTCTAAATATGATCGATTTGGAAGTGGGAATTTTGGCGACCAGTTTTCACAAGCTTGGTCACAGGCGCGAACCGGACAGGGTGGTTATGATTTTGGGCGAATGTCTGATTATGGATTCAATATGGAAGACATCCTCGGGGATATTTTTACGGGAGCTTTTTCAGGAGCACGACGCTCGCATCCGAGAGCTCAAGATATTGAGATGGAGATTCCTTTAAGTTTTGCCGAAAGCATCCAAGGTTGCAAAAAGGGCATTCGTTTGGAAGGCAGCGTTATTGAAGTGAGCATTCCGTCCGGCGTTGAGACGGGCTCAAAGATTCGTGTTCCAGGTAAAGGAAAAAATGGGGGCGATTTGTATTTAGCCTGTAAAGTTGATTCTCGTTCTTCGTTCATGCGTAAGGGCGACGACCTTGAGCTATCCGTGCCCATTAGCCTCAAAGAGGCTATTGAAGGTGGGAGTATTACCGTGCCTACCGCCTCAGGCAAAGTCGATCTTAAAATTCCTAAGAACTCTTCTGGTGGACGGCGTCTTAAGCTTCGCGGTAAGGGCGTAAAGAGCCCCAAAACAGGAAAGGCCGGAGATTTATATGTTATTCTCCAGATTGCCTTGCCTGAACTTAAAGAAGCTGAATCGAATGCTTTGCTCTCCGTCCTAAAACCCATCGTCCAAGATGGAAATGAATTGCGATCCGACCTGCAGTTGTAGTTAGTTCGACCCTATATCTTGGATGGGAGACGGGTGAATTGAGCGGGGAATGTTCAAAGGCTTGTTACAGGGTGATTTGTTTTATGAGTTTGTCCTTGGCCTTCTCTTCATTTGATACCGAAGCAAGGAGCCGATCTTGCGAAAGTTTTTTTTCTGATATTTTGTCCATTGCCCGACAACATCAACCCGAATCGATTGGTGTCAAGCTTTCCGACAAGTCTATGCGGGAAGTTTTGGTAAACAATACAGAGGTTGGAGCCATACTACGCGAAGCGGGAGGCCTTAGTGCTCAAAGTTATCGGCTGATCAAGGCGTTTCAGGAGCGGTGGGGGACTTTTAATATTAAAGTTCAAGACAACGGGATGGTCGTGGCTGCTGCGATAGATCGATCGCGCGGAGGTTATGCACGTGCGATTTGGATTCGAGATCTTGCGCGTATCTTTGAAGGTTTAGTTGCGCTTGGGCGAAGGGAAGAAGCGAGGCGTGTCGCGCTGGGAATGCTGGAGGCGATGTCATCGCCCGAGCAGTTAACTCGGTTGTATGATCATATTCGTGATCCTGGTCTACACTTCAAGTCGGACGCGGGGACTCGATCGCCCTATATTCGCTTGGATGCTGATGACCTGGGACCCGTTTTTTTAGATTTGCCGGACGGGCCTAGGGTCGAAGAACTTTGGAATCATAAGCAGAATGATGCTTTAGCTTTAAGTATGCTCGTTACTTATCGAGCCTTTGAAGAAAGTTTACTAAATATTCAGGATTTAAAGCCGGCACACTGGGAATATCTCGTGGGCTTACCAATTTTTTTTAAGAGACTTTGCTTTTGGTGGATGCATGATTCTGGAGCCTGGGAAGAATGGGAGGCAAGGCGAACGTCATCGATTGGTCTTGTTACGAAAGTCTTTGAACTCTACGGCCAAGCTTTCGAAAACTCCGATTCAAAACTCCAGGCCGAGCTTCGAGAATTTTTAGATAACTTGAAGATTGCAGAGACTAAGCTTCCGGATGATCTTCGTGACCTGGCGAACGAGACTTGGTCCCAAGAGGCTTTTAGAAAATTAATAGATCATGGCTATGAAATTTTGTTTAAACAACTTCCCCAAGGCGAGGCCCCAGTAAATTATACGGAAAAGGACGGGCAGCGCTTTGAGGATGCGGCTTTAGCCCATTTATTTTGGTATCCCTTGAATCGATTTGAGGAGAGGGATTTCTTACAAATCTTTTCTCATCTCCATAAGCTAGTTCGACCAGCTGGAATTCCTCGCTATCAACATGATATTTATATGGCTGGTCTCTATTATTTTCAGTTGCAAGCTAGTGAAGAAGAAGTCGTGAGAGAGTTTGTAGAACCTGGACTTTCACTGACACGCCATCAACTATGGGAGCTTTACAATCCTCGACAGCCCCACCGGTTGGCGGAATTCTTTGGAGAAAATCTTGAGCCGCAGTGGGCGATTGCCGATCCCGTGATGGCTAAAGCCTATTTTATGATGTGGAAGCGGTTTTCAAAGCTTGAGTATCGAGCTTTGGCTGAGTGGTACTTATTGCGTTCATGGGGAATGCTTACAGCACAAGCTCCAGACACCCGTGGGCCTTTGGCCGTCGACGGAGAGCGCTTGCCGACCGGTGTTATGCCTGAAGCTATGATTCCAATTTTGGTAAAAATTCCAAATTCTGAGGAGAGGCAAAGACTTTATTTGCCGAGCAAAAATACACCTTTGAATTGGGTGAGCTCAGAGCTAGCAATCGCTCAGGAAGCTCTAGAGTCGTTAGACGATTATCACGATTAGGCGCTTTGATCTTGCGAGCCTCGGCTTCGATTGTAGTGCGTTGCAGGCAATTCAATTTTGAAATGTGTATAGGCCGATGTCGGATCGAGATAGAGCCTTCCGCCGTGAAGTTCGATGATGGAGGCCGAGATACTGAGACCTAAGCCAGTACCTTTGCCAACGTCCTTGGTTGTAAAAAATGGATCCATAATTTTTGAGACGATTTTTGGGTCTATACCTGGCCCACTATCCAGTATATTGATGATGAGTTTGTTGTCAGATTCTTCGATGTTTACTTCGATCCATTTAGTCTGACTCATTTTGACTGCATCATAAGCATTGTTAATGAGATTTGTGATCACCTGAGAAATTTGTACTTCTCGTCATAGAATCTCAAAGTCTCGATCGCAGCTAAAACGTAGCTCCACTTCATTGACTTTAAGTTTTTCCCGACACAATTCGAAGCTGGCATCCAAAAGGCTTTCGAGATTCGCCCATTCAAAAGGATCATGCGAACCTTCCCTCGCAAAGGTTCGCAAGCCGCGAATGATTTTAGCAATCTGATTTGAGGTTCCCTGAATTCTTTCGAGGTACTGAAAAATTGATTCATTTTCAAAATTTGATCTCTCTAACTTGGTTTTCATCAGTGAAGCCGAACCAGATATTATAGCTAGAGGGTTGTTGATTTCGTGCGCAATTCCTGCAGCCATTTCTCCCAACGAAGAAAGGCGCGAGGATTCAATCAGCTGCTCCTGTTGAATTCGAATCTCGGATACATCCTCGACGGTACCAAGAAAACCTGAAGCCCCCCTTTGTTCATTGTCTAATCTTACCGTTCGACAGAAAACCCAGCTCGTCCGCTTGGTTTTGGGATGTAAGAATCTAAACTCACATTCAAATCGTCCGCCTTCGATAAGTTGACTCCAAGCCTCTTGAACTTTTTGGTTGTCTTCTGGATGGATCGCGAGCATCCAAGCTGCGCCCAAGGATTGAGCGGACGTGAGCCCTGTCATTTCTTCCCATCTATGATTGGTATAGATAAAACAGCCCAATGAGTTCGCTCTAAAAATTCCCACAGGGCTCAAATTCATGAGGTCATGTAAAAACGCATTTTGCAAATTGAGGTCTTCAGTTTTTTTAGCAACCAATTGAAGCGCGGCGATTTCGCTTGAGTTTAGGCTGACCACAAGGCCCGTTAGCAAAAGGGTCAATAGTACACCCGTAAAACCGGCCCAGGCTGCTGCTGACGACGTATTGCTAGGAAATCCAGGCCCCGGCATCCATTCAATCTGAAATTCTTGCTCGCCAATCCTAATTCCGGTCTTTGAAACGGGCTTCCAAGCCCTCAGGTCAAGGGGATCCATCAGACTGAAAATGAGTTGCTGCCCCCCCCCGAGGGAAGTTTGGCGGCAATTTGAATATAAAAATCATCTTCAAGTTGGAGGGCTTCGTTAAAAAAATCCTGAGCCGAAAATGGTGCGTAAACCCAACCTTCAAATTTCATCAAATGTGTCGCCTTCCGATTTGGAGCATCTTTGAAGATCGGAAAAAAAGCTAAAAATCCAAAACCCTCTGTGCCCTCCTGAATAAGTCTTAAAGGCGCGCTGATTGTAAACTTGTACTTGTCCCTTGCAAGTTTCGCAGAAGACCATCGCCATACTTCTGAGCCAATATCAAGGCCTTGAGCGGGTTCGTTGGTTTCTAAGGGTTCAATATAACTTATGATATAACGCTCAAGTTGCTTTTCAGAAAGCTTCGTACTTGGGGCTTGGGATTCTTGCTTATTTATCCGCAAGGATTCGGGTAGTTCTTTGATCGTAAAATTTGGAAACCCCCATTCAACTCGAGCTCTTTTTTCAAAGGCATTTTCTTGTCCCTTCTTTACTGGAAGAATTACACCCAAGCCTTTAATCCCAGGAAACCTCTCCACAAGTTTCATTCCTTCGACGAAACTCTTCCATTCTTCGGGTTCAACTTTCGACGAAGCGCGGAAGAGCCCACTTCCTGATCGTAAAGCGTTTTCGTAAATCGTCATTCGATCCTGAATGGCATCCATTTTCTTCTCGATAATGGCATTGAGTCTAGTTCCGTCTTGATCCTGGGAGGCGCTTACAACTAATGCATAGATCAAAGTCATAATGATCCAGGCCGTGCCCAAGCTTACGAGGGCAACTTTCTTCGATGGAGTTTTTAGAAAGGCCGGCAGCGTAGCGGCCGCCAAGCAGAGGGCAGATAAAAATAAGACCAGATCAAGAAGATTGGCATTCAAAGATTTGGCCACGAAGGGGCCGAGTTGATGGGTTGTGGCATAAATAGCAGAAAAACAGATCGATAAAACAAAGAGATTCCCTGCGAGTGATCCACACCAAAGAAAAATCAAAATTAATGTTGGAAAAAAGAGGCTATTAAACGGGATGGCCGAGTTCAGCCACAGGCTGAAAGAACCGATAAGACTGGCCACCACCGGAGGAAAAACCGCAATCAAGAAGAGCAAAACTACCGAATCAAGTTCACGCAAAAAATTGAGTCGAGATTTCCACCGTCGATAGATTAGGCTTCCCAAGAAGGCCTCGAAAGTATTTCCGATTGAGATCGTCAGGGGAATGAGAAAGTCATGCCAATTGATTGAAAAGTTTGTCAGAAAGGCGCCCAAAAATACTCCAGGGAGAACTCTCGAGCCGTAATAAATGCTCATGCCGATTGCCAATCCCGATGCGGGCCAAATGGGAGAGGCATATCATTGATTGAAGCTAAGAGAAGGCCCAGCTTTCCTAATATTACGTAAAGCAGGATTAATATAAGGTTCACCGAAATAAGTTTGGATCGCGAAATAAAAAAACCCCCGATACACCATTGTACAAAGAATTTAGCAAAAAGGCCTAGTCGGGCTATTTTATCGAAATCATTAGATATTCTGTCTACCCGCCATCTTTATTCTCAAGACCTTGGGAACTCCATGTTTACTGAAATTGACAATCTATTTAGAGTCCTTTTCATGAATAAATTTTGCGATCAATTTTGCGATCAATTGAAGAATAGGGTTTCCGTCTACAGTGTTCTCAAACATCCTTACTACCAGGCGTGGAATGAAGGGGAGTTGAGCAAAGACTCGCTTAAACTTTATGCGCGCCAGTACTTTAAGCATGTGGACCAGTTCCCTCGCTATATTAGCGCCATTCATTCCCTTTGTGAGGATCTAACATCTCGACAGATTTTATTAGAAAACTTGATTGATGAAGAAAGGGGCGAGGATAACCATCCTGAACTATGGTTGAAGTTTGCCGAATGCCTAGGAAACTCTCGAGACTCAGTTTATGGGGCGAGTTCTCTTCCCGAAACTCGGGAGTTAGTTTCAGAATTTATGCAACTCTGTCAAAGTTCTTATGAAGAAGGTTTGGGTGCTTTGTATGCTTATGAGCATCAAGTTCCAGAAGTGGCCAAGACCAAAATAGCCGGACTTCAGAAGTATTACGGCTTGGACTCTGATGCGGCCCTTAAGTTTTTTAGAGTCCATGAGACGGCTGATGTTTATCATTCGGAAGCGGTTGAGGGACTTTTGAATTCTCTAAGCGATGCTCAAAAGGGCAGAGCCAGCTTGGCCGCGGAAAAGGCTGCGAAGCTCCTTTGGAAATTTTTGGATGGTATTTGCGAGGCCTCGCATCAAGACTTCGAGAAATTTGGGTATTATAAGAAAGCCGCCTAAGATGCTTTATCTCGCGCTCGGTTCTAACTTAGGAGACCGAGTCGATTATCTTTCTTCGGCGATACGAGAATTGCTGCGAAGGGGCCTGATAACAAGGCCCCTTCGTTTTTCCTCGGTCTATGAAACTCAGGCTCTTTTGCCGGCCCATGCACCGGAGACATGGGATCGTGGCTTCTTAAATATGGTCGTCGAAGCTCAGTCGAACTTGGAACCTCTTGCCCTGCTTGATGAGATTAAGAAATTAGAAAAAAATCTAGGTCGAAACGAGCGTGAGCGCTGGGCTCCCCGGGAGATTGATATCGATATTATTTACTGGAAGAATCATGAGCTTGATCTTCCAGCGCTTAAAATTCCACATCGAGATTTGTACGATCGTGATTTTTTCTTAAAGCCACTGAGCGAGCTACTTCCGCAATCGGAAGAATTCAAAAAATCAAGCGGGCAGTTAAAATGTGAACGAATTCCTGTTTCGGTTTTGCCCACGCAGCTCATGGGAATTATCAATGTGACCCCGGATTCATTTTCGGATGGGGATTTGTTTCTGAAGGCCGAGTCGGCTGTGAGCCAGGCCAAGTTCTTGATGGAGCAAGGCGCCAGTGTTTTAGATCTTGGCGCCGAGTCCACGCGCCCCAATGCCATCGCTTTGAATCCTACCGAGGAGTGGAGTCGACTGGAGCCTGTCCTTCGGATACTTCGCGAGCAATTACCTTCATGGATGAGGCTCAGCGTGGACACCCGGCATGCCGACGTAGCTTCGAAGGCTTTGGAATTTGGCACAAATATTATCAATGATGTCTCGGCCGGGGAAGACCCTCTGATGTTGGAGGTCCTCAAGTCTTCGGATTGTCGCTATGTCTTTATGCACCACTTAGGCGTCCCGGTTGATTCCAAACGCTGTCTTCCTCAAGACGTCGATCCTGTAATTGCTGTAGAGACCTGGCTCGATGAGCGACTTCGATTTTTTGTTGATCGCGGGATCTCAAAAGAACGCCTCATAGCAGATCCTGGGATTGGTTTTGGCAAAACGGCTCAGCAATCTTGGGAGCTGATTCGGAATATGAAAGGTTTTCATGATTCCAATGTAAATCTTTTGGTGGGACATTCTCGGAAGAGCTTTTTAGGTCTCATTACGGCAAAGGCCTCTAAGGACCGTGACCCCGAAACGTCTCTTATTTCAGCCAAGCTTGCTGAAGATGGGGTGGGTTACCTGAGGCTTCACCACGTGGCGGCATCTGTCAGCGCTATAAAGACGCATTTTTATCTGCAATAGGAAGCCTCTGACCAAGGAAAGATCGATTCATTTGACGGAACTCGATAGAATTTAATCAGTGATATGGGAGAGTCTATGAAATGTAATGTCGGGAAATCGGATCGAGCAATTAGGTTCGTCGTTGGTCTATGCATCTTGGGCGCAGGATTTTATTTTCATTCCTACCTGGGTTTGATTGGACTGGTGCCTCTGTTAACCGCCTTACTCAAATTTTGTCCTTTGTACTTACCCTTTAAGATTTCCACTTAGCTGTTAAAAGGCTTATCGGATATCCGCATAGATGCGGTCAATAATGCGGCTGCGTTGGTAGCGGTCAAAGAGTTCCGTGGCTTCAGAAAGCAGTTCGTATCGGATTCCTGGCTTGAATCCGGAGATAAATCTTGGATCGCGATAAATTACATAAATCGGAAAGCTTTCAGCTTTTGTCATAGAAGCATATTTGCTTAACAGTCCAGTCGACGAGGAACGGAAATAGGACGTCCTCTCATCTTTCAGTTTTTGTTCAAGAGCGTCAGCATATTTTTTTGCTTCGTCGGTCTGATCCGATTTAACTTCCAAAATCATTTTATAAGGCTCTTGCTCTATAATTCGCTTAGCCCAAGGATTTTTGCTCGCCTGGAGTTTTGACCATAGCCAATGATCATCAACTCGCAAATAATCCTCCAAATCCGATGGCACTTTTGTAGCCTCACTAGAGGATTTTAAAAATTGAAATAGCATTTCGTCATACACAACGGATTTGTGGTGAAGATAAACAATCAGATACATATGATAGCGGGATAATAAAAAATCTTCAAAAGCGTAAAGCGCCCGAGAATCCAGCGCCAAAAACACCTGCCCATCGACTTCTTGATAAAGAAGATTCGAAAAAATCCAGTCTCGATCAAAGTGACCATAGGTGGTGCCGCAATACAAGCTGTCGCGGGCCATATAGTCCATTCGATCGACGTCTAGCTCACCACTTATCAAGGACGAAAGAATGGGGAAAACATTTTTTCCAGAGCCAGTCTTAAAAAAATCTTTGGTTTGATCCTTGGCGCGAATCAACGAAGCGATGGCCTGTGGGAAATCGTCTCCATAAACTTCGCTCAAGACATTGGCCAAGCTCGAGCGAGTAATGATGGCTTCGGTGTAGTCTTCGTGAGTGGCTTGACCACTCTGGCCATTAATTTCTTTGCGGGCTGGCATGGCTTGTTCGATCGCATGCGATAAGGGGCCATGCCCCACGTCGTGAAGGAGGGCGGCCATTCTAAGGCAGCTTCGCAACCGACGTTTTTCAGCAGACGATTCCCAAGGAAAGTTCTTGAAGATTTGGTCAAAGGATTTGCCGGCCAAATAAAATGCGCCCAACGAATGTGTATAGCGTGTGTGCGTCGCCCCAGGAAAGGCCAACTCGGCAAAACCTGTTTGCTTTATGCCACGAAGCCGTTGAACATAGGGCGAGTCGATAACCCGTTTTTCGTCGGGAAATACTGATATCGGACCATGGATAGGGTCTCTAATTTCAAGCTGGATGGCCATCCGTAGGCCTTTCTAGCAGTTGAATTGGGGGCTTACAAGACCCCCCGTCTTAATCGAGAAATTCTTGACCTAGGCGCCCTAATCGCTAGTTATAGCCCCATGAAAACATCTGTTTGCTCCCTCATTTCTGTCGCTCTTTTTGCTTTTGTTTTGTCAGCTTGTTCAAAGCCTGAATCAGGCGGCTCGATGGCAACTTATAAACCCAGTCAATTTGCAAATGACGAGTTTGCTTTCAATAACGGCGCAGAGCCTGAGTCTTTGGATCCTCATCGAATCACCGCGCATGATGCAGCTATTACGTCGATGCAAATGTTTGAAGGACTCTTAACGCGCGAGATGGATTATCTCAAAATCAAACCAGGTCTCGCAGAGTCTTGGTCGATCTCTTCTGATGGAAAGGTCTATAAATTTGTTCTTCGCGATGGTGTGAAATGGTCAAATGGTGAAGCCATTACTGCCGACCAAATTCGATCGTCATTTGTTCGAGGTTTGAGTCCAGAAGTCGCCTCTCAATATATGTATTGGTATACGGATTATATTGTTGGGGCCAAAGCCTTGAATGAAGCTTGGAATAAGCCGAACCGAAAAGAAGTAGAAGCTAAATATGGTGTTCGAGTTACGAGTCCAAAAACGATTGAAATCGAATTGATTAAGCCGGTCGGTTATTTCAAGTATATGTTGAGTCAGCCGACTTTCGCTATCGTTCACCCTTCGATGTACGATCCGAGTTCTAAGGCTTGGACGGATCCTTCAAAGTACATTGTGAATTCAGCTTACAAAATTACCGAATGGTCAGTGAATCAACGCATTACATTAGAAAAGAATCTTCAATTTTATGATGTGGCCAATGTTAAACTTAATAAAATTTTTATTTATCCGATTCGTGATGAAAGCACAGTCATGAATATGTATTCGACCGGGAAGTTGGACTGGACAGGGGATAATCATATCGCTTCGCATATGGTTCCTAGCTTAAGAGGTCGGGATGATTTTCATATTATGCCAATCCTCGGAACCTATATGTATGAATTCAATACGAAGCGAAAGCCTTTGGATGATAGTCGAGTACGACGAGCTCTGTCCTTGGTTGTCGATAGAGAGCATATTACTGAAAAGGTCCTAAGGGGAGGCCAAGTTCCTACGGATCGAATTATTCCCCCAGTGATTCCGAACTTCGCTTCGCTTATCCCGGCTCAAGCCTCAATGGATGATCGAGTTGCGGAGGCTAAAAAACTTTTGGCGGAAGCTGGCTATTCGGATGTATCTAAATTTCCTTCGATCACTATCCGATACAATACCAATGAAGGTCACAACAAGGTTGCCCAGTCGATTCAGCAGATGTGGAAGACCAAGCTTGGTGTGGATGTAAAGCTTGAGAATATGGAATGGAAGGTTTTCCTTAAGGAACAACAAGCGGGTAATTTTGATGTTTCGCGAAAAGGATGGATTGGTGACTACCCTGATCCTGCAACTTTCCTAGAAATTTTCCAAAGTACCAGTGAAAATAATGATAGTTTTTGGAAAAACGCGGAATATGATCGGTTGGTTACGGAAGCTGCCGGGATTCAAGATGAGGAAGAGCGCTTTGCCGAAGAAGCCAAGGCCGAAAAGATTATGTATGATGAAACCCCAGCTTTTGGGATCTACCATTACAGCTATTTCAGTTTGATGAAGCCTAACGTGAAAGGTTATATACCAAACGTTCATGGCCATTATTTGTATCGTTATTTCTCTAAAGAAGGGGATCAAAAGAGCTAAAAGTCTTAGAAAATCCAGTAGTATTTTCTAAGACCTTTGTTTAGGTTCTTATCTTTGAAGGTGACCCCTTCGTCTAGCCCGGTCCAGGACACCAGGTTTTCATCCTGGT
>PCXB01000091.1:0-9111 GCA_002787535.1 Deltaproteobacteria bacterium CG11_big_fil_rev_8_21_14_0_20_45_16
TTTTCTTGACCAGTTTCCCATGCATGGACTTCACTCGAGGGATTCTATGAATTGGCGAAATGAGCTCAAAACCCCAGGGATCCAAAGTCGGCCGAGCAAATCAGATTCGAGCTCATCCGGAGGCGCGTCCCTTTGGACCAAATGCCTTAATTGCGGAACGATTCTGTATCGCGTGGAAATCGATCGAAATGATTTTGTTTGTTTGAAATGCAACTATCATTTCATCATGCCAGCGAGACGGCGGGTGGATCTTTATGCGGATCCAGGAAGTTTTGTTGAATTTGATGTCGATATGAAATCAACTGATCCCTTGGAATTTTTCGACGAAAAAGCCTATCCAGATAGGTTAGGAGCGTCTCAAAAAAAATCTGGCGAAAACGAAGCTGCCATTTGGGGTAAGGCTAGTTTAGATGGGCAGGATTTTGCTTTGGGGATATTTGTTTTTGAATTTATGGGCGGAAGTATGGGTGCCGTCGTTGGCGAAAAAATCACTCGATGTTTTGAATATGCGCTTGAGAATCGCATACCGGCGGTGGTCGTTTCTTCATCAGGTGGCGCTCGAATGCAGGAGGGCATTTTGTCTTTGATGCAAATGGCGAAAACATGTGCGGCTTTGCAGCGTCTACGAAAAGAAGGTCTTGTATATGTTTCGGTTTTGGCTCACCCGACAACCGGGGGTGTGGCGGCTAGTTTTGCGATGCTTGGAGATGTCAATATTGCGGAACCCGAAGCGCTGATTGGTTTTGCAGGACCTAGGGTGATCGAGCAGACCATCCGGCAGAAGCTCCCAGAGGGTTTCCAGCGATCTAATTTTTTGCTTAAACATGGAATGATCGACAATATCGTCGAGCGCAAGGAACAGAGGCGGTATCTTTCTCGGCTTTTCCGGATCTGCGCCCATCGCTTGAATAAAAAGGCGTCCTGACATAAGAAACCCTCAGTTCTATGACCGCTCCCATTCAAGTATTTGATGTACCCTCTCTTGAGTTTTACAAACTGGATAATATCCGTGAGGCGCTACAAAAGTTGGACAATCCGCAGTTTGGGAGGCGGTGTATTTTGGTGGCGGGTACCAATGCCAAGGGCTCGGTCGTCTCTTATCTTTCGGAGCTTTTTCAACTGACGGGCAAAAAAATCGGAAGTTACTACTCTCCGCATATTGAATCCGAATGTGAAAGAATTCAAATTAACTCGGATCTCATTCCTGAAGAAGAACTTCAAAGATTACGTCTTAAGCATGAAACAGTTTTGAAGCCGCTGACGTATTTTGAACAAATGACTTGTTTAGCCTTTGTATACTTTCGGGAGCAGAAAGTAGATTTACAAGTTTTGGAAGTTGGGATGGGCGGGCGATTGGATGCGACGAATCTTTCAGATCCAGATTACTCGGTTATTACCTCTGTGGGATTGGACCACGAAGAAGTGCTTGGCAAGGGCGAGTCCGCTATTGCTCGTGAGAAATCAGGAATTATGCGAAAACGAAAAGGGCGACCGGTTTGGGTTGCCGGATCTCTAAGTGGGTTAGCGCAAGAAAGTTGTAGGGAGGTCGCTCGAGAAGTTGGTGCTGAGCTTCGAAGTTTATCCTCTGCCATTTTGCCTGAAGTGATCATCAAACAAATCAATTCTGAATTGAGAGATCGGGGTGACTTTCAAATTCAAAATGCTAAATTAGCTTTGGCTTTATTTCTAGAGGCCTGTCGAGACTGGAATTGGGAACAGAGCGACTTTCCAAAAAATATATTTCGAAAAGCAAGGCTCAAAGGTCGTTGTCAGATTTTAAGTCAGTTTCCGCTTGTCGTTATTGATGGTGCTCATAATGTGGAGGCCGTTCGAGCGCTTGATAACTTTCTGGAGTTAAATTTTCCCAATCAAAAATTCACCGCCGTTTTTGGAGTGATGAACGAAAAGGATCCGATCCCACTACTAGAAGTTCTAAGGTCTCGCATTAAGGCGCTGTGTCTGCCGGACTTCTATCCTCCAAGGCAGATGTCTAAAGAAAAATTAGCCAAACTGATTGAAGAATCGAGCCTGGACGTGGGTCCGGTCGTCATAGAGATGGATCTTGGAGCGGGACTTCGACGCCTGAAAGACGGTGGTGAAAGCCTATTGGCATTTGGTAGCTTCTATTTGGCAGGACAGATGATTCGTTTGTCCCAGGGAGATCGATAAATGAAGAAGCGAATTGAAGGTCTTTATTTTGGTCGAAATATTTTGCGAGAGGCGCTGGAGGCGGAAGTTGAGATTTCGGAAATTTATTATGATACGGATGCAGCTTTTGAATTTATAAATTCTCTCAAGGGAGTGAAAACTTTTGGTGCTAGGCTGGTTAAAGGTCTTCCGGCTATTATTAAGAACCAGGCACATCAAGGCGTGGCATTTTGGACACCCCATACTTTCTATCGTCCCTTAAGAGATTATCCTCTCAATAAGCAGCGTTTTGTTATTCTTTGTAATCATGTTCAAGATATTCATAATTTTGGTTCCATTGTTCGCTGCGCGGTAGCCTTCGGTGCAGGACTTTTGATTCATGAAGAGAAGGGGAGCGCTGAATTAACTGCGGCCGCGATGAAGTCGTCTGCGGGCCTAGCCTTTAGATTGTCGTTTTGTAAAGTAGAGCATCTTTCTGAGGCGACGCGAGCGCTGGCCAAGAACGGTTTTAGGATTATCGGATTGGACGCCGGAAATAATGCGCAAGTGCTAAGGGACTGGATACCGCAATTCCCTTTGGCTTTAGTCTTAGGTTCTGAGGGGGAGGGCATCTCGGTCGGCATCAAAAAGTACTGTGAGAGTCTCGTAAGTATTCCGATGGAAAGGGCTGCCGAATCTCTGAATGTAAGCCACGCGGCTGCCATTGCTATGAATTGGGTGTATGAGGGGGGTCAGGGCGGATAAGTGCCAGGTTAGAACCTGGCACTTATCCGCCCTGACCCCCCTCTAATTGCCGTGATCCCTTAAAACTGCTAGGAGAGCATTCTTATGGTGGATAAAGGTCAATTGGCGGCTACGGAAACACCCCTCACGATGGTTACCTGCTACGATGCAAGTTTTGCCAGACTTTGCGCCAAAGCTGGAGGTCTTGACTATGTGCTCGTGGGGGATTCCATGGGCATGGTGGTCTACGGCCAGGAAAATACCAATGGCGTTAGTCTTCGACAAATGATGGAACATGTTGCGGCCGTTAAGCGTGGCCTTCAAAATTCGGGTGAAAAAATCTTGCCCATCATCATTGCAGATATGCCCGCGGGCACTTATGAGTTTCCGGAAGAGGCAATTGATTCGGCCAATAAATTAATTGAGGCAGGAGCCGAGATAGTTAAACTGGAAGGGCCAGTCACCGAAGTCGTAGCGGCCTTAGACACGGAAGGTATTCGAGTTTGCGGTCATATTGGCCTCACCCCTCAGAGCATTCATGACTATAAGCTTCAGGGTAAGACTCCTGAAGATGCCAATCGTCTATTCCGGGAAGCCAAGGAATTGGAATTAGCTGGCGTTGAACTTTTGGTTTTAGAAATGATACCGAGGAGCCTGGCTGCTGGTATTACCAACGCTCTTAAAATTCCGACGATTGGAATTGGCGCAGGCCCAGAGTGTAGTGGACAAGTCTTGGTTCTTTACGATCTTTTGGGGTTAAATCTTAAATTTCAGCCCCGCTTCTTGAAACGATTTGCAGATGGAGAGCTTTGGGTTGAAGAAGCGCTACGATCTTATCGAGATGAGGTTGTACGCAGGGATTTTCCTTCGAAGGAAAATAGCTTTTAATTCGATCGGTTCCTATAAAGACAAAGACGATGAAGATTTTAAAAACAGCTTCTTCACTAAAGAAATGGAGAAGGAAACTTTCGAATTCAATAGACTTGGGCTTTGTCCCAACTATGGGGGCGCTACATCGAGGACATTTATCGTTGGTTGATCGATCGGTCAGAGATAACGATCTGACGATTGTAAGCATCTTTGTAAATCCAACTCAGTTTGGTCCCAAGGAAGACTATCTAAAGTATCCGCGTCCACTGGCAAATGATTTAAAGATGTTGAGGCGAGCGGGGGTTGATGTCGTATTTGTTCCGAAATCTTCAAAAGAGATTTACCCCTTAAAAGATGAGTTCAAAGTTCGAGTGCCGAACCACTGGATGAGGTTCATGGAGGCCAAATTTCGGCCCGGACATTTTGAAGGTGTGGCGACAGTTGTCTTGAAATATTTTTTATTGGTGCAGCCAAGGCGCGCTTATTTTGGTCGGAAGGATTTTCAACAGCTTCGATTGATTGAGAGCTTAGTGGAGTCCTTTGGGCTTAATATAAAAATTATTGGCTGCCCGACTTTGAGAGAGAAAACGGGTTTAGCATTGAGCAGCCGCAATATTTATCTTTCTGACATGGAAAGAATTAAAGCTGCTGAAATATTTAAATCTCTTAAGGAGTCTAAAACCTTAGGAGAAGCTTCGCGACGCTTGCGAAAACAGGGATTTAAAATTGATTACCTTGAAAGTTGGAATGATACGCTTTCGAGTCCTGATCCCAAAAAGCCCGCTAGATGGTTGGTCGCGGGTAAACTTGGTGGGGTTCGTCTTATTGATAATGTGCTGAAAAAATCATAAGACGAACCCCACCCGTGTCGCTCTTTTTAAACTGACGATCAGGTCTCGTCTAATTGGCTCTGATGCTTCGGCGCTGCAAGATCTTATCGATATGTCGATCAATGATTCGATCGATTCGTGTTCGATCGCTCATCATATCTCGGAGCCGATAGGAGTCTTCGGCAGATAACAATTTAATTTTAACCAGCTCGCCGATGGTTTGGCTCATTTGTTGTTCATCAAAGTTTTTCATCCCATAGGTTGCATCCATAGCCATTTGGCAGATTTTCCCTATAAGTTGAGTCTTTTCTGAATTTACAGATGTGGTAGGTAAACTACCCCCTAGATTACTGTTCATGATTCTCAATCCCCCATCTGTAATTACACAGAATAAAGACAATATGAGTCAAACAAAATCAGGAGTGTTTCCGGATTCTTGAGCGTAATAATGCATGGTGTCATTGATTTCTTGCTGCAAGACGTCCGGATACATTAATACCACGAGCGCGCGCTCTCCGAGATTACGCTCCGTTCGAATTCTCGCCATATTATCAAAGGAATCCACAATCGATTGAAAGAAAGCGATCTCTGATCGAGGTAGCCAAAAGTACAGCCGCTTGTCAGAGCTTGGTGGGATCGAGAATTCACTAGAATCTATCGAGTGAGGCTGCATAAGAAGAGCTAAGCTCTTAATTTAAATAAAAAAATATGACGAGCGCAAAATGGGAGAGCTTGGATTCGTTAGCCTGATCGGCTTCTTAAGTCCTTGAAAAGTCTGGAGGTGCTTGTCTATGGAGCGCCGCATCACTACGCAAATCCTTTCTAGGTGCCCTGACAATTACTGATCGATTCTTCGGTGCTTCGCAAAACCTACCGACTGACAACTTTAATTGTGAGTGCCCTACAAACATAATTTCGGGGCTCCTAGATCCATTGTTTTGACAATTTGGCCAACTGACAACTTTCGTTCAGGCACAAATGGCATACGCCTTGCGCTTAGACGCCAAGCAAGTTTACGAAAATAAATGCGAAGGGAAGAGGGGATACTACAATGAAAAATCAGATTCTTGGAATATTAAGCTCCGTGACACTCGCAGCTTTTGCTCTGACGGGTTGTGGGGGCGGTAGTTTGGGAGATAAAGTCGGTATCTCTCTGGATCCATTAACTCAAGTCGCTAGTCTATCAGTTGAGATGAGTGATGGATTGGAAGTCAATCTTGATGGAAGTTTCGAAATTGCAGAGGGTTATGGAAGCCTGCATTTTCAACCTGCAACGAAAACCGAAAACGCGAAGATCGTAATTGATTTAAATTTACAGGCCGTTCTTGCCGGACAGCTTGGACAGTACGGCCTCGTAACGACAATGCCTAATGGTGCGCCATTACCTGTGGCCATGACCCCTCCATTGATTAAAATTCCCGTGCTCCAAAGTGGCGGGATAACTTTGGATGCCCTAGCAGCCATTACGCCTGAGCTTCAGTTGGGTGCATTTGTGGGAATTTCACAGTTCAAATCCCAATACATTCCAATGGGCGTTTCAGTATGTCAAAATTTTAGAAACGAAGAGAACTATGCGTTTGCCGCCATTTGTATCTATGGGCCGAGTGGGAACCTTCCGGGCGGTATTTTCCTCGGTGGTAACTTTGGCGAAGTTTTGGACCTCGACGGTATCATACAAAGCAGCCCCGAGATGCTAGCGCTTCAAAGTTCTCCCACAGCGCTAATGGCCGTAAGCATGCAAAGCCAGCTAATGGCTAGCCAGGCTGTAAGCACAGAGGTCGCGCAAGACTCTAAGGTTTGGACCAAAGAGCAATACGATCCTCAGTCTCGCCTTTCTAATCGGCGGACCGAGTTAAAAGTAGCTCGCAATGTCGCAAAAATTCTTCGAACGAGAGTTCGAAGGTAATTAACAAAAATAGAAATCTGGATCACACACGCTAACAAAAGCCCGGGAGCCATCCCGGGCTTTTGTTATTTTGGGTCGTTCGATTTGATTAGTAGTTCGAAGCCAGCAAGGAAATAAGCTGATGTTAGAAGTGTCGAGATGAGACGCATAATTGCCCCTCCTCTAAACACAGAGGCTATCAAGCGCAAGCTTTAAATTTAGGCGATTCCTCTCAGGGGCTTAGTTTTAAGCGTCTACCGGGGGCATTCGCTTCAAAACTTCGCGGATAGCTTCTTCCGGCACCGTAAGGGACATCCTAAAATAGGCTTCGCCCATCTTACCAAAACCAATTCCTGGCGTGGTAACAATTCCCCGCTTCATAAGATCTTCACAAAACTTCATTGAGCCTTGATGCCGTGGAGTTCGGATCCACAAATAAAAAGTGGCGCCTCCATCAAATACCTCGTAGCCAAGTTTTTCTAGGCCAAGTTTCATGAGATTTCGGCGATACTGAAAAACCTCTTTTGAGGGGTTAACTAACTCTCGCTCATTTCCTAACAGGGCATAACTTGCTGCCAGCTGAATCGGCTTAAAAATTCCCGTATCAATCGCGGACTTCATTCGATAAAGAGCCGTAATCAAACTTTCGTTGCCGACTGCAAAACCTACTCGCCATCCCGTCATATTGTAAGTTTTGCTACACGAGAAGAATTCAATGCCAACATCCTTAGCGCCAGGAACTTGCAAAAAAGCCGGTGCCATCGTGTCGTAGCTTTGCTCCGAATAAGGATTATCCGAACAAACAATAAAACCATAGCGTTGAGCTCGCGACACAAGTTCGCGATAAGTGTCGATTTCGACAGTGGCTGAGGTCGGATTGTTGGGGAAGTTGATGAATACAAGTTTGATGGTTTTCCAAACCTCTTCGGGTACCTCGTTCCAATCGGGTCGGAAACGATTTTCCCATTTGAGAGGAAAATAAACCGGTGAGGCTCCAGCGAGCAAAACAGCATTGGTGTAAACAGGGTAGCCTGGATCGGGAATGAGACAAAAATCTCCCGGGTTCAATACAGCTTGAGCAAAATTAGCGATTCCTTCCTTGGATCCGATTAAGTTAATGACTTCCTTTTGGGGATCACAAATTACCGAAAAACGCCTCTCCATCCACGTGCTGACAGCCTTTCTAAAAGACTCCAAACCATTGTAAGGGGGGTAGTGATGATTTTCCGTTTCTTGGGCCGTTCGCAAAAGCTCGTCCACGATCGGGCGAGGTGTAGCCAAATCAGGATCTCCCATTCCAAGATCAATCATTTGAATTCCTTGATCCATCAGCATTTTCTTTTTGCGATGGATGTCCGAAAAAATATAAGGAGGAAGTTTTTCGATTCTCAAGGAAGCTTTAAAATTCATTTCAAAATATCCTCCATAGAGTAAAGGCCAGGTGCTTGTTTAACTGCCCAATCTAAAGCTCGCATGGCCCCATTCGCAAAAATTTTGCGGGACTGGGCTCGATGCGTGAATTCCATATACTCATCACCCCAACTCAAAATCACTCGATGTTCGCCAGCGACTTCGCCAATTCGAAAATTTTGGATCTGAATGTCCGCATGGGGTTTGGCGGATTTGAGTCTCGATTGAATCTTTATGGCCGTACCGCTTGGTGAGTCTTTCTTGTGTTCATGATGGATATCTAGAATTCCGATTCTCGAGTCACTAAAATTGACTAATCGCTCAAGGCTTTGACAAAGCAATTCAATGCCAACGCTAAAGTTGGAATCCAAAACGACCGGAATTATTTTGGAGGCGGCGGAATAAATGGATCGTCGTTTCTCTTCAGATCCCCAGCCCGTTGTGCCGACAACAAGGGGACACTTAGCTTCCAAAGCTTTCGCCAGAACAGACTCACTTGTCGATGGAGTTGAAAAGTCAATAATGCCTCGAGCGCCTCTAAAGTCAGCTATCTTTTGTGAAGCCTCGGCCTTCGGGCTATAAATTTTGAATGGTCTGCTGTCCTGCTGATAGAACAACTGAAGTTCTTTAGACATTCGACCGCTTGATCCAACGATAATATCAAAGCTCATTTCAAATGACCTTCTTTTTGTAGAGCTTTCATTTCACGCTCAAGCTCGGTTCTAAATCTTTCGCTTAAGCCTAGCAAGGGCAGCCGGGGAAGGAGTTCTCTCCCAATCGAATGAGCCACGGCATATTTAATCGGAATGGGGTTTGACTCAATAAACAGTAAATCAAGTAATCGCTTATATCTGTCGAACAGATTCTTAGCCTCAGTCCAAAGATTTTTTTGGCTCAGGTCCCAGATTTCAATGCAGGCTTTAGGGCATAAATTAGAGAGGACACTGACCAGGCCCTTTGCTCCGTGAAGATAAAAGGCCAGAGCCGACGCATCATCGCCACACAATAAAGTTTTTTTTGCGGGAAGATGCTGAGACATATCCAAAAATGTTTGCCAAGAACCCGAGCTTTCTTTGAGCGCCAGGACGTTTGGGATTTTCCAGATCTCGGTCATGGTACTGGCTTGTATCGTCACGGCGGTTCGACCGGGAATGTTATAAACCATAATGGGCAGTTGCGAGGCCACTTGCGCAATTTCTCGATAATGCGCAACAAGGCCATCCTGAGTTGGTTTGTTATAGGGCG
>PCXB01000091.1:9148-10111 GCA_002787535.1 Deltaproteobacteria bacterium CG11_big_fil_rev_8_21_14_0_20_45_16
CTTTGCTTTGCCATGTGGAAGAACTTCCACAGGAAGCCCAAACCCTGATCTGTTTACGGTAAGTGGCCGCGAGCTTAATGGCTCTCAACCACTCCTCATCTCGAAGGCATAGGCCTTCTCCTGTGCTGCCTGCAATAACTATCCCATGAATGCCGGCGTCTATTTGACGTTGAATGAGGTTGTGAAGGCAGGCTTCATCCAATTGATCCGCTGAGTCGAAAGGCGTGATCAAGGCCGTGTAAATACCATTAATTTCCATAGAATCGGCTTTATCACAGAGCCGTTAAATTGACCGATACTTTTTTGCTACTCGTTGCGGCGCGCTCGCGAAACACAAGGTCTTCATAGCTTTCTCGCTCTCGAACGAGGTCATAGCGGCCATTATGAACCAAAACTTCGGCTGCGCGAGGTCGGGAATTGTACTGGCTAGCCATGACGGAGGCGTAAGCCCCACAACTCATAATCGAAAGCAAATCACCTTGCTGAAAATTTTGAATCCGTCGCGAATTCGCCAAAATATCTGCAGTCTCGCAAATAGGGCCAACCACCGTCGCTTTTAATTTTTTGTAGCGCTTATATTTGACGGGTAAAATCGAATGGTAGGCTTCGTAGAGACTCGGTCGCATGAGATCATTCATACCGGCGTCCGTGATGATATAATTTTCGGCCTCTCCACGTTTGACATAGCTAACACGACATAAAAGACTGCCAGCATTTCCCACAATGGATCGCCCAGGCTCCACGACAATAGTAGAGTCTGTCACTTCGCCAACTTCTTTGAGTAGGCATTGCGCCCAGCTCGTTAGGCTTGGGACTTTTTCATTCTTATAGGCGATGCCTAAGCCGCCGCCCAAATTGAGATGCGAAATCCCAGTCGTCCACTCTGTCGCCTTTTCATAGAGCTTCATTAGCTTTCGAACAGCTTCGGAATAGGGAGATAATTGCGTTATCTGACTACCAATA
>PCXB01000064.1:0-6363 GCA_002787535.1 Deltaproteobacteria bacterium CG11_big_fil_rev_8_21_14_0_20_45_16
GGATTTCAAGACCTATAATGGGTCGGTCCCCAGCTTCATTGGCGCGACCTAAGATTTGATAAGGAATATAAACGGACATTCCGTCACCTTCTTGAATCTGGCCCCACCTATTGAAACTGACTTGATTTGAATCCCGAGCACCTTCTCGAAGTGGCATGGGGAATCCGGCCTCATCGCGCGTAAAGCCTCGACCGCCAGTTGATTCAAAAAGCGTTTCTCCCTCCATTAGTTCATAGCGAGCGGACAACACAACACTCTGGCTAAGCTCATCAAGAACCTGATCCCAGCTTATCTCGCCGCGAGACAATTGTCCTTGCTGCCTAGGACTAAGACGAGCCGGATCATAAATCGTCATAGCTAGATCGAGCTCATCCATATCGCGCGAGCCTTCGAATCGCCCTAAAAGGCTTTGTAAATCCCGATCCATAAATCTATCCTCTACAGGTCGCCCGTCTTCCATTCGTTTCATCCGCCGCGTAAGTTCTTCCCATACAGCGCGATTCACAGAGTTTTCTTCAAGATTAGCCCAGGACGAAATTCCGCGGCGAGCCATCTCAGCTTGAATACCTTGCAATCCTTCCGGAGTTTCAGCACTCCACATCACTGACTCACCAGCCGGTCGAAGAATTAAACCAGGCTCATTCCGTGGATTTGAGTTATCCAAATTATTCTGAGCCTTTCGTTGCTCCCGTGTAGGCAAGTTCTCGATAACCCTTACAATCGATGGTACGCCACCGCCTTGCGTTTGCGAGGCTCTTTGAACATCCGCCATCGTTCGAATCATATCCTCCCGAGCTCGACTCACGCCTCGCTCAAATTCTAAATCAAATCTCGCCTGTAATTTGGTTTTTTCTTCTTCACTCAGCCTTCGATGCGTTAAGCTTTCGACCGTTCGTTCCAATAGAGTTCGTCCATCTGGTAGCCGAGAAGTTAATTGCTCTCGAATCGCCTCGATATCTTCAATAGGTCGTTCACGAGTAAGATTTTCAACCGTTCGACGGAAGGTCGTCCAATTTTCCTTTGGAATCTCAGGATACAAGAAACTCAATCCAGGCACTTTACTCAAATGAGGCTGAGCCATCATCAGCGAACTTAAAGCCATTTGACTAATGGCGCTGACGTAGGTTTGTCTAACATGCATCATATTGCCTATCAGGCGTTGCTTCTCTTCTGGCGACAACATCAAATCCTGAACATCGGGCATCCCTCTATCATCCAGGCCGTATTGCAAGTAATCCGCAGTACCAAAAAGTTCTTGGGGAATATAGTAAGCGGACAAGCTCACATCTCGAGCTGTTTGTCTTGCGATATAATAAACAATTGAACCCCCAAGCACTTTATTGATTCGATGGCCCATCGGCGCATGAAACAATCGCATACCGCCCAAGAAAAATGCAGTCTGAATTATTGTATTAGTAATGGATGAATTGAATTCGAGACTGTTTTCACCTAATCCACCTGGCATAAAAGCAGCCTGACCCACCAATGAAGGTACTGTAAGAATTCCCATACTCATACCAAAGCGACCTGTCGATCGAAGGCCAGAAATCGATCGGCGAAGTACGGCTCGTCGCCACGTCCTTGCCGAATCCTTCAAGCTCGCTATATGTATTGGAGAGGGCGCCCTCAAAGTTGATCTCGCTGCAAGCTCCTCGGCCGTATAACCTGCCGCACTCAGCTCACGAGCCCTAAACGCCCTTGCAGCTTCTCTTTCGAGACGACGAGCCCTCAAGGCTTCGAGCTGTCTCGCACCATTGGATCGACGCCCAAAAGCCCTGTCCACAGTCCGCCTGAAAAAGCCTCGCTCAGCAGCCGTCACGCCCTCGGCAGTACGCACGACTGCTAAATTCGACGCGTAGGCAGCCTCGTTCATTCGATGGCCACGCAAGGCTCTTGCCGCACGAGCAAAGAGACCCGGTCTCGTCGCCGCAACCGCCTCAGCTTCCAAACCTTTTAAACCTACACCAGCCAACCTTGCTCGGCCCAAAGTTAATACTGTAAGAGCATCCACGATCGTCTCCGTATAAAAAATCTCTGGATGATCGATCATTTTCTCTTTGGAAAATCTTGTATAATTCAGTCCATGAATTTTGATATCGAACATTTCTGAGGGAAGAATCGCTCGCGTCCAATCCGGTCGCAAGCGCTCAAACCATACATCTCCAGGAGCCAAAGAAATTTCTTCAGTTCCTAAAATATGCTTTTGAAACCAATTGAGATCTTCTGGATTTCCTTCTTCCGCTGCCCAATTTCCCCAAGCATGGATGGCATCTCGACCTCTAATAGAATAATCGTAACCTTGAACGGCACTCATCACGGGCTTACCTATAGGCTCCAAAAAAGCTATGGCCAGGTTGAGCACACTTTCCGTGGCGCCTCGCACTTGAAACCAAATCGGCGAGCTTGCTGTAAGCTCTCGCAATCTGATCTCTGCATAATTTCCGGCCATATCCTGGTACTGCGCCTTAGTCATGGCGTCCATCGCGGCCAAAGAGTTTTCGACATCAAAATCCGGATACGCATTTACAATCTGCGCAAAATTCTCAATACCCTCAGTCAAAGCTTGAATTTTAGTTCGCTGACGAAGCTCCCAGCTCGCACTGACGGCCAAGCCTTGATTGAGCCTCAACAATCCTTCTGACAAAAGAAGAAGTTCACCCAAGGTTTTCATTTGCTCTCGCTGAATATCGTTCTCTGGCTTGCGCAAACTCGAATACTCCGCGCCAAGTGACCAAAGCATATCTTCGTTTTGAAAAATTTTATCCCACCCAAGGCTTGGCCCGAGTTTCTCTCGTGCCCCTATCAGAGATTTTGTAAAGGCCTTTAGCTCCGCCCTCGTATATGCCGGCTGTTCAGGCTTAGCATCAAATAGTATTTCCAAACGTCGCGATGCTTCCCCAACCGCCTCCGCCGAAATCGCCACGATGAATTGTTCCTGCTCCCCGATATTGGCAAGGCCCGCCTCTCCAAAAACCTCTTTTAGAATTCGACTTCCAAAACTCTCGGAAGCGATATCATGCCTACGAAGAGGCGAATCTTCTCGATACCAAATAAAATCTTGAAGTTTTTCATGTCCTCTTCTTGTCCATGAATCTCTTCCAGACTCTTGCAAACTACTGAAGCTCACAATGGATTGCGCAACAGCACTCAGTTTTTGTAACTGCTGGGCGATAAAAAACTGGCTAGGCATATCCAAGGCATCACGAAGTCCATCACCAAGAAAATTAAGACCGCCCAAATATTCCTGCAAGGCTTTAGGATCTGAAGCAAGGCTTCCAAAATCCAAATCATTTTCGGGATCAGAGTCTAAAAACCGATCCTTCCAATCTTTCAAAATTCTTCGAGCATCGTCGAGTTTCAAAAGCTTTGTATCCGCACTGATCTGACTAGAATCGGAAGGAAAATATTCTGCCAGAGCCGAAAGACTTTCCGTTAATTCGCTGGCAGCAGCATACAAATCGCTCTCCGTTCCTAAGCTTTGCATTTTTGAATAAGCATCCCGGCCGACCAAAGCCTCAGCTAAGGCTTCTGCGGTTTGATAAGGATAACTTTGATCAAGCTTTTCCAAAACAGAACCCGAATTTATATGGTCCACAAGTTTAGTAATCCCGGTTCGATAAAGCGGAGATCCACCTTCTACTTCTTCATTAGTTGGCTTGATATAGGCATATTGAAAACGCAATCCGGGCATGGAATCGTACCAAGGATCTTTAAGGCTTTCGATTCGCCGCGCGACGACCTGCTGCATAGATTGCAGGTTTATATCTTCACTACGGTCGATAATATCTTGAAGAGACTGAGGATACGAGGTGACTCGCGGACTGACCTGATCAAGGTTTTTCCATTCATCCAGAAGTACCCAGCCCCCATCTAGCTCCATAGCAAACAATCGATTCGCCAGTAGCAAGCCAACCGCTTGTTTAAACAGTGGTAACTCATTAAGCAATTCTGGTTTAGTCGAAAACTCTGATACGATCTGCCCCGATAGCGCCTTCATCTCCTCATAGATGCTTGCCACTTTCTTAGAGTCATTAGCCTCGACGGCTCTCATAAATTCCAATCGCTTTTGAAGAATGGCATGAAGCACCCCCTGTACTCGATCCATCGAAATTAAGCCTTGGCGATGCCAGTCGGCTAGCTTCTTTGACTCATCATTAAAATTAAGTTGAAGCGTCACTTCGGAGTTGGTTTTGATAAAGTTCATCAGCTCCGAAAGCGATTGATTGATAATGCCAGCTGTTAGATCTCGGTCTGCAAAGATATTGAGCATTTGCTTCTCACTCAAGGCTCGAAGAATGGACTCTCCAAAATCCCGAATAAATTTGTCTTTCTCAGGAGTGTTAAGCCTACGAAAGGCGCCCCTCAGAGTCAGAGCTTCCTTAAGCTGCTGCAGCTCTGGGCTGCCTTTAAGGACTTCATCATCTATACCGTCAAAGACTTCCTCTGTTGTTCTAACCCGTGCGACCCCAGAAGGAAGAGTGGCTCCAATCTGAGAAGCCACGTAGCCCGTCAATTTATTTTGAAATTCTTGAAGATCTAAAAACCCGTTCTTAGCCAAGTATTCAAGAGCCATCGCGATACCATCTCCATCGATATCTGTCGTCAAAATGCCACTTAAAATCTCGAGGCGACCCTTAATCTCCTCCTTCCACGAACCCGATGGTTGAGGAATATTTTCAAATAGATCTCGAAGAAAGTCGGTTGCCTCAAGTCTCGCTAGATCACCCGGCAAATCCGCCTGAATATTTGAGCGACTCTCGGTAGGAAATAACCATTGAGCCGAAAATAGAAATTGTCGTAATTGCGTCAACTGCTCAATAATTCTTTTTCTATCAGACTCGGAGGCTTGATTCCATTTAGCTGTCAGCTCGGGAACAAGGGGAATGTTTGACCCGGCTCGATGCGTTGACAAAAGGTTGTTGATGGAGATTTCATTAAACTTATGAATCTGACTCGCCTCTTCCACGAACAACTCAGGAACCATTCGCCTTGCAAAATCAGGTTCTGACAAAAATAATTGTATGAGTTTATTAATTTCTGCCTGATTAAAGCGCCCTCGATTTCCAAAAGATTCCTTCAAGCTCGAGTAGCTTTCGTAAAAACTCAAAGTTCGCCGATCTACATCAGCTCGCAAATAGCTATACTCATCCGAACCAAGCTTTTTCAATAAATCTGGAGCATCATTAACCGATAAGGTCGAAAAATAAGCCAAGACACGTCTCTCGTAATTTCCGGGATTTCCCAATCGGTTGCGAAGGGCCTCTGCATCATCACCGTCTGCAAATATATTCATAAGAAGAGCCTGACTTGAAAGCATTCTCTCTCTCAAAAAATTAGCGACATCGCCAGTCAATTGCATTTGGCGTTGACCGATGGCAGCCTTTTCTCCCGCCATGAGACGATTTTCGTAAGGATCTTCCTTACCCTCTCCGCCCCATTCACGTCGGCGAGCTTCCGTCAGCTCCGAATCCCCAGCTCGTCCTTGTGCCAGTCGATAGTTTTTTCCAAAGGCCTTATCAAAGTATCTTTCATAACGCTGACGTTCTTCTCGACCGTGAAGAGCCACTCGAATGGTCTCCGGACGATTTTTTATAAATGCGTCTTGATGCTCCTCCTCAGGTTTGATTTCCAAAAGAAATTTCTGATTCAAAACATAGCTTCCAGCCTCTTGTAAGAGCCGCTCAACTTTAGCCATAGCTGCTTCGCGATTTTGAGGAGCCCCAAATTCCCTAGAAATCACATCATGGCGCGCAAGAAGCCCTAAAAGATCCTGAAATCTATTGTCCGCCCATATAACTTCCAAATTATTAAAGTAACCATGAGCATTAACGAGATTAAATTGAGCAGCATATTCCTGATAGCGCACCAATTCGTTTATGACATTGCTCATCTGCTCAAATCCTCGATCGATAGCAATCGCTCGAGCCGACAATTGAGGCTGCCCCTCTAGGACAACTTGAGATTCCATTTCTTTAAGCCATTCTGAACCTTTTAATGTAAGCAAAATGCCCTCTCTTATGGCATAGCGTTGCGCCAAGGCCTTGAGCTGCGACATATCCAATACTGAGCTCGGATTAAGACGATTTACAAACTGACGAAGCGAGCTAGATCTCCCCTCATTGTCGAGAATCATATTTTGATCCCATTGAAATCTGTAAATCAGAAAGCGAAGACTTTGAATCGCCCGCAGATCCCAACCCCTGTCCACCATTTCTTCAGGCGTTCTTCCCAACACATCTTTGGCCGTCTCGGGCAGAATTTCCAAGAGGACCCGAGCCTCGCGGACTAGCTCAGCCCGCATTTTTCGATTGGCCTCTCTTAAGCTGCTCTCAAAGGTATTAGAACTTAAAATACGTTGATTGA
>PCXB01000064.1:6395-9647 GCA_002787535.1 Deltaproteobacteria bacterium CG11_big_fil_rev_8_21_14_0_20_45_16
AGAGCTTTATCGGTTCGACCCGGCAATTCATTCACCAAAGTCGAAGCGCTCATTCGGCGGTTCCTCTCCATCAAAATATCAAAGTAAGTCTCTGAGGTAATTCTTGCTCCAAGTCTTTGGCCACCTATTCCCAAGCTATAAATCTCCAGAGCCTCATGAATATCGTCCGGAGACAGCCCACGCTCAGCTAATTCGTCTCCAAAAACATAAAAACCAAGCTCTTCTAAATAATAACCAGGTGCGGTCCCAATTAAGTCCGCGATGGACTCTATAAGATCTGGCGCCTTTGAAGTGAATTCTTCCCATGATTCAAAAATAACTTCTCTAGAATTTTTGAAATTCGTTTCAAGAACTGAATGAAATTGCCAAACACGTTCAGCTTTAGCTTTAAGTTCATCATGCCTATAAGGCTCACCCGTAGATGGATCTCGAAGAGGGAAGCTCGGTATATAGTCTGTGATAAGGGCCAAATAGCTAAGATTCTCAACCCGCAACATAGCAAGACTCTCGCCTGGTTGCGAAGCGACCCGAGTTTCATCTTCGGGATGAACATAATTAACTAAGGCTTCACTATCTTCCCTACTCCAATCTTGAGGCGTCCATATCGAAACAGAGGATCTCTCGCCAGGCTCATCAAAGAACGTAATGGGTCCTGGCCTACGAGCCACCTCCCTACGATCACTTAGGATACGATGATAATAAATTCGCCCGGACAGCGCACTTATCATCTTCTCGATGTCAGCGTTGGAACCAAATTGATTGAATCGCATATCGGTATTGCCAAAATTGAGAAATGGCGAGCCATTCATTATAATTTCATTGCCAAGAAAATCCTTTACAACTCGAGTTTCAAAACGAGGATCATTTGGAATCGGCATCGACAAGCTCAGTATCGAACCGCCATGATTTTTTTCCACCTCAGCCCGGTCCGCCGCGAGTTGCGGCATCGCCACAGAGCTCAAATAATCATTCCAATCAAAAGAATCCGGCGCCTCCCTTGCCGTTTGTTTTAAAACTCGTCCCTGAATGTCCGCCATCGCTTGGGAGGCAGGGCTCACCCCTTCAAAGAACGCGACACCTTGATTGACCTCTAGGGCTGCAAATCCTTGGACCATATGCTCCTCGAATTTTGTCTCAAAATTGGCGTTGAGATCCTGGAGCTCCGGAAGAATTTTGCTCATATCATTCGGTGACTGAATATTTGATTCGATGATAACCGAAAATGTCGCATCTAAGTCTTCGCCAAAGAGATGCCGCCCTTCTAGTTTTTTGTACATCTCGTGAAGCTTCAAAGCCAAAGCCTCTTGATCATTCGAAGCTACCGAGGGAATTTTGTCGCGCCATAATCTCTTGTAAGAGTTTAAATAGGCAGCAGCTCCTTCACTTATGAAACTTTCTCGAAAATGATCTGTCACAAGACTCGACAACACTACTTGATCGAGCAAAGTGGCCTTCAAGAAGTCCGACGCGAGAGCTTCATGAAGCGGCTTATCTAAACGAGCCAAAATGTACTCCTTGACAAGTTGATCCGCCTCGAGACCTCCGAGGTACAAGGGCTTAAAGGCCTCTTCAAGAACCTTTATCTGCTCGCCAAATTTCAAAAGCTGAGCGATGTTAAACTTCTCCTCTCCCCATCGAGAGGAAGCAGAGTTAGCTCGAAACATAAATCGATCAAAAGCATCCCCGCCAAAAAGATTAGCAAAGGCTAGCCAGGAATTCTCCATCTCTAGGCCGATATCCGATAGAGATTTCTGGTCGGCATGATTGTAAATGGCGGATTCAAACAAATAGGCCCTTAGGCTTCTATTGTCGTCAGTTTTACTAAGTGAGGGGATCAGACTGGGATCTCCAAGGATCTGTCTAAAGTCGCTAAGAGGAGACTCCTGAATATCAGAAAAAGCCTTGTTGGCATTATCACGAGAGTCCCAGTTTTCTGAATAAGCCAAAAGAGTGGCCAAGGATTTCATCAGATCTGGCGCATAGACATCCTCGTTCATTTCCGACCCAAATTGATCGGCAATTTTATAAAGCAGATCTTCAATCTCTTCGGAAGTATCTCCACCGCTTTCGAGAGTGATTCGGTGATAGATATAAAGAAAATTTGGAATATCTTGGTTTTTCAAGGCCTTCAAATGACGATCGACAAGAGTCGTAAAATTTTCTGCATTAAGATTAGTAATCCTTCCAAACACTGTTTGAATAAGACTCGTCCTAAACTCTTCTGAATCTATATTTAAGGCCTCTGATTTTTCCCTGGCAGCTAGCTCAGTCTCAAGCTCTTTGGTAATAATCGCCCCAGCCAAAAACGAGGTCTGAAATCCCTTTAAACTCTCCGAGCCTTCCAAGCGACTTTCGATCTCGGTATTGAAGCTCCTGATCTGAACGAGTTCCTTTTGATCCAGACTGGAAACAAACTGACTAAGATTTTCCGACTGAGCTGTCAGAAAGATATCGGATTGACCAATATCTTCAACAAGCAAGCGATACTGAGCCGCTTGGGTTAAGCTTTCAAATTTATTCTTTTCTTTCAAAAGCTCATCTACCAGCGATTTCCAATCCTTCATTCTACCTACGAACTTGCCACGAAGAGCCTCGCGAAAGACGCCGACCAGAGCATCCACAACTCCAGCATTGGACGCAGGAGTTTCTCGATCCACAACTTCTTGCATTAAGGCCAGGGCCAATATTTTATCAGAAGAAATACCAGCTAAATCCTTCGATTCAATTTGTGCTTTCATTTGGTCGAGATTCTGATTGAAGACGACAAGCTCAGATACTTCCAGTCGGCTGACACCCCAGTTGACTGGGTTTTGCCTTGTGGGCGACAAAAGAATTCTTGTCTGATCAGAACCAAAAGCACTCTCCAACAAGTTTGGAAACTTTTCAATCTCGGCGGCCAAATGAAGAAGGTCTTCCTGATGTTCCTCTTTCAGCAAAAATTCATTGATCACAATGTCACGTAACAAACGATCCTGCTGAAGATCTTTGAGATAGGGGTAAGTCTCTTGCAGAGACAAAACTTCGGACAGCTTCAAACTCGGAAGCAAGGCAATATCAGATTTTCCTCGATTCTCATTGCTTGTCCAAGATTCAAAATATGAAAGCACAATCGCAGCGGATCGAAGCAATTCTTTATTTTCGACAAGGCTCTCAAGATGAGGCGCTTCGAATGGGCGATCTCGAAAATATTCATTCGTTAAGGCCGAATAAAGTTCTTGTTCGGGGCTTGGTGTATAGACAGCTTCCTCTGGC
>PCXB01000083.1 GCA_002787535.1 Deltaproteobacteria bacterium CG11_big_fil_rev_8_21_14_0_20_45_16
TCGGCTCGAGCCTTGTCAACCAACCTGTCGACAAGATCTCCAAGCCCAGCGATGGCCCGCGCTTCCGTGGGGCTCGAAACTTTCGTCGGTGAGGCATAAGGCACGTAAGTGCCAATAGCCAGTTCATGGTGTCCGCCTGAAGCCTTGCCCGTTTGAGTTCCGATATTGTAAGTCAACGAACCATTACGACCTAAAGCAGCAAAAATATGCGCGGCGGACATTTGATTTTGACTCGTGTCTGAGCTGGATTTTAAGGCCATTAAAAAACCTGCCATATGATCCTTAACGCCTGGTAAAGCCGCTGAATTAAATCCATTGATAAAGGCAGAATCAGGATGAACAAGAACGCCTAACGAACTATCTGGGGTAATTTCCGGAATATTATAGTTTTGATCATCGGGAATCCCATAATTCCAATAAGCTTCCTCGCCAGTAATGAAGTCCAACTGTCCACCTTCACCACCGCACGTAAAATCCTCAATCCAAGCCGCTCCACCTGCGGCATGATACTCAATCACAGCTCCAAAGGGGCTTGGACCATTATTGATTAAGCCTTCACATTCTTGGCTTTGAGCATAAAGTTTACGAGATACAAGATCAAAAACGCTCGGGGCAAAAACGAATCCAGCGGCTGCCGCACCAATGAAATTCCGTCGGCTAACTCCCGTCCGACCTCCATGAGTAAGATATTCCAACTTGTCTCGTTCCGATAATTTTTTCTTTATGATCATATATCGTCCTCTCCCCTATTGATCAAAAAAGAATAACAGGGCCTGCGGCCAATGCAGCGGTACATACCGACGCCATTACATATTTAGTTACGTTATTGCTTTGCAGAGTTTCCCCAGATTGTAGGGTGCTCAATAAATAATCGATCATACTTGTCAATTCAGATTCTGCTGATGCTCGATCTGAAAACTGATAAGTGCCCCAAAACTTATTTAGCAAATGATTGATCAGCTCTAGTTTGTTAGCCTGACTGTTCAGAACTTGCGTGGGTGGACCAAGTGGTAAAGGTAGCCCTTCGTCGTTTCGACCCCCAAATATAGTTCCTTCGTAAAAATCTGCGCGTATTTGGTCTGTATCACTAGGCAACCGACAAAATTCGTAGGCAAGATTAAAAATTGCCAAGCGCTGAGAGGCCGTAAACGCCTCAATGGAGTTCGAGTCAGGAAGAGCCGCCTTATTAGAATTATAATAGTTGCGGATACTTTGATTCGCGCCACGAGTGAATCCCGTCACTGACTCAAACGTCTCAACTATTTGAATAAAACTCTTAACTCCCAGCTGTTGCTTGCCGGCATTTATTTCATCTAAATTCTCTTCGTTACTTCCCGTATCGCCACCGTCATCTTCACCATTGGCATTGGTAAGAACGGCATCAAGCTTTCCCGAAACAGAAGTCGAACAAGCCGAAGCCAGAATTAAAAGACAACTACAAATGATCGCGAGCATCTTCATTTATTCATTCCCAAAACAAATAGCTGATATCTTAGATATCAGACCAACAAAATTATATTCCGTATTGGCTCCAAACTCAGAAAGGTCGTCAAAGCCAGACTCAAAATCTCGCGCCATTTGCTTAACTAACAAAGATTCAAAAGGCGTAGGCACTCGCAAACAAACTCTTTCAAAAGCACGATTGGCCATACAGTCACTAAAGGCTTCAGCGTTTGCTAGCACCTCACCCAGCGCGTGGGCTCCCGTACCTTCCGTAAGGCTTTGACCGCCATCGGGTAGTCTCCATCCTAAGGCCACATTCGGCCCCCCGGAAGACCAGAAATTAAACCATGTATTGTTTTTAATTAAATGACCGGCTGGGAACATATTATTTTGTCGCCATTGTTTCTTTTGATTCGTTCCAGCAGAAAAATCTTGCTCGGTAGGTTGGCCGTCTAAGCCATTTTTATTGTATCGCAAAATACCTTCATTAGAGCTTACATCAAAATTGAAGAATGCAAAGGCCCCTGCCATTCCGTCCATTCCTGCGTGACAAGAACGACAATTCGTTTCAAACACACTGTGATCGCCACCAGGAGCGCGATCAATATCCCGTCGTACTCTCACATCAGGCGCCGAGGCATCTTGCAATTGATTCATTTCACTGCAATAGAAAGCACGCATCGAATTGGCCAATCCTCGACGATTCGTTCCGGCTGCAAAGTTAGCTCGTCCCATTTGGCGTGATGTAATCACACCCATAATGTCTTCGTTGTCCACCTTAGACGAGTAGTTGACCGTACTATAAAGTTTCGACTGTGTTCGTGCTTGAAGCCTTTCGGGCCAATTGCTTACTCTCGTTTCCAAATTTCTGTAGTGAATATTGTCATCATATCTAATATCACCGTAAGGTCCATTACCACTAGTGGCGTTTTGAAGCCGAAGCAGAGGTTCAACCTTAGGATTAGCCGCAGGATCGATAACGGATGCGTCCGCGTTTCGATACTGTCTAGGATAATCGCCGAGTTGGTTAAAATTCAATCGACGAACCGTTTTCAACTCACTTCCACCTGACGGAGTATAATTGTTTTTAATAAACTCTTGTCGGTACTCTAATGCGTGAGTCCCCGTACCAGCATCCGTAATATCTCTGGCCGTTCCACTGATAGCATTGTTTAGATTTGAAGCGACTTTAAAGTTATTCACGTCAACTGGAATAATAAAATGATCTGTATCAGCAACAATCGGAGCGGGTAAAGATCCTCCTGAGGCAAAGAACCGGACCTTTTCACCCAATCTCAAGCCATGGCCAGAAATCATAATGCTATCCGTCGCGATACTCACATCGGCCGGATCAAAACTAACTTGAGTAAACTCAGTCATGCCTAAATTACGAAAGACATAATACTCACCAAGTTTATCGTCACCGGTGTAAATTACATCATCATACATTAAACGATTGAAGGCCATGTTATTATAAGCAAGACCTACAATCGTTGCCGTAAAATCTGTAAGCTCTACATCATTGATAAGCTCTTGAGTTCCATACTTGTTAAACATATTAACAAGTGTCGATTTAAAAAATCCTAGAGACTCCCCTCGAATGGCGCGAATGGCAGCAAGGTCTGTCTTGCCCGCCATAATATCGTTTTTCATTGCCTCGAGAAGTGATGATGAGGGTGGGACACCCAGTAATCGCTGCGCCAATCGATTAGCCTGATCCATGGCCGCCTCTTCACTAATCGCTAAGATCGCCGAAGACTGCAGCGAAAACATCATAACCAATAGTAGCCGAGACATCCGCATGGAACAAATAGATGCAAAAACAGCTCCAAGATCTATATACTTGAAAATAAAGCCTTTTCTAACTTACTTAATTGAGAGTTCAGACAATTTTGCCATACTAAAAGTGACAATATTCGCGTTAATGACCTAGTTTACAGAACTTATCCAGGTCAAGATCTTACTGCCAAGATTTTGACGAAAACTCTCGTTGCCACTGCCAGGCATCGGACTCTCGACATCCGAGTAAGTATGTCCCGGTAAGTCCTTCATTACGGCACGATACAAAACAGAATTCTCGGCATCTCCCGGCACGACGAAATATCTTGGACTGTTATCAATCCATGTACCAACTTGATGATTTAAAAAATCCCCAGGTGAATCAAAGTTTATAAAGTCTGGAACAATTCGCTGGGCCCCATTATAAGTATTGTAAATAAAATTCTGTACCTGCGAATGGCAGTTTGAACACGCCGCCTCGAGGTTATCTTTCACATCCAAAAACGAACCAAACTTGCTGCTTAGACAAGGACCTGCCCTATGCCCACGTTACAAACTATCCGGCGTCGCAATGGACTCAAACTGAACAGAAATTTCGTCCACACTCGGGCCTCCAGTACCTTGAGGTAAATTAAATCCAACAGATGCAAACTGACTCCCATCCGAAAGACTCGAGAGTACATTCGCCGGAACAATGGTATCAACCTGCTTAAAGACTCCACCGACTTGAGAATCGGCGGCATTGATTAAGATACTCACAGAGTTCACAGCCAAGGCTTGAGAACTGTGCATCTTGAGATCTTTGATTCTGTAGGAATCTAAACTAAAACGCTCAATCTTTAATTGTAAAATGGCATCAGATGGAACGGAATCATCAATACCGCTTAAAGAAAACTCAAGCATCTCGCTCGCTCCCATATTTACTAAACTGGCAGGTACAACAAGGTTGCCTGTGACATATTTATCATTCTCCACAAGTTCGACACTTAAAGCCTCAGCCCAAGATTGTATGGCTGTTAAAATATCTTCTGCATCATCTGAACAATTGCCACTCCAACAGTTATGAAAATTTAGGACCTTAAGATAGAGCCTTGAAGTGGAAGGCTTATCCAAAGTAACAAGTTCATTACTTAGGCTAATGGAATGTGCCGCAACAAGATCATCTTTAGCAAAAAAAGGAGCCTGAACCGTCGAGTGACAACTTTGACAATGCTCAGAAACAATTGGAAACAGCGTCAACTGATAAGCAAGCTCGGAGGCCGTTAGATTCGTAGGTGGTGGCGGCTTCTTTGCATCCTTTCCGTCGGAATTCGCCTGAATACTGGTTCCCGTATAGGCACTGTTTCCACAGCTCGCAAGCAAGCAACTACTCGAAGCAATCAAAATAAATGCCCACTTAGACATCCCAGGCCTTTTTTAAAATTTGGTATTCTGGCGCATCATCGAGAAAATTATTAGACCCCAGAACTAGATTTATTTTCGGCCCTAAACCTTGAAGCAAAAGATATTGATATAAAATAGCCTGAGCCACCTTCCCCGGGGCATTGGCGGTCTGCAAATAATTGAGAACGACACCTTTCGTCGAAAATGCCCCAATTTGACGCCCTGAGTTTTGGACCAGATCGCCACGAGCCTTTCCTGGAACATATGCTAAAAACCACTGACAGCCCACGATGTTACTATCTCCAGGTCGACTCGCTGTTCCAAGACCGCCCGGTTGATAACCTAATGTATTAACCGTTCCGCTCGGATCGGTATTGTCGATTTGCAGGACGCCACTCACTCGTTTGACACCCATATAACCATCCGTAATCCCCGCGATGAACAAAGGCATTCCCTTGGAAGCAAAATACTTAATGGTGAGTCCAGCAGCAAAACCGGCCCGATAACGAATGGCATTTGGCTCTTTGGAATTACCGTTATGATTGTCAAATCCCCCGACGGAAACACAGCCTGCCCCGACATAGCCTTTGGATAATAAATAGGAAATTGGTGCGAGAGCTTTGGTATGAACACTGTCGTTAAAGTCCGCACCAAAACTATCCAGCAACTCAGCCTCATCTGCCTTAAAGAGATCTTCGGGTGGTACTGAAAACGGCAAATCCTTTGCCCTTAAATAGCCACACTTATGAAGAGCCTCGATTTGATCGGGAATATTCATATTTTTAAAGTTCAAAAGCTGAGAAGAGTTCAACTCTCCAATAGCTTTCAAAACTCTTTCGGCAATGGGCTCACCAAATGTCGTCATTAAATCTATATATCCCGTAAGCTTAGCCGCTTCCGTGGCGCTTGAGACTCGGGAAGGTCTCGACAAGGCCGAATAACCTCCGATGGGATCAGGAGCCAAGGTATTATTTCCCCCGCTTGCGTTCAGAGTACTCCCGACCGAAGGTACGACTGTACCGTAGCGATCTACAAGTGGAATATATTGTAGCATCCCAAGAGGATTGGCCTGAGTATCCGAATCCGTCGCCGAGGCCACGATCCCTCCGTCGACTGAATTCCAGTATTGTGACGGTAAGGCGCTTTTAAGTCCCATCAAAAATGGACTATTGGCGTGAAAAGCTACTCCAAAGCTTGTATCGGGAGTTACATTTGAGGGATGAAGATCAGACGGATATCCAAAATTTTCATAATCAGTTGAATCGCCCGATGCTGTCAAAAAGTCTAACTGCCCACCTTGACCTCCACAAATGAAATCACCTCCGAAGGCCGCTCCGCCAGCATGATCCAATTGAAGAAATGGAATCATCGGACTAGGATTAGTTGGGTAAGTCGGACAATTAAGCCCTTGGCCATACAAAAGGCGGCCCGACAGTATAGATTCGATTGACGGCGCTATAACAGCCCCGAGACTTGCCATTAAACCTCTTGCCAAAAAATCTCGCCGACTTAAGGGGGCAGCATGATTCTCGTGACGATATTCAGATTTTAAATATTTTTTCCAATTCTTCATGTCAATCTCTACTGATACATCATAGGTCCACTTGATAATAAAATTGCACACAATGCTTGCATAAGCTGACGGGTACCTCCGGAATTATTTTGGACGAGTGGAATAAGGTCGTCAGTCGCCATCAAAAGCTCTGATTTGGCTTCTGAGTAAAGTGACGATTCCTGAGGAACAAAGTACCAAATTTTTTCTAACATCGTCTCAACTAAAGCTTCCCGTTGCTCTGAGGTACTCAAAAAAACGGAAGGCTTATGATCGCTATCAGTATCAACAATCGCATAGGGTGTGCCGGCAAAGAAATTGGGCTGTGCTGGATAATTCCCGGCGCTATTATCAATTAAAGATGTGCAAAATTTGGTCGCAAGATTGCCTAACATAATTACGTGAATGGGTAGGAAATTGGAGGCATTGGCATCAACAGGATATCTTGTTTTCCTTACATTGAAAAAATTAATGATATTGGCATGATCACTACTTATTTTGGGTAGCCCGGTAACTTCCCACATTCCAGTATAAACTTGCTCAAAATTCTTTATGGCTAATCCTGTCGTGCCCGCATCTGCTTCCAGGTCCGTGCCGCCATCGTCCGAGCCTGATCCTGTGTCCAATCCATCTTGCCCCGTAGTGCCCCCGTCATCATCTCCGTTTCCAAGTATTTTCTTATAACCGCTATAGGTCGTATTCTGGCATCCGGACAAATAACACATCAAACTCAATCCCAAAAATAAACTGAAGATGTGCGAAAAATTAAAATTTAAAATGTACTTCAGCTTTCTCATATCAATCTTCCGAAGAGAAACACATACCCGCCGAGGCAGCAAACAGTGCTCGCATATTATACTTTCCATTGGCATTATAGCTGGCGTATTGAGGCATCCCCTCTTCGAAATCTCGAGCCAAACTTGAAAGATGTTTGCCCTCCTTTGGCGTCGCAGCTCGGTTGCAGACTTGTTTAAAAACACGATTAGCCATACAATCTCCAAAGGCTTTTGTGGCGCTGAGCGCCCGTCCCAAACTCTTGGCCCCGATACCAGTTTCAAATGATTGTCCATTATCGGGAGTTCGAAAACCAAGAACACCAGCATGTTCTCCCTGAGGTAGCAAATTCGTCCAAGAATTGTCTTTCGGTTTCCAGCCATCCGGGTAAACATCCGCTAACCTAAAGAGTTTATAGTTTGGATCGGTAAGAGCATCACGATTGTAGCGCATAAAGCCATCTTCATAATTAAAATAAACAAAGGCGCCCACATTTCCATCCATATGAGAGTGGCATCCCACACACTGAGACAAATATTGCTGATTGAGCCCACCTGGAGCACGATCAATATCTTGTCGTACGAATTGATCCGGAAGAGATGTGTCATGAAGCTTCTGCTTAAGATCCAGACACAAAAACGAAGATGACATTGTTGGATAGACTCGACGATTGGTTCCGGCAGAAAAATATTCCTTGGCCGATTGCCGTAGCGTATAGATCCCTGCCGTATCTTCCGGCTTTAAACGTTCTGAAAAGTTACCTGTGTAATTTTCGTTTCCAAATAACTTTTGGGATAACTGAGAGTAAGTGCGCTTAGTTAAAAGTTCCGGCCAATTTTCAATTTTTGACAGGTCTCCGAAGTGAGAATTCGCTTCGTCAGAGGTGTACAACCATCGAATAGTAACATTTCCAGTAGGGTTTCCGTTTACATCAAAATTATTAAATGAACGATAGAGGGGTCGAACTTTGCCGGCTGGAGGCGTGCTATTACCTTCTGAACCTCCTTGTTCCGTATTTGGATCCGCCATGATTGAATAGTCATCCTTATAATTCACATCTATGAGCTTACCCATGTCGGTAATAATATTGTAATCCATTGAATAGGCCTCTGGTGCAATATAAATAAAATCACCCCAGAACACTTCATCAAAACGTTCATTGTTTCGAACCAATCCAACGATTCCAGCCGTAAAGTCATTAAGGGGTTCGAAGTTAGATTTCTCTCGATTTGAATCCACCTCAAACATTGTCTTTAAGGTTTCTCGATAGAAATTAAGATCGTTAAGCGCAATGAAGGCTGCCTCATCGGGGCGACCTTCCACTAATTTGGATTTCATTGAATTTAAAACGCTAGAAGATGGCATCGTACCAGCGATCCGTTGGTAGAGTTGTAGGGCTATCAATTGAAGATCGGAATCTGCAGCTTCCTCAGCGCCAAGCGGTGTCGCCATCAAAACAAACGCTAAAACGCCTAAAAATTTCAAATTTTTCAACCTCATACCGCGGGTCAAAATAATGCAAGGCTCTTGCCACAACTCCACCCAAAAAATTGCCGATATTCAGGCATTAAAAGCCCTTAAACTGCTCCCCCATACGTCCGAACCAGCTGTAAATCGAAGCAATATGAAGAAGGATTCGCGCTTATCGGCAATACTTGCATATACAGATCTAGTGATCTTCCACCTCAAATTGGATACATTTATGATTCGAAATGCCTCTTTTAACACCCATCCTACAAGATCTTCTCGTCATTTTTTCATCCTCGATAATTGTCGTCGTTGTCTTTCATTTTCTAAGGCAACCAGCTCTTGCGGGTTTTCTAATTTGTGGTGCGCTGATCGGTCCATATGGATTCGGGTGGGTTCACAATCTAGATCAGGTTAGTCATTTGGCGGAAATTGGCGTGATCCTTTTGCTTTTTTCCCTGGGCGTAGAATTTTCGCTTAAGAGTATTAGAAAAATGAGTCGAGCTTTTTTTGGATTAGGAGCCCTCCAATGCATTCTCACCACCCTGCTTGTAACGCTTATCGGAAAGTTATTCGGTTTTGATTGGCGTACGACATTCGTATGGGGGTCCATTGTAAGTATAAGCTCCACTGCCGTTGTCCTCAAGGTACTGCATCAACGCCGAGAGTCGCTAACACCTCACGGCCAAACCAGCATTGCTATTTTACTTTTTCAGGATCTTTGGATTATTCCCCTAATGGTTTTGCTGCCAATCATCGGGGCCGAATCCGACACCACAGTTTTCTCTACCGCTGACTTTGAAGATTTTATTTTAAAAGCCTCGTTATTTATCGCCTTTGTATGGTTCGGCGCCAAAATTCTTATTCCTAAAACTCTAAAACTTGTGGCCAAAACACGAAACCGAGAGGCGTTCCTAATGGTCGTTATCATCTTGAGTGCGGGCATGGCATTCGTTAGCGCCCAGCTGGGACTTTCATTAGCTCTAGGGGCCTTCATCGCTGGAGTTATGATTTCCGAATCTGAATATGGCCACCAAGCGGTTGCCGATATCGTTCCCTTTAGAGATATTTTCATGGCCCTGTTCTTTGTGTCGGCTGGAATGCTTCTTGATTACCGGATCTTTACTGAACATCTTGGATTGATTATTGCGGTTACCCTGGGCGTTTTCATTCTAAAATTCACGGTTACCTCGACTTTGGCCAGCGCGCTTGGATTTGCGAGTCGACTCTCGGCTTTGGTCGCCATTATTCTTTCTCAGATAGGAGAATTTTCGTTTCTTCTTGCCAGTGAAGCTCGTCGCTACGATTTGATTACCTATGAACATTCCCAAATTTTTCTTGCGGCGACCGTCCTCTTAATGGCTTTGACACCCGTCTTTGTGAGCTTTGGACCCCAGTTTGCTGCGACTCTTGGTCGCTACGACATCCTCGGAAAGAAAATTGCCAAAAGTATTGGATCTTCAGCTTCTCAGCTTGTCGAAGCCACCGCGCTTCCACTCTCGCAACATGTTGTGATTATCGGCTACGGTCATAATGGTGAGACCCTTGCAAATATTCTAACAAAGACGGCTATACCTTTTATTATCGTCGAGATGAACTACGATCTCTATCAAAAGGGCGTAAAGGCAAAGATGCCCATTCGCTTTGGCGATGCCTCTCAAGTGGAAGTTCTTGAGCACACTAATATGGAGTCTGCTCGCCTGGTTGTTTTGGCAATTAACGACAGTCGGGCGATTCGCCAAATTGCTGAGCAAATCAAACGTGACTACCCCGAGATTTATATTTTAGCGCGTTGTCATTATATTCAAGAGGCTGAGGCCATCGAGGATCTTAAACTCTCGGATTTGATTATTGGCGAATACGAAATGAGCTTTGAGTTATTTGCGAGAGTCCTTCGTCAATTTGGCTACCCCATTTCTTCGATTGAAGAACATATTCATGACCTTCAGAATGAAAGCTATCGAAGTTTACGAACGGGATTGAAAACTTAGAAAAATTTCGGGATGAGAGGATTTGAACCTCCGACCCCACGCACCCCAAGCGTGTGCTCTACCAGGCTGAGCCACATCCCGATCTGGGGTCAGGGCGGTTAAGTGCCAGGTAAGGCGAAGGCTTACCTGGCACTTAACCGCCCTGACCCCACTGGAATCTAGAAGAGCTTGCAGGATAAAATCAAGCTGGAAGGCTCTAAGTCTGACGCGCTTCAAGCTGCCTACGGAGCTTTCGAATCTCCAATTGAAGCTCTGTAAGCCTTCGGGCGCGCGGAGGGGATTTTGATGAAATTGATTTAGAGCCCGGGTGGGCCCGCCGTTTGGAAGCCATTCCTAGCTCCTAGGAACCAGTATGAGATTTTTGCTCTGGATGTCTTCGCTCCGGAAGATCCTTGTTCAGCATGGCCTTTAAAACCTGAGACGGCTTGAAGGTCAAAACACTTCGCGCGGTGATCATCATTTCTTCACCCGACTGAGGATTTCGACCAACGCGAGCCTTTTTGCGACGAACCACAAAGTTTCCAAATCCAGAAATTTTTACTTTATCGCTCTTCGTAAGATTTTCTTTGATAGCATCAAAAACAAACTCAACAACATCAGTTGCTTCTCTCTTACTGAGACCGATTTTTTCAAATACTCTTTCTACTAGATCTGCTTTCGTAAGAGTCATTTTATTTTCTTCTTTACCTGGGCCTTTTGCTTCCATTATTTCCTCCATCCCCCTCAACCTTGTGAAACCAAGCCACTGGATCCCTTAAGGATTGCTTATCATTATCCATTAATTTTACTGTTGAGAGAGTCTCTGCGGCAAGGCACCGAAACTTAAAAAGAGCAGTTCTTTCAGTGCTTTAACGCAATGCGATTCGATATTCTGACAACTCGGCCTGGATCTTTGTTAAAAGCCTTTCCTGAAGCTTCATCACCTCTTCCATTGATAAAGAAGTCTCCGAAGACCGATACCGCAATGCAAAAGTCACAGCCCGCTTGGACTCCTTTAGCAAGGCTTCGGATTCAAAAACATCATAAACCCGAAAGTTCTCTAGTTCTTTTGGCTTACACTTCTCCAAGCTTTCCGAAAGTCGGCCCACCGAAAGTTTCTGATCCACCAGCAAGGATAAATCCAAATCTATCGGCGGCAATTGTTCCGCGCGCGCATACCTAAGATCCGCCAAGCCAACTCGTAAAGACCATTCGCCAATAAATAGTCGTCCATTTAGGTCGAACTCCTTTAGCACCCCGGGATGAGCTTCCCCAGCAATACCGAAATCAAAGCTCACTTTTCGACGGGGATGAAAAATGTTCGAAGCCTCGTAGGCCTCAATCCAAGACACAGGCTCTCTCAACAACTGAAAGCCTTCAAATATATCCGCCATCTGACCTTTAAAAATAAAAAAGGGATCAATCTTCGGATGCCAGAGTTTTTTTGTATCGCTGGTCCGCCAAAAAAAGGCACAAGCTACACGCCATTCTTCGCAAAGCGGACTACCCCGATAGTCGGATAATCCATCCTTAGGCGCAGAAAAAACCGGTCCAAATTCAACCAAACGAATATTATCCTCCCAGCGCTCCGCATTGTATTTTACAGATTGGATTAGATGCGGCAAAAGCATCGGGCGCATCCTGGATTTTTCGGAATGAATCGGATTTGCGATTTCAGGAGCCGAGCTTGGGTCAACCCCCAGCAACTCAAGAGATTTCGAATCCACGAAGCTCCAATTCAAAATCTCTGTGTAGGAGCGCGATACAAATCGATCTAATAGCAAATCGGCTGCTTTGGTTTGAGCCTGAAGATCATCAATTAAAACTACCGACTCAGAGGATAGGAGGGGCTTTACCTCCAGTCGATCGTAACCAACTAGGCGCGCCACATCTTCCATCACATCTTCTAATAACTCGGCATCACTTCGATAGGCTGGAAAAACAATTTTGGGACTGCCCCCACGAACATCGAGCTCATAATCTAACATTCGCAATCGATCAAATATTTCATCATCAGACCATTCTAACTTTCCTAGTTTCGCCTCCACTCGTTTTCGATTCCATAGGCAGTGGGGACGATTCAGCTGTCGGGAAACCACCTTTGTTCCCTCAGCTCCTTCAAAGCCAGACAACTCTTGTAACAACCCGAGGACTCTCTCAATGACTTCATCTAACTTCCATGGCATGACACCTCGTTCAAATCGCAGACTCGATTCAGATTTTATTTTATGGCGCTGCACGCTTGCTCGAATGAGTTTTGGATTAAAGGAGGCAACTTCTATTAGAATGTTTTTGGTCTCATCTGTTACCGAAGACGCCTTGCCACCCATTATGCCCGCCAAACTAAGGGCACCCGACTTATCGGCAATCACTAAATCCTCGGAATGAAGATCAATAGATTTTCCATCCAATAATTCCAAAGTCTCGCCTTCACGAGCTCGACGGACGTAAATCGACTGAGGATCCATTTTGTCGGCATCAAAAAAGTGAATGGGGTGTCCCATTTCGAACAGTACAATATTGGTAATATCTACCAGATTGTTGATACTTCTAGATCCACAGGCCTGTAGAAAACTTTTCCAGTTCTCAGGCGTTGCCTTGATGTGAACCGACTTAACCAAACAACCGGCCAAGCCATAAGCATCTTCAAAATTTTCAATAGAAGGGTTGGCCCAACTCGATGGATTTTTCCACCGCACGGAAAATGGGGCCTTAAGTTTCAAGCCCAATTTCGCCCCTACTTCACGAGCCAAAGCTCGCACACAAAGAGCGTCGCCCCTGTTAGGCGTGACATCCACTTCAATTATTTCGTCACGCCAACCCATCACATCAACGACTGGTTTTCCTAAAGACTCCTTTTCGATAGTCTTTAAATAAGCTTCCGGTAAAATTAATATTCCATCGCTTTCATCAGAAAGTCCCAACTCTTTCTCCGAACAGCACATCCCAAACGACTCTTCGCCACGAATTTTAGCCCTTTTTAGTGTCATGCCTTCACCGTCAACACCCGGTATCGTTGAACCAACAGGCGCTACGCCGACATAGTCGCCCGCTTTCATATTGCTCGCCCCGCAAACGATCGAGAGAAGTTCTCGTCCGATATCAACCTTTAGCAATGAAAGCCGATCCGCTTGAGGGTGCTGATTTTTTTCGACTATCTTGCCGACTAGCACCTGAGTTATATCCGCTCCAAGGCTTTTGATCCCATCATTTGGAAACCCAAGGTCAGCAAGGGTTTCCGCCAGCTGAACGGCCGTCCCAGAAAAATCCAAAAATCTTTTCGTGGCTCGGAAACTTAGCTTCATCGGCTAGGACTCCCCAGCGAAGTCGCTCTCAAAAAGCTTAGACGATTTTCAAAAAACGATCGGAGATCGGGCACTCGCAATTTAAGCATGGCCAAGCGTTCAATTCCCATTCCAAAAGCCCAGCCCCCGACGGCCTCGGGATCCCAACCACAAGCTTTAAATACCTCTGGATGAACCAGTCCCGCGCCAGCCACTTCCAACCAGCCGCTCGATTTACAAACACGACAACCTTTGCCATCACAAAAAACGCAAGAAATATCAACTTCAGCACTTGGTTCAGTAAATGGAAAATAACTTGGCCGAAATCGAACCTTTGTGGATTGTGAAAAGAACTGCCTAAAGAAATAATCTAGATGAGCTTTTAAATCTCCCATTCCAGAAGTTTTATCAACGACAAGGCCTTCGATTTGATGAAACATTGGCGAATGAGTCGCATCATCATCAACACGATAGACACGTCCCGGCGCAAACATACGAATAGGTAATGGAAATTCTTTTTTTGCTAAGTCCAACAAGACCCGCACTTGAACGGGAGAGGTATGCGTGCGAAGCACCAAGGATTCAGCTTGAGCATTTTTTACAAAAAAAGTTGCCTGCATGTCCCGCGCAGCATGGCCCGGTTTAAAGTTCAAGCGATCAAAACAATAATCTTCATACTCAACCTCAGGACCATATACGGATTTTAAACCAGCTCGCTCCAAAATCTGGCAAGCTTCACGCATAATCTGACGAACAGGATGCGGTCTACCAAAAGCATTGGTCAATCCGGGGAGACTTGAATCTAGCTCATCATTTTCAAGCTTTTTGTTAAGCTCGTCTTTTTCAAGCTCCAATTTTTTTCTAGAAATTCCAGTCTCGAGATTGATCTTTACTTTATTACCCGTCGCTCCAATTTTTTTTCGATCTTCAGGCGTAGCATCTCTCAGAATAGATAAGAGCGCCGAGACCTTTCCCTTTTTCCCAAGAAATTCAACTCTTAACTGTTCCACTTCGTCGGAAGACTTTGCGGAATGAATCTTTTCTTTAGCCAACGCGAGCATCGACTCAAGATCTTTACAAACATTATCGGAATCAGGGGCTTTAGAACTCACTCTTTGAATTTATCGATCAATGATAAGGAATTAAAGCTCCGAGTAGGTCGAAAAATCGCTCTTTAAGCGATTTGAATTCCAGCAGCCTTCAGAACTGCGTTAAAGTTTTGGGGATCGGTTGCTGCTAAATCAGCTAACATTTTTCGATTGATCGAAATATTAGCCTTGTTCAAGGCTCCGATCACCTGACTATAGGAAAGCCCCCTTGCACGAGATGCTGCCGTTAAGCGAGTCACCCAAGTTTGACGCATATTTCGCTTGAGTTGCTTCCGATGGCGATAGTTGAAGTTCATCGCACGATCCAAAGCCTCTTGCGCCACCTTGTTGGCGTTACGCTTTCGCCCCGTCATACCTTCGGTAAGCTTGAGGACTTTTCTTCGTCTATTTTTTGCTTTTGGACCGCTCTTTACTCTCATTATTTAGTATCCCAAAAATCAGAAATTATAAGGCATCATCGCACGTACAGCAGGCAACTCAGTTTCTCGAACATAGCCCTTCTTACGATAGCGTCTTTTTACTTTTCGAGGGTGAGTTGTCAAGATATGCGATAAATGGTTCTTTTTTCGCTTAACTTTCCCTTTAGCGGTCACCCGGAATCTTTTGGTTGCCCCGCTTTTGGTCTTGACCTTTATCTTTGCCATCCTAGACCTCTATCTGCTCTTGGCGGTTAAAATCAATCCGAAAACATAAAGATTTCAACCGCCTCGGCGCCTTCCATTCACTTCGAATCTTCAGCCTTCGAAGCTGGCGCAGAGGTAGTTTTTGGCTTCCCCAGAGCTGGAGCAAAAACCGAAGCTAAAACCCGGCCCTCCATCTTCGGTTCCACTTCGGTTACCCCATGTTCTTTTAGATATTCTTTAATTTTCTCCAGCTGTTGCATCCCGACTTCAGGATGAGCCATTTGACGACCTCTGAATCGAATACTGAACTTTACTCGATGTCCTTCTTCTAAAAACCGAATGGCGTTTCGAACTTTAAAGTCGATATCGTGCTGCTGGGTCACGGGTGAAAGCGTAATTTCTTTAATAATATTACCAACTTGCTTCTTCTGACCCTGGGATTTCTTCTTGAGTTCGTATTTATACTTTCCAAAATCCATTATTTTGCAAACAGGCGGATTGGCATTGGGCGAGATTTCGACCAAATCCAAACCACGTTTTTCCGCCTCAAAATAGGCATCTTTGGAGTTCATCACCCCAAGCATCGTTCCATCTTCTAATACGACCCGAACCTTAGGGGCCCGGACACGAGAATTTACCCGAGGACCGTCCTCGGAAGGTTTTCTCCGTTGAATAAGTCACCTCCATGAATCATGATTTGTTTGAAAAATTAGTGGGCAAGAATTTAAAGCTTCGAAAAAGCACTGAGACCATCATTCATATCTAAGTTTTTAAAAAATGAATAGCAGAAAGGCTCTGATTAGGGGCGGATCGCACTTTCGGGTGGCCATTTATAGCAGCTTCTGCACCGAGCCTCGTAAGCATCCATGGCGCCCAGAAGTAATTGCTCCTCACTATTAACAAGCCTTTGATTCATATGAGCGGGTCGACCACACTGGGTACAAATTGCCAATTGTTTCGTGACATATTCCGCAATGGCCATCAGCTCCGGAATAGGGTGAAAGGGCCGACCTCGGTAGTCTTGGTCCAGCCCCGCAACAATGACCCTTATTCCTTTGTCGGCGAGCCGCCCACAAACTTCGGGCAGATCTTTCTCAAAAAACTGGGCTTCATCGATCCCGACAACTTGGTGATCCTCGACAATATTATATAAGTCTTGAATCCTCTTGAGCGGAATAGAGGGAAATCGCTCTTGATTGTGAGATACTACATGATCCGTTGAATATCGCGTATCCAAAGCAGGCTTGACCAGTAGACAGGACTGTTTAGCAATCTGGGCTCTCCTCATCCTCCTAATCAATTCTTCGGTCTTCCCAGAAAACATACTCCCCGTTATGACTTCGATCCATCCCGTAGAACTGGTTCGAGCTCGAGAACCGATTTGGCTTCGTATCTCCGCATGCATTTCTGGACTCAAATGAACACCTCCTATTCCATTAAATTTTTAATCATTCATTTATAAACGAACTCAAGACAAATCAGGATTTCTCCTACAGAATTTTTTAAAACTTGTGAGATGTCTCTCGCTTTCGGCATAATCAAGATGCTTTGAAACATTTTCTATTTTCTTTAGTTGCGCAATTCGTTATTGGCCTGTCGGCCGCAGAGGCTCAAAGCGAGGAAGTCTTGCCGGATCAGTCTAAAGCACTCGAGGCGCTTCACCCGGATTCAAACTTTGGAAAAACTCTTCATATTCAACCTTCGGATGACAGTAGTGCCCTTCGCGATGTTCAGGCGACGGATAGAATTGATATTCTTCGCTCGGAGGGCGAATGGTACGAAGTTGACCTTAGAACTCAAGAAGGGATCGAGTTTAGAGGCTGGCTTAGAGGCGGATTGCCTACTCAACGTCAAGCGCCACAACTCCCTCCAGCGACTCCGAAGCAAGCGAAGAAAGAACTAAAACCCCTTCAATCGAAAACAATCAACTGGTTTTGGTCAGGAATGGATGGCGATCACGGCAGCATTTCCTTCGTGGCTGGCTTTCAGCAATTGAAGTATTTTCTGACGGGTTTGCAAGATATAAACTCGGTTTCCACACGTGTAACGGCGCCTGGTTATGATTTCGCGGGTGTCGACCTCGGAATGTTGGCGAGGTTCAATGTCATGGAAGCTCCGATCCTAAATCGAAAACTTCGATGGTATTTTGATTTGCGTTATAATTACGGCTTTTTGAGTGTTACGTTTGGAAATAATTCATTAGGGACCGGACAGTCCGTTCCGCCGGAACTTGAGGGTACGGCCTATCGAATTACGACTCACAACCTCAAAGCCTTAACAGGTACCTCTTGGCAGTTTGCAACTTGGAGTGGAGGTGATCTATCCGGACATATCTGTGCTGGGATTTTTTATCTCGAATCGGCTCCCGACTTGAGAAGAACGGACTCAAGTCAAATTGTCTTTACTCAGATCAGCCTGTCGAGCTTCCTCCAAAGAACTGGGCTAGAGATTAAATTTATGGATCGAATGGCACTTGGAGCCGGTCTTGGACTCATTCTCCTCCCCAGTTTTTCGGAAGATCCAAAATCAGCCGGGGCCGCTAGCTTCGAAAGCACGGGACTGCCCTATCTAATCGACGGAAATTTTCAATTCTGGCTCTCCAAAACTTGGTCTGTACTACTAATGGGCGAGCTTCTTCAGACAAAAGCCAAACAATCGGGGACAAGCTCTCGCCTTGGAAGCGACTACGAAGATTTGATAGCAGAACTGTCTTATTACAAGTTCTTAGCAGGCATCGGCTTTCACTTTTAGGAGGCCGACAAATCTTGTCGCTTTTATGAATTTCACCCTGGCATTATCGCCGCACACTTGACTGTTCAGAGAGAAAAAAGCGAATGAAAATAGGCTGGTCATCGCCTGGCACAGGGGTTGCAGAACTACTTTGTAACAAACGCACCAAATAAAAAAGAATCTCTGCACACAACCCTTCGCAGCCTTTAAAAAGATCCCAAGCTAAAACTTGGGATCTTTTTTTTGCTTTTTTCATCGAGCTTTAGCCCTAGCCCACGTAGAATCGTAAATAGAATGCTGAAGGTTCTCGTTGTCGAAGACGATAAATATCTTAATAAATTGCTTTCCGACCATCTACTAAATATGGAGATGGAAATTGTTAGTTCGCTCGACGGCCAGGATGCGTGGAACAAGCTTCAAGAGGCTCAAGCCGTGGGCAAAGGCTTTCAACTTATCGTTCTGGATATGCTCTTACCTAGACTTATGGGAGCCGAACTTCTCACAAAAATAAATAATCAAAGTGAATTTGATGGCCTGCGTCGAATTGCCATTTCTGGAGTTTATAAATCTGAAGATGATATTAACCAGATCAAAATGCTTCATAGAGTCGAGGCTTACCTTACAAAGCCCTTTGATCTGGAACATTTGAGCTCAACTATATTGCAAAAGGAAATTGATACTTCGCCGAATCAATCCTTCAAAAATGGCTACTTGAATGAGTTTAATATTGAGCGCGTCTTCTATCGAATATACTCCCAAGGACTAACAGGTTGCCTAAGGCTTATTTATGAGGAGCAGCATCGCAGAGTATTCTTTCTAAACGGACATCCCATTTCGGCGGATTCAAGTTCAGTTGGCGAGAATTTTGGTGAGTCCCTGGTTAAACTCGCTTTTATCACGAAGGAGAAACGTGAAGAAGCTTCACGAGAAATGGTGAAGGCCGGGTTACATTTTGGAGAGATGCTGGTCCGAATGAAAGCTATTTCAAAGGATGATCTATTCCGCGCCTTGCGCAAACATACTTATCAATTGCTTGTTAATGTGTTTTTGACTCGGCAAGGTCGCTTTGAATTCGAAAATCTTCATGAGATTCCAGCCCACCTACCACGAATTGAATTTAATCCCTTCCTATTGATGCTTTCGGCACAGGAAAAATTAATTTCGGTGGAAGCCTTGGCATCTCTTGCAAACATTCACATGGATGCCTTCCCCGTAAGGCAATCCCGCTATTTGCAACTTTTGCCACTCTTACGATTGGAAACTCCAGCTCTTGAGGCCCTTAAAGGTTTCCATTCCAAGACTAGTCTTCGTAGCCTGCTAAAGGGATTAGCCTCAAATCAAAGAATGGCGATTTTGCGAGTACTTTACTTGTTTGAAGATATCTCTCTCGTTGGCTGGTCCTCTGAACCCACTAAAGAGAAGGAAGCTGTCGCGTCCAACGAAGTAGATTTTAGCGAGATATTCGAGGAAGGGAAACAAGCCGGCTTAAAGGCAAGCGAGGATCAAATTTTTTCTCGTTATATGGACACCCTAAATCAGGATTTTTTTCAGATATTAAACGTTGAAGCAGAGGCTTCGAACAAAGAAATCGACGCCGCCTATCGCGAAGCAAGAGCACGCTTTCATCCAGATAGCTTCGAGGGGGGGGGTTCGGGGCAATCTCGTCGGATCCTCGATGATATTTTAGAACGATTAGATCGAGCCTACACGACGCTTAGTGAACCTAGCAGCCGCAAGGAATATGCTCAAACCTTAAAACGATTGTCCGCGGACTCTGCGGCCGATTCCAAACGCTACCTCCAAGCTCAAGACTTCTTCCGGGAAGCTGTGAAATTGCTTTCCGCAGAAAAATTTGCCGAAGCCAAGCAAGGATTTGAGAAGGCTTTTCTCACTTGGCGGGCCGGCATTGAATATCGTTTATACGCCGAATATTGCCAGCTTCGAATAAAACTTGGCGAAAATAGCCCTCAATTTGATATCCAAAAGAACCTTCATAAATATAAAGAAATGGCCTCGAACTATCGCCAGTCAGAAGTTGGTTTTTTACTCGCCGGGCATTTATATCGAGTAGCTGAGAATTATGAAGAAGCTCGTAGTTGCTATACGAAAGCCTTGGAACTTAATTCGCAGTCTGCAGATGTTCAGAACGCCTTGACAAGTTTAGCAAGAGAATCGGGTTCAAAAATCGAATGGAGGAAAAAGTTTTCGGTTGCCAAACCCTATCTAAAGAAAGCGGCGGTATACATTGTACTGCTGGGATCTACCATTGGGCTGATAAGCCAAAAAAACCAGTTTATGAAACCAGACCTCACGGTCCGAGAAATTGACGCCAAAGACTATCAATCGATTCTACCGATTTTGAACATAAGGAAAAAAGAGGATATGGCGAAACTTGAGCTGGAGGGAGATGCTCTCAAGGACATCCCAGATCCTGTCTTTAGATCGAAATGTTTGCAGATTTTAGCCCAAATTGAATCTTCTGGGGTAAACAGGTTATACTTTATAGAGAGAGGAAAGGGGCTCAAGGGCTTCTGTAGTCATGAACAAAGTAAGAGATATTAGAGAATTTGGATTTACTTTGATTGAACTAATGATCGTTGTCGCAATTATTTCTGTATTGTTTTCGACTGCCTTCCAGTTTTACGAAGGTTACGTTCTTAGATCAAAAACCCAGGAGGTCTATTTGTTGTTACCAAAAATTGTAGACGGCGAGGTTTTGCAATACCAGACCGTTGGGAACTTTATTGAGCTAAGCCCAGTGAATATTCCGCCATCGATCAACAAAGTTACTGGCGATTTTTCTGCGGATGTCTGGAAGCAAGTCCGTTTTAGTCCGGCCTCCCAAATATATTTTGGATATCAAGGTTATACGAGTGGGGCCGACTTTGTCTGCGAAGCGCAAGGTGATTTAAATGGCGATGGTGACGTTTCAATCTTCTCTGTTACACTTACGCCCACGGGGGCCGTTACTCTAAACAGAGGTGGTCTCGTCTACTTCGACGAGCTCGAATAGCTCATTATTTTTCCTTCAGTTCCATCATTTTTTGAAGCGCAGTATTCTCGCGACGCAAGCGTTTTGCCTCCAAAAATTTGGAGAGCATGCTTCCCGTCAGAACAGTCGATGACAATACAACCCCTACCGAAAAACTAATGATGATCAAACTAGCCATCGAAGTAGGCTTAGTTCGCCATTCTAAAAACATAAGCTGAGCAGGCTCCGCATTTTCAACCCAAAACCTTCCAAGCGCAACGCCCCCCAGAATGATCAAAGTCAAAATAAAAATATAATAAAGCGAACGCCTCATGCGCACTTCCTCCACGCCTGACAAATTTTTAGATAAGTATCATCCAAATGCTCAGAAATAATTTTTACCTCCGAAAAAAGTGGCATAAAATTAATATCCCCCTGCCAACGCGGAACGATATGCATATGGACATGATCCGCTATCCCTGCGCCAGCTACCGCACCCAGGTTAGCTCCCACATTAAAGCCCTGCGCACCCATACACTCACGAAGAACTTTAATGCAACTTTGACTTAAGCTCATTATTTCTAAGGATTCGTCCTTACTTAAGTCTTCCCAATCTCCAATATGCCGATTGGGAACCACCATCAAATGACCACTCGAATAAGGAAATCTATTCATGACCACATACGAAAGCTTTGTTCGGTGAATGATAAGAGTTCGAGAATTGTCACGATCATCTCGAATACCGCAAAGTATACAAGATGAGGAATTGCGATACTGCTCAATAACAGCCATTCTCCATGGAGCCCACAGAACTTTTCGCTCTGTATTTGGCTTATTCCGCCCAACTTTCTTTGAAGGTTGTGACTTCCCCTTCTTTTTCTTAGTCATGCACCCAACCCTGCTCCATTAGATAGAAGGTACCACCAGTCTTCACCAACCAATTGCCTACCCTTGCAAGAGAACCCTCGAACAATCTTTCGACAAAACTTAAAGGCTTACGCGAAACATAGGTCAATTTGGGCTTCGTGAGTTTCGCCTTTTCCGCGAGATAGTCCACGGCATCTTGAAAAGTCCCTATTTGCTGAGCCAAGCCAATTTTTACTGCCTCTGTACCCATCACGACGCGACCGTCACTTAGTCGAGTAATTGTCTCATCACTTAGCTTTCTCTCACGCTTCACATCCTCACGAAATTGGGCAAAATTTTGATCCACCATAGCCTGGATGAATTTACGCGATTTTTCATCCATTGGCTTAGTTGGATTGCCGGCGTCTTTCAGCTCGCCAGATCGAATAGTAATGGGATCCAAATAAATTTTTTGCATGAGTCGAGAGATATTCGTAACGTTCATTAAAACGCCCATCGAACCGGTAATCGTCCCGGGTAGAGCAAAAACTTTTTCGCCCGCTAGCGAAACATACAGCCCGCCACTGGCGGCAAGATTACCCATTGAAACGGCCAAGGGCAGCTTGGCACCCAGCTTCTTCAACTCCATAAAAATCTCTTGAGACGCCCCAACAGCTCCCCCGGGCGAATCGATTCTGACAAGAACAGCCTTAATTTGATCGCTTTCTCGAATCTTTTGAATTTGCTCGATCACCGGAAGACTCTCCATGATGACCCCATTAACCTCAATGACAGCTAGATTCCCGGCCTTTAAGTCTATTTCGTCTTCCGATTCATACATATTAAATTTGGAACCTAGCCAGTTAACAAACAAGAATAAAAGAACCACAACGACGACAAACCAAAACAGCTTCTTCACGCCTTATTTTGTAGCAAATTTTAAAATGACTGTCTTGGATTGTTCCGGCTAAAAAGAGGTCTTATGAAGCCATTTGATCTAAAAGTTTATGCCTCCAAAAACCGCCTGGCCCGAGAAAATCAGTTAGCCTGGAAACTCGCTGAAATCGCCACCGACCCCACTGAGGTCCAAGATGACGTTGAGGAAATGATCATCAATAGAATCATCGATAATGCGTCCGTGGCTATTGGTGCCATTGCGCGCCGACCCGTAGCTAGTGCTCGAGCGCAAGCCCTTTGTCATCCTCGATCCAATGGGGCAACTGTGTTTGGACTTTCAAGTGACCAAAAATTCGATGCCGAATGGGCCGCCTGGGCCAATGGCGTGGCCGTTCGAGAGCTCGATATGCATGATACATTTTTAGCCGCTGACTATTCTCATCCCGGTGATAGTATTCCGCCCATTCAAGCGGTGGCCCAGCAATGCGCGCGCAGCGGCAAAGACATGATTCGTGCTTTAGCGACCGCCTACGAAATCCATATCGATCTGGTTAAAGCCATATGTTTACACGAACATAAGATCGATCATATTGCACATCTGTGCCCTGCAAGTGCTGCCGGAATTGGCACCTTACTTCAACTTCCGATTGAACAGGTTTATCAAGCCATACAACAAGCCGTGCATGTTTCGTTTACGACCCGACAGTCCCGCAAAGGTGAGATTTCGAGTTGGAAAGCTTATGCGCCAGCACACTCAAGCAAACTTGCTATTGAAGCTGTGGATCGTGCCATGCGTGGAGAGGGTTCACCCTCTCCTATCTATGAAGGCGAAGACAGCGTTGTCGCTTGGATGCTTAACGGACCCCAAGCTCATTACCAGGTGCCCTTGCCAGAAAAAGGCGAGTCTAAGCGTGCGATCTTGGAATCCTATACGAAGGAACATTCGGCGGAGTACCAAAGCCAGGCTTTAATCGATCTCGCTTTTAGAATGCGAGACAAAGTTAATAATTGGGATGCCATCGATAAAATTCGAATTCATACTAGTCATCATACACATTATGTGATCGGAACCGGTTCCAACGATCCACAAAAGTTTGATCCTAAGGCTTCACGCGAAACTCTGGATCACAGTATCATGTATATCTTTGCGGTCGCTCTGCAAGATGGCAAATGGCATCATATTCTATCTTACTTACCTGAACGTGCGAATCGACCGGACACGGTAAGCCTTTGGAAGAAAATTGAAACGCTTGAAGATCCTAAATGGACGGAGCGCTATCACGACCCCGATCCTGCTAAGAAAGCTTTTGGCGGAAAAGTTGAAATTATTTTTAAAGATGGAAAGCGAGTGGAAGATGAACTCGGGGTTGCTAATGCCAATCCACATGGCGCACGCCCCTTCACCCGTAACAATTATATTAACAAATTTAAATTAATGACCGAGGACATTCTGAGTGCGAGCGAATCCGAAAGATTCCTGAATCAGGTTCAATCGCTTCCAAAACTTAAGGCGACTGATTTGGCACAGCTCAATGTGCAAGTCGATTCGGCCAAACTCCCCTGCGCGACTCGAGATACTAAAGGAATTTTTTGATGTTATTTACAAAGCGTGATGCCGCACAGAAACGAAAGGATCTCCGGGAAAAATTGAAATCTGGAAAGCTGTTGCAGTTTCCAGGAGCCTTCTCGCCACTTGTATCCATGATGATCGAACGAGAGGGATTTGATGGCGTCTATATTTCAGGCGCGGTGCTTTCGAATGATCTGGGCTATCCTGATATCGGCTTAACGACTTTGACAGAAGTTTCTATGCGTGGACGAGCTATCGCAAGAGCAACTGACCTACCCGCGATCATTGACATTGATACTGGATTTGGTGAGCCCATGAGCGTAGCTCGTAGCATTCAGGAACTGACGGATTTGGGATTGTCCGGTTGCCACCTCGAAGACCAAATCAATCCTAAACGCTGTGGACATTTGGACAACAAAGGAATTGTTGAGCCAGCAGAGATGCTCAAAAAGATAAAAGCGGCGGCAGACTCCAAGAAGGACCCGAACTTTTTGCTTATCGCTCGCACCGACTCACGAGCCTCCGAAGGATTAGAAGCGGCGATCAAACGAGCCAAGTCCTATGTCGATGCGGGTGCCGAAATGATTTTCCCAGAAGCCCTACAAGACGAAAGTGAATTTGAAGCTTTTAGAAAGGCAATCAAAGTTCCATTGCTTTCCAATATGACTGAGTTTGGGAAATCTAAGCTACTCAGTAAAAAACAACTCGAAGACCTCGGCTACAACATGGTTATTTATCCAGTATCTAGTCTACGTGTCGCGATGAAGGCGACTGAAAATTTATTACAAGATATTAAACAAACTGGAAGTCAGGAAAAGTCACTCGAGAATATGCAAACGCGCAAAGAACTTTACGAACTACTCAATTACGAAGGTTATAATCACTTTGATCAAAGCCTCTATAATTTTAAACTCTGATCACTTTTTAGAAAGGAATTAATATGAGCGCCGAACCTATTATTGTACGAAAAGGATTAGAAGGAATCATAGCTGACGAATCCTCTGTCTCGAAGGTCATGCCTGATATCAATTCACTTACCTATCGAGGTTATAAGGTTCAGGACTTGGCGGAACAGTGCAGCTTTGAAGAGGTAGCCTACTTATTGTTGAACGGCGAACTCCCGAAGAAGGTAGAGCACGATAACTTTTGCAAGCTTGAGAAATCTTATCGAAAACTTTCGAAAGACCTAACAAGTATTATCAAACTTTATCCCACACATTCCCACCCTATGGACAGCATTCGAACTTCTGTAAGTTTTATTGGCCAAGAGGATGAGCGTATTTGGGACAATAGTCCGGCGACCAATATGGACAAGGCGATCCGATTGTTGGCCAAAATACCGGTGGCGATTGCTGCTGATTATCGGACGCGAATGGGCAAAGACATTATTGAACCGAAGATGGATTTGGGATTTGCCGACAACTTTTTTCATATGTGTTTTGGCGAGGTCCCTGCTCCTGAAATTGTTAAGGCCTTTGACGTTTCACTAACTCTTTATGCTGAACATGGTTTTAATGCTTCGACTTTCACTACAAGGGTCATCACTTCGACGACCTCGGATCTTTATGGAGCCGTGACAGGTGGCATAGCCGCTCTTAAGGGGCCTCTTCATGGCGGCGCCAATGAACAAGTCATGCATATGATGAAGGAAATCGATGATCCTAAAAAAGCTCGTGATTGGATGCTTACGGCTTTGAAGGAAAAGCGCAAAATTATGGGTTTTGGTCATCGCGTGTATCGAAGCGGCGACTCAAGAGTTCCAACAATGAAAAAGTATGCTCAAAAATTGGCTGAGCTAACAAACCAAACCAAGTGGATGGAAATCTACGATGCTCTGGATAAGACGATGGTGGAGCAGAAGAACATCCATCCCAATTTGGATTTTCCCGCTGGACCCGCCTATTATATGATGGGTTTTGATATCGATATGTTCACGCCTATTTTTGTGATGGCACGTATCACTGGTTGGTCGGCCCATATTATGGAACAAACCGCCAACAACCGAATCATACGTCCTTTGAGTGAATACAAGGGTCCAAAAGAACGTGCGGTTACAAATTTAGCGAGCCGAGGATAAAAGATTTTCTACCCGCCTCGCCGGGTAGATCTTATTGGAGAGGTGCCAGAGTGGTTGAACGGGGCGGTCTCGAAAACCGTTATGCGGGTAACCGTATCGAGGGTTCGAATCCCTCCCTCTCCGAATCTGTTAGAGTCTCCAAGTTCTAGTCATCAGATGAAAATCCGTAACTCTGAAGGC
>PCXB01000069.1:0-5441 GCA_002787535.1 Deltaproteobacteria bacterium CG11_big_fil_rev_8_21_14_0_20_45_16
CCTCGAAAGGAGGGGATTCCTATGGTTCGTGAAAACATGACGGCAAAAAAGACGCGGTATATCAGCGTCAGAAACAGCGGCGAGGAAACGTACGTCGAGAATATTCCGGTATCCGGCCGGATGCGCGATCATCTTCCAGCCGCCAAGTTGCGTTTGCGGGAGATCGAGAGGGTCATGCCTTTAGGCAAGTGGTCGATTACGATTGAACAGCAATGGAAGAAAGGCGGCGTTTCGCACTTTCAAATGCTGGATATCGTGACCGGTAAGTTGCAGGAGTCGGTGCTATAAAAACAAGGAGGAATTATCCATGGGGAAGAATGTTAAGAAACGGAAGGCTGTTGAGGTAAAAGAGGCAAAAAAGGTTTCAGCCGAAGCCTCTTCGTCTAAAGAGGGCATAGTCATGCATGCCGGGGCTTCGCGCAATGAGCTTATGATCGCGGCCAAGGAGCGCGGGGTTAAAAACTTCCGTGTGCTAAACAAGCAGGAGCTGGCAGACGTATTGAAGAATATCGGCGATAAGAAAGCCGTTGATGCGATCGTAGCCGGTGCAGTTGCCAGATGGAAGTCTGGATGGGGAAAGGAGAAGGCAAAGAATGAAAGTCAAAGCTGAAATCGAATTGAAGGCCGAGATGGGTGGGGTGTCGCATGACGGTACTGGTTGTCAGGGCTATCTGCCGGAAGGCACGAGGTATGAGGATATCGTCAGGGTGTTCGGCGGGCCCCAGCTTGGTGCATCATTAGATGGCAAGATCAAGGCGGAGTGGGTCGGCAGGATCAACGGCCTTGTCTTTACGATTTATGACTACAAGTCGCGGCTGGATCCGGATCGCAACACCGACTGGCATATCGGCGGCAAGCAGAAGTTTGTTGCGGAGTTAGTGAGTATATACTTCAAGGCAAAACAATAAAACAACTGTTTCTCAAGGATGAAACTTTTGCTGGTTAATGTAACTGGCGAAAGTTTTTTCTTTGCATGGAATGGAATTTGCTTCCTTTGAAATATTTATGTGATATAATGTGAAGTGATGTTACATTAAGATTTGGAGGTCATTCTATGCTTCTCAAAGGATATTTAACAGTACGTCAAGTCGCCAAAGAATTGGGATTGACTGAATATAGAATCCGGCAATTGATCCGCGAAAAACAAATCCGCGCGACTAAAATCGGGCAGTGGCGGGTCAAGCCGGAAGACTTAAATAATTTTATCAAAAGTAGGAGCAATGTATAGAACTTGGGGAATTGATGATTAGCATCGTTATTCCAGTATTAAACGAAGAAAGAATTATACACAGAAATATTTCCGTGTTTACTGAATTAGCCACGGTTTGTGATCTTATTTTTGTTGATGGAGGAAGTGTTGATAAGGGGGGCGAGCTACCGTTAGTAAGAGGCAGAATTTTAGGGTGTGAAAAAGGCAGAGCCAGGCAGATGAATGCTGGAGCGCGGGAAGCGCGGAATGATATTTTGCTTTTTCTGCATGCTGATAATACCGTATCGTCTGAGGTGGTTGAAAACATTGAAAAAGAGATTCGGCAAAATGGGGCTGTGGGAGGGTGTTTAACCCAGCAAATAGATAAAAAAGGGGTTATCTTCCGGATCATCGAATCACAGGGCAACAACCGTGCCCGAAGAACAAAGATTTTCTATGGCGATCAGGGAATTTTTGTCCGTAAGGACGTGTTTGAACGACTCGGTGGTTTTCCAGAGGTTCCTATCTTTGAGGATGTTCTTTTTACGCGGAAGCTACGTCACGAAGGGAAAACAGTGGTTTTGCCGGATAAGATTATGGTTTCCGCGCGAAGGTGGGAGAAAAGAGGCGTTGTCAGGACAACGTTTATGTTTAACACACTTTTGATCATGTTTAAAATGGGGTATCCGTTGGAGAAAACAAAAAAATTGTATGAGGATTTAAGATGAGCCTCGTTAGACCTCATGTAAAGCAAGTTAGAAAAAAGATGTCTAACGGGATAAGGTGTGCCCTTATCGTGTTCGCTAAAGAGCCGGTGCTTGGCACTGTTAAAACGAGATTGCGAGGTTGTTTCTCGGACGAGGATCTTGGGCGGTTATATAAAGCCTTTGTCAAAGACACCCTGGCTGTCGCGAGCAATATAAGAAGGTCAAGGAAAGTATTGGCATTTTCGTCACAGCAAGCTCCGCAATTCCTAAAAAGTGTAAATAGTGGTTTTGAAATGGTCGAGCAAAGAGGTAGATCGCTGGGGGATAGGATGCATAACGCTTTTATCTATGCACATGAAAGTAAATCAAAAAAGATAGTGATCATCGGCACTGATTCGCCTACCTTGCCGCCAAGTATGATCGAAAAAGCGTTTAAAGAGTTAAGCAGGAAGGATGTGGTTCTTGGGCCTTCTGTTGACGGGGGATATTATTTAATCGGCATGAAAGTGCCGTGCGCGGCAATATTTCAAGGGGTTCGCTGGAGTTCCGCTTCGGCTCTGAAGAAAACGCTCAATAATGCCAAAGTTTTGGGTAAAACAACCGCGCTTCTCGATGAGTGGTATGACGTTGATGATCGCGATGGATTACAGCGCTTAAAATCGCATCTTGAATTGGTGAAAAGCAAGAATATAGCTCTGAATACCAGAAAGTTTTTAAAAGGTGGTAAATAAATGGATTTTACATGTCCGGTGTGCAATAAGAAACTGCCGAGGGAGATTCTTGTTATTGTTCCTCACACGGAAGAGCATATCGTCGATGAAATAAAGAAACAGCATCCGGATTGGGCGACTTCGGATGGCATCTGCGAGAGATGTTATAGGTATTACAAGAATCAAATGGGACGCAAATAAAAAATTCTTATTTTGTGAGCTGGCTAACAGAAATAATTTAAGAAACAAGTAAGATATAATTATGAACAAGATATGGTATCTCAAACGATGTGACCTTTTTCACGGTTTGAATAATGAGGCCATGGAAAGGATCGCGGCTGTGGCGAATGAAAAGAATGTGCCTAAAAAGCAGGTTGTCATGTCCGCGGATGCGGAAAACGGCGTGATGTACATTCTCAAGAAAGGCACTGTTCGGGTGTTCAAACTTTCGCCTGACGGCAAGATGATTACGCTGGATATTCTTAAAGACGGCGATATATTTGGGGCAATGTCCGCGATCAAAGGCGGAACGGCAGGGGCTTACGCCGAGACGCTGGATGATTCCTATATATGCGCGATACGGCAGGAGGCTCTCACGGGAATTATTAAAGAGATGCCTGATTTGGCTATTTCGCTGATCGGAAAGATCAATCAGAAGCTTAAAGAGGCGGAAGAGAGAATTGCGGATTTGGTTTTCCGCGATGTGCCTGGCAGGATCGCGAGTGTCCTTTTAAAACTGGCGGAACAGTTCGGCAAGAGTGGTGATAGCGGCGTTGAGATTTCGATCAAATTGACGCATCAGGAGCTTGCGGATATGGTCGGGGCAAGCCGCGAGACTGCGACAATTGTCTTAAATGAATTTAAGGAAGATAAGGTTGTTTCGATCAGCGAGAAACATATTTCAATAATTGATGAAAAGAGGCTTAGGCAATGGGCGGGCAAAGATTTAACCTAAGAAATACAAAAAGCACAAATATTAAAATAGCACTGATCGCTGGCATGGTGTTTTTTATTTACGGAGTTTTATTCACGGGAGGTGAAGAGATGGCGCAGGATACGAGATTTTCAAAAAAAGAGATAGGATTGCGGGTCGGAACGATCGCTCCTGACTTCACTGGCGAGACATATCGGGGCAATGCTGTGCGGCTTTCTGATCTTTATAGGAATGGCCCTGTTGTTCTTATTTTTTACCGCGGGGCGTGGTGTCCTTACTGCAATCTGCACCTGCGGGCGTTTCAGCAAAGGTTCAATGATTTTAAAGCGCTGGGAGCGACGATTTTGGTGGTCAGCGTCGATAAGCCTGAGTATTCAACAAAAACTGTTCAGGATGACGCGCTTGGTTTTGAGGTTATCAGCGACCCGGGCACGGAGATACTCGAAAAATACAATGTGATTTACCACGTCTCTGATGAACTGGCTGAAAAATACCTGAACGAATATAAGATCGATCTGGAAAAACATTCGGGCCGGAAAGACCATGTTATTGCTATTCCTGCGACATACGTTATTGATAAGACCGGTAAGATCGTTTTTGGTTATGCCAACGAGGATTATAAAGTCCGGACAGAGCCGCAAGAAATATTGAACTTTTTAGAAAATATGAACAAGTAGCTTTATCAAGGAGATGTCCTATGGATTTTGATTATGATCTTATCGTTATCGGCGGCGGAGCAGCTGGTTTAGTCGCGGCAACCGGTGGCGCGTCTTTAGGCGCGAAAACCGCTTTAATTGAGAAAAACAAGCTGGGCGGCGACTGCACATGGTACGGGTGTGTACCTTCTAAGACTCTTTTAAAGTCAGCGCAGGTATTCTCTCTTGTTAAGCGCATAAAAGAATTTGGGATCTCGGTAGAGACGGATATCAAGTTAGACGGATCTTTGGTGATGGAGCATGTCAGAAACGTTATAAAAAAGATAAGCGAGCATCACCCTCCGGAAGTTTTTGAAAAACGAGGTATCAAGATGCTCTTTGGGGCTCCAAAATTCTTGGATTCCAATACCATTGATTTGAATGGATATAAAATTTCTGCTAAACGTTTTATTCTGGCTTCTGGTTCGCACCCTATGGTGCCGCCGATTGATGGGCTGAAAGGCATCGATTATTTAACAAATGAAAATGTATTCGATATCAAAGTGTTGCCTAAATCATTGGCCGTGCTTGGCGGTGGGCCGATCGGCATGGAGCTTTCGTTGGCATTCGCGCGGTTGGGCGTGGAGGTGTCAATTATTGAGATGGCTGATCGCCTGATGATCAAGGAAGATAAAGAAATAGCCGATGTCTTGGTTAGGGAATTTAAGCGGATAGGGATAAAGATTTATACCGGCCAGAAAGCGGTCAAGTTTACAAGAGAAACGGATTTATCCGTAGTAACTCTCGAGGATAAGGATAAAAAACAATCTACTGTCAAAGCCGAAAAAGTGTTGGTAGCGGTCGGTCGGGCCGCGAATGTGCAGGGGCTTGATTTGGAAAAAGCCGGAGTTAAATATTCCAATAGGGGCGTTGAGGTTGACGTGACGTTGCGAACATCCACCAAGAACATATATGCCTGCGGTGATGTGGCCGGGCCGTATCAGTTTAGCCACATGGCGGAGTATCAGGCTGTGATTGCGGTTGGAAACGCGTTATTCCCATTTAAGAGAAAGGTGAATTACGACGCTGTGCCATGGTGTACATTCACGGACCCGGAGGTGGCGCGTGTCGGATTGACCGAAGATGAAGCGATGGCTAAATACACCGATATAAAATTTTACCGTTCTCTCTACAGCGGAAATGACCGGGCGGTTACCGATATTGAGGAGAAGGGATTAGCAAAAGTTATCACAGATAAGAAAGGGT
>PCXB01000069.1:5485-5865 GCA_002787535.1 Deltaproteobacteria bacterium CG11_big_fil_rev_8_21_14_0_20_45_16
ATCCATGAGTATGTTCTGGCAAAATCTTCTAAGCTAAAAATCGGGACTATCAGCTCAGCGATCCATATTTATCCGACTTTAGCGCAGGTAGTGAAACGGTCAGCCGACCAGTATTATATTGACATGATGAATGCCGCGTGGCTTAAAGGATTGTTTAGGATAATGTTGAAGTTTTTACGATAACACCCGGCGCCTTATCGCACCTTGGCATAAATGATTGCCAAGTGCGCCCTTTCTGGGCAGGATAGGCTCGTGCGCACTTACTGTGCAAGGAGCTATAATGGGGAAAAACTATAGGGGGATAGTAATAAAACTATTGATTGGGATCGTTCTCGTTGCAGGCGTGTGGTGGATGGTAAAGTGCCAGTGCGTAAATCTTA
>PCXB01000088.1:0-5863 GCA_002787535.1 Deltaproteobacteria bacterium CG11_big_fil_rev_8_21_14_0_20_45_16
AATGATAGGCTGGAGCGGTAAAAAAGTACATCAAGAGGGGCGATACTAAACTAAAGATAATGATTCCTATGACCCCCATTCCAAAGTACATGGTCGCAGCAGCTTTCAGGGATTTTGGGCCATCTTTGTCGTTCATGGCAGCCAGGCCGTATGGAAGCCAGGCCTGACGACAGGCTTCAAGGGCCATTGCAAATACCATCGTAAATTTAGTGGCGACTGCAAAAAGTCCCAGTTCATCCTGACCAAGGTAGGCTTTAATGGCCCATCGGTCTGCTGTTGTGACGATGTAAAACAAAAGCGCCTCTGGTACTAAAGGTAGTGAAAATTTCAATATTCTTGGCCAAAGATTAAAGTAACTTTTCGAGAAATCCAGGTAGCTTCGAATATTCCAAATTCCGACTATGGAGCCTATTAAGGCTCCAGAAGCGAGGCCGATAACGTAGGCTTTGATCGTCATTCCGAAAATAAATACAAGACTTAAAGTGGTTGTTGCAGCCACTGTTGTTTGGCATAAGCTCAAAAGAATATATCCCTTAGGACGAAAGATTAATCGGAATAGTCCAGAGCATTGAGTCAAAATTTGAGTAAAGAGCGCGCTTACAATGACAAGTACAATTTCCCAGTTGCTTAACTGGAAGTTAAAGAAGCTCTCATTAATCATAGGCGTTAAGAAAGAACTTAGTACGACGATGCAAAGTCCCCAGATAAGGCGCCACTGCAACACGGCATTGACGACTCCTTTCTGAGCAGCATGACCATGTTCTTTCTCTTTGAAAAAGAAAAAAGACTGACCTGAGTCCGTCGCGGCTGAGATGACGAGCGAGACAAGGTTAGAGGTCAACAGTAACATTTCAATTGAGCCATACTCCGCAGTAGAAAAGATGCGGGTATAGATCGGAAGGAGGAAAAATCCAAGGCCTCGCGATAGCGCTCCTCCCAAGCCATAGATAACAGTGTCTTTACCGAGGTTTTTCCATTTCAAGCACCTCAAAGTCTAGCAGACAAAATCTGGTCGGGCTACGATTAGAGTTTCGCTTTGAGAATCATCCTAAGATGGGCACGATTCTTTGATTCAAGAGGGAATATATCCGAGCCGGAATTAAGGGGATCATCGGGCTAACAAATCTTTGGAGTTGAGTGATGGAGCTATCGCTTGAACTGCTCGTATAGTGAAAAACATTTTGATGTAGGCAACCCCATCTCACGCCGTGATCGCGATCTTCTCGGACTTCTAAATGTTTAAAGGGCTTATTACTTGTCTAGCTTAGGTATGGAAGTTAGCATTATACAATGCTGCGAGATTATTTACCGCCCGTCTTAAATAAGGAGTTGTTTGGGGATCGGGCGAAGTATGGCCAAAAGCCTATGGAAAATGACACTGACTGGAAAAAGTGGCAGTCCGTCTATACTTCAGCTTACTTTAGCACTCAAAAATCAAGCTCCATTCAACGCTTCATTAATAATGCTGGCTACAAGGTGCTAAATGGATTTGCTATGGCAGACAAAGTTGTTGCCGACCTTGGCCCGGGCAATGGCTATTCAATAGATTATTTCGATGGCAAGCCAAAGTCCTACGTTGCTGTTGATGTTTGTGAAGAGTTTTTCCCTATTGTAGCGGAAAAGTGCGAGAAGGCATCGATAGATTTTAGCGCCTTGAAGGTTCGGGCTGACCATCCCGTGATTGAACTTCCGCCGGAGAGCCTAGATTGTTTTGTGAGTTTTTATTCGTTGGAGCATATTCATCCACTAAAAGCTTGGCTGGACGAAATTTTTTCTAAAGTTAAGCCCGGGGGTTATTTGATCGGCGCGATTCCGGCTGAAGGGGGAGTCGGGTGGGCTCTGGGTCGAATGATGACTTCAAAGGGAATATTGAAACGGCGATATGGTTTGGATATTCGAAAAATTGTTTGTTGGGAGCATCCGAATATGTGCGATGAAATTCTGGCGAACTTGTCTAGTTACGGTAGGTTTTCTAAATTGACAACTTGGCCAGCCAGAAGGTTTCCCTATGATCTTTCGTTGATTATTAGATTTGCCGTTCAAAAGAATTAATCTTCCTAAACGTGTCGGGTTTGAATGATAGCAAGATGAAAGTAGATTTAAATTATCTCCGCGCTTGGCCCCGAAGTTCTGGCAAGAGGGGCCTGAGTCTCAATGCGTCTGACCCCACCCCAAAAACTGGAGCACGAGAATTCTTAGAGGTCAACGCAGTGAGACTTAAGCTTTCAATGGCTTATTTTCCGGGGCCAAGCGCGTCTTTTAGTAAGGCTAGCCCGACGTCATAAGCCAGATTTTCATTTTCTCTGTATGGTTTTCTAGGATCCAGAGAATATTTCTTTGTCTTTATCACTTCGCCATTATCAATACTGGTAACAACTCTGTGCAAAGTCGCCTCTTGTAAAAAGGCTTTCTCTCTAATAGCTCTGTCGATAACTCCAATGCCTCCATAATCAGGCAAGCGTGCACAATGGAGGTTAAATATTGGTTTTCCAAGTTCTAATACTTTTCTATTAACGATCAGCCCCGCACGAAAGAGATAAATTTCTTCAATTTCGTGTTCGGCTATATAAGAAGCCAGGTCTTGGTTAGATCGAATGAAGGGAAGGCTCTGGATCTTGTAATTTTTACGAGCCAGTTCAGCCAAAAGCATTTTTAAAAGTGTGCGGATGGAAATACTGCCTCGTTTAAGAAGTTTTAGGGTGCGTTTCAAATCTGACGAAGCATCAATTGCGATATGCAGCTCAGGAGAAGATGTTAAGCTGGCAATAAGTTTGCGGCCAATTTTGTCGTTACTTGTTATGAGGAGCCGCTTCATTTTTTTTATTCCCTTCCCAAATCTTAAAGCTCTTCATCAAATCGATAATTTTGAAGGTCGAGCGATTATCCGAGTGCCAGATAGGCAAGTTTATCATTCTATCCTTGTAATGATGCGCATACTTGAAAGCTTCAGGATTTCTAGAGTAGTCTACATAGGCTTTCATCTCTGGTATTGAGTATTCAATTAGCTTACCAAGCTGAACTCCATTTTTTATGCAATATTGAAGCAACGAATCTCTGGTCTCGGTTTCGATGACAAAGTGAGAGTATGTGGCACCTTCCCTAAAAGGGGCTAACTTTAACCCCTTCAGATTTTGTAGAGCTTCAATATATAATTTTGCATGCCTTCGTCGGTCGTCAATGATGGCTCGCAGTTTGCGAAGTTGTACCAGGCCAACACGGGCTTCAAGTGGACTCATTATAACAAGATAATCCGCAGGCATATCAATGGCAGATTCGTCATAATAGTTTACAAAGCGCTTAAGCCATCCGAGTCGCTCAAGCCAATTCACAAAGCTATAAACAGGATTCCAAAAAGCGATAGAAACAGCGCTAAGATAAATAAAGCGCTTAAAACTGCGCCCTATAGAAGACTTGCGAAGACTGGTCGCTCGAAGGTTTTTTAATTTCCTATAAAACTCCTCATCGTCCGTCGTAATCATTCCACCAAAAATTGATGTCATCAGTTTACTAATATTAAGGCCATAAATGGCGGCCGTGCCCACTTTTTGAACCTCCACACCATTAAACTGAGCCATAAAACTATGAGCACAATCTTGAATCAGCCTGACCTGGGAATGCTTTCTGTTAATGGCCTGAAGTTGATCAAGGTTTACAGGGTAACCGAATAATGACGTGGCTATTATGGCGGCGGTGTTATCGGTTATCGCAGCCTCTGCTTTTTCTAAGTCCATATTGTAGGAATCCTTTTCACAGTCTACAAACACGGGGCGATTACCGCTTTTGACAATGGCGTGGGCAACAACGACACAGGTGTAGGCGGGGCAAATGATTTCCTTATTCTGAAATTCAAGAGCCTTGAGTGTCAGCATGAGACCTGTTCGACCGTAGGGAAACGCTAGGGCAAATTTTTGCCCGGCTTCCTTAGCGAATGCTTTTTCAAAATCTTGAACGGCATTTTGACACCAAAAACGCATGCTAGCGCTTAACTCTGCAAGTCCCAATCTTGGTTTTAAGCGCGCTATCATAGGATGAAACCAAGGCTAGCTATCATCTTGAACCTGCCAGTACCCGTAGCTTGCCATATGAATCCCAGAAAATTTCTTTATCTCCTTGAGATATTTATACTCTGTTGTTCCAGCGAAGCTATCCTCTATGGAAAGGCTCTCGCCAAGTCGGATGATCCGCCTATTTTCAATACCGATCGAGGATTTGTTTGTGATTAAAAGCTTTACGAGAAGTCTTTTGATTAGAGAATTGAAGAAGGGAATTCGCATTACGCTGATATTCAAAATTCGAAGCAATATAAAATCGAGCGGAGAAGGAATTCGTTTGTTCATTTTATTAAATTTTGCGACGATATTAATTTGGTTGTCCTCAATGAAAATTTGATTTTGATGACAATACAATTGAGTCGTGAAGAAATCATTTTTGTCATTATAAGCAGTGACTCCACAATTTATTTGATTGAGTCTAACGTCTGACTTGTAAAAGTGGTAAACAACACCACCTTTGTGTGTAGAGATGATTGAGTAATGCTTATCTCCAGCGTCTATAAAAAGTCCAGCCTCATTGAAGTACTTCTGGGTCGCCCCTAACTTTTCACATGGAAGAGGGAGGTTTGGTGTTGGCCGATCACATTTTCCGAATTCTGCAGCCGCCAGGGCATAGGAATTGAAATAGGGAATGAGATTTGGTTCATCGATCGCGCTGAGGGTGACGGTCTTAAATTCTTCAACTGACTTTCTCATTCGATTCGCAATACTTTTGGCCAGCGGAAATTTGTCGCGCAAGGCTTCAAAGGCGGCGGGACAATAGATTCTCGTTCCTCGACTTCCATAGAGTCCGCCATAGGATCCATCAGGGTGGACGAAGTGTGATAAGAATTTAACGGATCTATCCAATCCAAGCTCCAATTCCTTTTGATGATGATGGAGATATATATCGTTCAAATAATAAAGACAGAGGCTTTCATAACCTGGATCGGCTCCTTCATACTCGAGAAACCAACCCTCCGAAGATTGATTCAAAAGAATCTGATCGAGAAGTGCGGGGCCCTTCTTGGAAACTAGATCTTTGGTTAGGCGACTCCAGGCAAAGAGGGCCGCGGCAGCTGTTGCCAAATGATTCGAAATAAAAGCATGCGTTTCATTGGAGCGATTCAAAAATGAGATATATCGTTCAATGATTTGAAGGTATTCAATTCTCTTAGCTTCAGTGAGATGCTCCCCCAATAGTTCAATTGACTTCAGCAAATCAAAAGCAACAAGTGCTGTCACACAAAAGGAAGATTCAAAGGGAAAGGCCTCTTCCAGGCTGCCATTTGGGCGAGTCAGTTTCTTTGCGCCCAAAAACATTTCATCTATCCGCCGAAGAATCGAATCCTGGGAAATGTATCCGGGCAAAATTCCCGCATCAATCAATCTAGAAAAGCCGTGGGCGGCGCCCTGAAAGCTTGCATTTCCGAAGTCTATAAGTTTCCAGCCCCATCGAAAGCGATCACCTATTCCATATGTGGGACTCGTTGGGTCTGTATCAAACAAAGCAAGAATACGTGGCATGTTTTGATTAATTTGAACTAAATATGGATTCAAAGCACTGCTCATTTTGACCTTCCCCCTTTGATTGGAGGGTTTAAAAGTATTGAATAGTTTAGTTTAGGCCGTATGTCGAGCTTGAAACTCGAGGTCATATCATCTTCGATATCCGTATAGGAGTTAATGAGGTCAGTATGGCACGTAATAAAACGCTGAGTGAACTGCCACGCCTAAATATCTAAAACTTCGTTGTAAAGCTTAGCATAATAGGCAATATGACTTTTCATATCAAATTTTTCTCTAACAAATTGAGCTGCCATATTGGATTT
>PCXB01000088.1:5905-8677 GCA_002787535.1 Deltaproteobacteria bacterium CG11_big_fil_rev_8_21_14_0_20_45_16
GGATTTCTCACTGAAGGCTTTTGAGTCTAGCTTGCACAACCTTATTAATGCGGAAGATATTTCCTCCACACTCCACCGATGGGGGATGAATTCCGCGATGTCATTTGTTGCCATTATTCGACTTTGATCGTCATCCGTCATTACGACAAGGTTTCCGCAAGAAAGAGCTTCCAATAGGCTCTGTGAGGGGTAATTCGTAGGCGATTGAAGTGATAGAAAAACTTTGGATGTGCTCAAGATTTTCTCTGGATGATTTGAATAAAAAACTTGAATCCGATCTTTAAGCCTTGGATTGTTAGTAAACTCCATTTCTATAGACTCCACCAAGCTACCATCGCCCATAAATATGAAGCGGTAAGACTCAGATAAGTTCCGGTCTAGACGTTCAATAATTTCCGGCATTTGTTCTATCAATCTTCGCAATCCCTTATTTGCGTTTGACGTCATCCTACCGGAAAACACAATGATATTTTGGCGGATATCCGAGGGTCTAAATTTGGCATAATCTACAAAGCTCAGTTCTGTTTTTGATATCTTACGGTTTAAAAGTTTCCACTGCCTAAATTTCTCAAACACTGACGGATCCAGAATATCCAATCTTCTTGCAAATAAGAAATTTAAAGCCACTAGGAATCTAATTTTTGTTTGGTCATGCTCACCCTTAAATAGTGAGTTGTTCGTATACGATTGGACAAGGCGGCTCGCAAGAAGGCTGTGGATAAATCCAACCGATACAAGAGGGTAGTGAAACAAACTGCCAATATTCAATAAGCTCAACTTAACTAACGGGATTATATAATTTCTAAGTCGAGGCCCTTTCAAAACAATAATATTATTTTCCGAGCAGTCCAAAAGGCCGCGTGCTTTCAATAGGGTCTCCAGGCGCTCAGATAAGACCAGATAGATATTCGGATATGTAGCGCTAAGTCTTTGCCAGACCTGGCTAAACCTGACTTCCGCCCCGCCGATTGACGACGAATGTAAAACAATAAAGACCTTCTTGAACATAAATATTGACGCTCCGGCAACTTTCTTCAGGCCAAAAACAGATATAGGACTCTAGAATGATTGTCTTAATCGGTTCTTTCAATAGAAAATTTACTGACTTAGAGAGAGTGAGTCTGCATTATTTCTGGTGGAGGTCGATATTTCTGTGAAGTGTGCGGTTATAATTGACGGGGGGATGCTCAGGATCTGGCAGCTCAAATGTCTTCGGCTAGCCGAGCAAAATGGATTCAAAATTGAATTAGTACTCTCGTGTAGTAATACTCGTACCTGTCGAAGTTATCTCACCTACATAGTCTATTACGTTATTAATTTACTGATGATGAAATCCTCTTTAACGAGGAAGCATGATTTTAAGGAACCATATCCTTCTTTAAACAAAATTGACTTTGAAAGTGAATACGAAAAGTCCTGGCAAAGGCTTCCCGATACAGTGCTGGAACTTCTTCGGGCTAAGGAAATCGATGTTGTCATAAAGTTTGGAATGAATTTATTGAAAATTCCCGAAGGCCTACCATGTCAATACGGAGTGATTTCGTTTCATCACGGCGATCCTAGGAGCTACCGTGGTCGTCCCGCTGGTTTTTATGAGATGCTGAATAATGAAGCTTATATGGGAATCATCGTGCAAAGGCTGAGCAATGTCCTTGATGGAGGAGAGGTGCTCAGTTTTGCCAAATCTCGATTATTTGACTATTCCTATTCAAGGACTCTGCAAAATGCCTATCGAAACTCGATTCCCATGCTCGCTCAAGCACTTAAAAACTTGCATTTAAATAGTAGCTCTTCCCCGCGTGAACTAGGAAAGAACTACCGCCTGCCATCCAATTCTTTAGGGCTTAAGTTTTTGAGAATTCTTCTTATGAGGAATCTTCGCCGACTGCTTTACGGGTTGTTTTATGAAAAGAAATGGCAGATTGGAATTTCGGAGAAAACTTCAGCCCAAACTATTTTAGATACTTCACTTAGGCTTCCAGCTCAGAAAAGTTTAGAAATCGATAAGTCCTATCAATTTTATGCCGATCCGTTTTTTTTGTCAGAGCGGCAGATTGTTGTTGAGGGAATGAGTAAACGAAAGGCGCGGGGAGAAATCCTTCTCGTTGAGGCAGATAAGCAAAAAGTAATAAGCTCCAAAATATCCTCTCAGCATTTCTCCTATCCACAAATTTTGAGCGATGGGAGTCGGCGATTTGTTTTTCCGGAGATTTCGAGTTGGTCAAATCCCCGTTTATACGAATTGAGTGCAGCTGGAGATATCCTAAAAGCGGTCGACCTTATCGGACTTCCAGAAAGACTGGTGGACGCGACTCATGTGCTGTGGAATGGGTTTCATTATATTTTTGGCTCTTTAGTTGGCGAAGCTCATGATGCTCTCCGCTTGTGGTATAGTTCAGCAGGGATGTTTGGCCCTTATCGTGCTCACCCTCTTAATCCTATTGTTATTGATCCTCAATCGGCGCGTATGGCTGGGAATTTAGTTGAGCTTGACGGCCAGCTTTACCGATTGGGCCAAAATGGCAGTCGAGATTACGGCAATGGAATTCATCTCATGAAGATTCAAAGACTTGATGAGTCTCATTATAAAGAAGACTTCGTAAGAGAAATTAAAGTTTCTGGTGCGAAAGGTCCGCATACGATCAACTTTAGTCGATCATCCATGGTTTATGATTGGTATCGTGACGACTTTTCAATTCTGGCTGGCTATAGGCGTCTCACGGATAGAATTCAAAAGCGGTGGAGCAACTAAGTGGAGAGACAAATATCATT
>PCXB01000033.1 GCA_002787535.1 Deltaproteobacteria bacterium CG11_big_fil_rev_8_21_14_0_20_45_16
TCATTTATTTTTTTGCCAACGTGTTTTAGGAGCGCGCTGACCAGCTCCACATGCAAGCGTACGATACGACACCCGTCGAAACCGTTACGCCCCCAAACATCATAATAGGACTAAAATCGGGGAAAGCAAGGAACGAAAAATAATTTAGAAAAATCAGTCCTTTAGCGAGGAAAAGGAGATGATGGCAGTCGAGAATAATTTGGACTTGCAGCTTAATTACTTTTAAAAATAGCCCGATGAATCCTCACATACAAGACAATCAAATTATATGGATCGTGGTTGCACATCGATCGGAAGCGCGGATTTACGAGTCGCAATTATACGATAAAAGTTTGACCTCTGTAGAATCCTTGCAAAATTCAATGGGTCGGTTGAAAAATACGGAATTTGATTCAGATGGTCCGGGTCATACGAAGGATCGCTTTGGGCCGGGTAAACATGCGATGGAGCCTAAACATGACTCTGTTAGTCAGAATCAATGGAATTTTGCGAAAGAAATAGCTCAGACGATCGATGCGGGCCGTGTGGATCACAAGTACGATAGATTGATTTTAGTCGCGGGCTCCGAATTGCTAGGAGATATTCGAAAGAATTTAACAGATCATAGTATGAGATTAATTTTGGCGTCTCACCCCAAAAATTTATTTGGCGCCGAAAACCAAGACCAATCAAAATTCGAAGCGGCTCTCAAAGAACTTGTGGCTTTGTAATCCCTAGTTAGCGATTGGCGGTCGTTTGAATGGCTGGTCGGAGTCTTACGATTCGAAATCCTGTTCGCCAATATCGGTAAATATCGTCCCCATCGTTAGAAGTGTTAAGGGCCGTATATTTAAGTAAGAGTCCAGGTACATATCGTGAGCCGTCGGGGGCATAATTGCTGTTGGCATCACCTCCAATAAAAAATCGCCCACAACGTTGATCCATACAAATTAATTCTTTTGTCCACTCCGAGACATTTCCATTCATATCCTGGGTACCAAAATACGAAGCACTTGCTTCGCCTGTACTTCCAACACTCAAAACGTTGCCCTTCAAAGTTCCCCGCCAATTGGAGCTGGAGTTGTAGTTGGCCTTAAATTCGCCAGGATTTAAAAAGTGGCCGTTTACGCTCGCTGGCCCAAACTCAGGTTGGAAGTTGCTACGAGTCGCATAGCGCCAGTATGAGTCTTCATCCCAATGCGAGGGGTCATAATAGGCGGCCTTATACCACTCATCAGCAGAGGGAATCGCAAAAGTGGCGGTATCGCTTCGAATTGCATTTTTATAAGAAAAGTGTTGAGTAAGATCATAGGTGCCGTGTTCGGTGTCGGCACCCAAATGGCTTTGTCTATTCTGGAGCCAGTTAACAAATCGTGCGGCACTTAACCAAGACACATAATTAACTGGTTTGTTCATCATATCTTTCATCACAAGATAAATACTGACGCCCGAATCGGTGATTTTCAGGATCCCACTCTGGTTCCAAGTGCCCATTCGATCGTCATAAAGGAGATGGGGGTCCGCATAGGCCGCCACTTCATTTAAAAAATAAGCGTATTGACAGTTGGTAACTTCATACCGGCTTATTTCATAGGGGTAAGCAACACTGCCATATCCATGTTGGGAAGCTGGGTTATCAAGAAACTCCACGCCTTGAAAATCGAAATTTAAGCATTCCTCCGATGGAAAAATGGAATCTGGAGTTGCGGAACGACCGCTTGGCGAGGGCTCGGTAAAATTGGGGTTACGAATGATTTCGGGTGGAATCGTTCCATGAGCATCTGATTCGACCCACCAAAGTGGATCCGCACCTGCTCGCACATTGAATGTCGAAACGATGACAACAAAGAAAACTACAAAAACTAAATTAAATTTCACCTTCAGCATAAAACCCCCAAGAGCGAAGTTTATGCGCATAAAAATTCTTCGATCAATAGCTAAAAAAAATCGGCGAGTGTAAGCGGCTAGGTTTTCTGGCTAAAAATAGTTTGTTAAGCGTTTACGGGCTACCAATTAGTTGCTCAAAAAAAGTGATTCCAAGCTTCGGATCTGAACTTCTTTGAGTAGTTTCTCTCGAACTTCAGCAAGAGTTTTGACCCCAAAGTCCCCATTCTTTGGGGATTTAATTGCTAGAGATTTAGTTTCGATTTCTTTGTCGCCAACGACGGCGACATAAGGAACGCGGGCCACATTAGCTTTGCGAACTTTGCCACCCATATTGCCTTCTTCCGTATCGGCGTAGACGCGCAAGCCAAGCTCACGATTTAAAGATTCAGCTACTTCTTCGACAAATTTAAAATGATCTTCTCGAACTGGAACCAAATATAACTGAATGGGTGCTAACCAAGTTGGAAAATAACCTTCGCAGTGCTCTAAGTAGACTCCGTAAAATCTTTCTAACGAGCCAAAAATTGCCCGGTGAATCATCACGGGGCGGTGCCTGTGGCTGTCGGCGCCAACATACTCAAGCTCAAATCTTTCGGGCAAAGCAAAATCAAGCTGTAGGGTGGCAAGTTGCCAAGACCTACCAATCGCGTCTTTGATATGGAATTCATATTTCGGTCCGTAAAAAGCTCCTTCTCCCGGAGCCAATTCAAAAGGAACTTTCCGTTGCTCTAACATCTTTTGCAATGTCGATTCGGCAAGATCCCAAAGCTCTTCACGACCCACACGCTTCTCGGGACGCAAGGCAAGTTTCACATCATACTTTTCAAATCCAAACGTGCGGTAGACACGTTCAACAAAATCAAAAAACGAAGCGGTTTCAGCTTCGATTTGATCTTCTGTGCAAAAAATATGTGCATCATCTTGAGACATGGCGCGAACGCGAGTGATGCCATGCAAAGCACCACTTTTTTCGTTGCGATGAAGTTTGCTAAACTCGGCAATACGCAGCGGAAGATCGCGATAACTAAACAATTGGCCGCGGTAATAAAGACAATGCCCGGGACAATTCATTGGCTTTAAACAACTGATATGCTCGTCGGCATCGGGCATCTTAAACATAAATTCACTGAAGCCCTGCAAATGACCACTTTGTTGGAAGAGAGCCTCGTCGTAAATCATAGGCGTGATCACTTCTCGGTAGTCATACTCACGATAGAGTTCACGAATATAATCTTGCATCTCGTTATATACAATGGTGCCCTTAGGGTGCATGAAAGGAATGCCGGGCGACCAGGGATGAAAAGAAAATAAATCAAGTTTTTTGCCAAGCTCCCGATGATCTCTCTTCTTAGCTTCTTCAATCATCTTTAAATATTCTTGAAGCTGTTCCTTCTTTTCGAAAGCCGTTCCGTAGATCCTTTGAAGTTGAGCGTTGTTTTGATCTCCCTTCCAATAGGCACCCGAAACATTGAGAAGTTTAAAAAACTTCAATTCCCCCGTTCGTGCGATATGAGGTCCTTCACATAGATCTGTAAATTCCCCCTGACGATAAAATGAAATCGGTTCACCTTCAGGAATTTGATTGATTAGTTCGACCTTGTAAGTCTGTCCGAGTTTTTTGACATAAAGCTTGGCCTCCTCACGAGGCATTTCTAAATATTCGACCGGCAAATTTTCTTTCGAAATTTTCCGCATCTCGTCTTCGATTTTTTTTAGTTCGTCCGGACCGATGGTTACTTCACCCATATCAATATCATAGAAGAAGCCTTCATCGGTCACGGGACCAACGGTGAGTTTGGCCTGAGGGTAGTGGCGAAGCACGGCTTGAGCCATGATATGGGCCCCAGAGTGGCGCAAAGCAAATCGATAATCGGCATCCGATGAAGTCTTAATTTTTGCGGGCATAATAAGGCCATTTCACCAGTATTTACGAAGAGATCAAGGAAAAGCCCTGAGGGATTTAGGGTAGGCGAGGAGCGGGTAGCGTGAGCTCAAGCATTAGTTGCCGACAGACCTTTGGATTTGTGGGCGTCATGGAAACTTTCATACGGTTGGCATCGCGCGCTATACCGGGGCCGAGGTTTCGGAGCTTAGCGAATACGCCATCCCAATAGGGACCTATGGCTTGCGCCTTTCTGGTATTTAGCATTCTGAGATGTTCTCTAATACAATAAATCGTGAAGTCATGAGTGGGATGGTCGGGGATTAGAGCTCGTTCGACGTCCATGGATCCTTCCCAGATACTCTTACGAATAGCTTCGACAATCGACTGTGGGATTGAAAATTCATAGCGAAAGTCTGGTAAACTTCTAAAACTCTGTTCCAATAAATTGGCCACTTGATCGGCGCGTTTTTGTCTCCAAGCATCGATGGCCGCTTCCGAAGGTTCTTCAGACTCGATGCTTTCAAGATAAGTGTCTCGAAGAATCCGGGCTGTCATCGTGTGAAGCCCGCGCCAAAAGGCTGGTTTTAAATTGATACCCCTAAACTTACGGTGTCTTTTGGCAAATTCTCGAGACGTCAAGCCGGAGTTTTGAAGACTTAATGCGGCTAATTCAGTCTTTAGGGATCGATCGTTACGGACAGCTTGGGGTGTAAGTTCCCAGTCTGAATTTTCAACAATAGCCGCAACGATTAGTTCATCATCAGTCCAGTCGCTATCGAGAAGAAGAGTATAAAACCAAAAGGCATCCTCTTTTTTGGGGTCAAGTTTCTTGGCCAATTTTTCGTTGTAGCTATCTTGCCCCAATAAAACGCTGGCATTCAAAAGCATACCTCCAAATTGATCTCCACTCCAAAACAGACCTCGATTTGCATGTAGGAAATCGAGCATCATATCGGATATTTCGGGGCGACCGAGTACCGCTTCAACTTCGCTGGAACACGCCCCCAGTAAGTAGAAAGGGTATAAAACGGAAAGAGTTTCAATAGCGATTTCCCGTTTCTTAGCACTGGTCGCATGAGGTGGAAATTTTGCTCGAGCGAGGACCTTTTCTAGCAATCCAGCTCGGCGCTCATCTTGATCCCAATGTTCAACGAGTAATTGGTAAAAAACACTAGTAATTTGGTAGAATTCAGGGGCACCAGAGAAATAATTTTTGCCTCCGATTATTCTGGCTCCGCGATGAAGAAACTTAAGTGATTCATTGGCAAGTTCAATCAAATCCTCTCGTTGCGATTCGTCTAATTGCAAGTGATCGCCCAAGTAAGATTCGATCCAGCTCTTGAAGTAAGCCACACTCACGATGGTAGTTTCGACACTGTCTGACTTTCGAGTGGACCGCGCCGTAATTTCTACTTTTTCAAGGAGAAGACGTCGATTACTTGGAAGACAAGCATCAAGAGTTTCGAAGAAAATATTTTGAAGTCGTTTAAAAAGAAGGCTGATTTCAGATTGATGTACTGGAGGCTGTCCTTCCTTGGGATAAACCAATTTAAAGAAGGCTCCCGATCGCTGCGGATGGCTGTTAATAAACATAATGATGATTCGAATTTTCTCTGCATCGGTCTGTTTCGAAAAAGTTCGAAGCGAATCTTGATCGATTTTGCCAAGAAGTCGAGCCACTAGATCGGCTAACTCTAAGCGTCCTTCTTCAAATAGTTTTTTAAGGCCTTTTTCCAAATACCGAGGATCGGCGGTCTCTGGAATTTGATCCTCAGGCAGCAGTAGGCCGTATTGCCAAAGCTCTGGAGCCTCGCTCGGAAGTATTGATCTTTTTCTTAGTTCGACTTCGATGTCATCGGGTAGAGAAAGACTATCGATTCTTCTCCCAGAGACAATACTTGCAAGCACGTAGTTAAAGGCTGTTTGAACTCGCGCCTTTGCAGCTGTGGCCGAAAGATCGCCGGAGCGTCGCGCTGCCTCCGAAAATATCAAACCCAAATGCCCCCGATAAAATGGATCTCTATAAATCCCAAATGTTGATTCCTCGCTTTGGATCGCATGAAGTAGAATTTCAAAAAGTGTATCTTGAAAATCCAAATTTATAACAATCGGACTAGGTACTTTGACTTCCCGCTCAATAAGGTCGTCCAACATTAGATTCAATCGCCTTAAATAATGCTCACGAAGTCTTTGTATTGCCGGAATTCCTTGAGTTTTTATCAGCGCTATTTCAGGGGCCCGCACTTCCATCCAATTTTTGATTTCCTGATAAGTGCTTACTGAGGCCGCAACTTCGCTTTGAGCCCTAAGATTTATCCCAACGATCAAATAAAATAAGAATATTGAGGTTTTAAAAACTCCTGAAAACCCGCTGGAACTCATATGAAGGTGGTCTTAGTAGGCCAAATCGATCAATTTTGCAATCAGCTCATCGTATTCTATGTCAGCCTTGCGGCCGGAGGCCGCAAAGTCATCATAATCAGTAATAGAAGGGTTCGGATTGGCTTCTAGCATATAGAGCTCCCCCTGCTCATTGAGCCTTAAATCAAAACGCGCATAGGCGTGCAAATGAAGGACGGCAAAGGCTTTCTTGCACATATTTTCGGCCCGTTTGATGACATCTTTTTCTAGATTTCGGGCAAATTCATTCCGAATGCCCCATTTTTTTCGATACTTTTCATCCCATTTGGATTTGTAGGTTGCAAACTTAGGTTCATCTTCCGGAAAGTTCTGAAACACAATTTCTCGCATGGGAAAACATTGCAAGCGTTTATCGCCAAGAACACTCATATATAATTCGCGGCCTTCGATAAATTCTTCGATGATCACATTGCTTTCGTATTTTTCATGAAGAAAAGCGGCGCGAGCAATGGCGTCCGATTCGGACTCGACAAAGGACTCCTTCGAAATACCTTCACTACCCTCTGTATGACTAGCCTTAACAAAAGCCGGAAATTTAATGTCGTGAATTTTACGCAAGGGGCGCGATCGATGTGATACCACCCAGCGTGGAATGCGAATGCGATGGTGCGAAAGTATTTTTTTGCTTAGAGCCTTGTCTTTGCAAATTCCTAAACCCAATGAGCGTGTGCCTGTAAAAGGGATCCCAAGAAGTTCAAATACACCAACAACTTGAGGTTCTAGATTTCGATTGTTGTTGAAACTCTCCACCATATTAAAGATAAGATCAGGTTTAATTTCATTGAGCTCGGTGATGAGCCGAGTGATGTCGTTAAAGACTCCAATCAACACAACTTCGTGCCCCAATCGTTGAAGGGCACGCTTAACTGAGACTTCGTTATCCCAAACGCTATCTTTTTCGTAATCACGATAATTTTGATCGGGTGGGGGTGCTTCAAGTAGATCAAAAAGTATAACGATTTTTTTACTCATGGTGTTAAAAGTCTTGCGTCCTTTCCTATTGTCTCAAAAACAAATTTCGAACACGAGGAATTTCAATTTACATTCGATCCTACAGCTTAGGATTCCAGCGCCCCGTCATGCGGTAGCGCGTTAAAAGGCTAGCCAGGTAAGCGATGAGTGCGGACTGCATCTGAGCCTCATCTTCCGGGAGCAAGAGCTTGGACTCTCTTGATCGAAAGATTAACTTATTGAGAATTTGATTGATGATAATTTTTCTCTCTTTTGTCCAGGGTGCTAGAATAGTCACTAAGAATTTTCTTTGGCGGCGCAAATAACTAGAGGCTAATTTTGATTTCTTTCGACCGTCTTCCGGGAGCAAAAATATTTTTTTTAAATCAGCGTTGTAGAAGTCGGGTAAATCGGTTTTGAGATATTTTTTCTTTCGCTTGTAGTAATGTTCCAGGCTCGTACTTAAGGATTTTGCATCGGCGATCATCCGACCTTTGGCGGGGAGCACTTTTTTTTCCGAAAATTCCCTGGATAGAGACTCTACATACTGCACTTTTTTAAGTGCTGGCCAATTTTTATAAAAAACTCGCCAGTTTGATTTGGGGTCGAGCCAAACCGCAAAGCTTTCGGCAAAATCTTCGTCCGGATGGGCTTGAGCATACTGATCCGAAATATTGTGAACAAAATTTCGACTATAAGGGCGCGCTCGGTAAGCTTCGGGCTGATAATCCTTGGTATTGTCCCCAAAGACTTTTTTCCATTTCTTTCGCCGCGAAACTTTGAAGGCGTGGTCAAAAACATGGCCAAATTCATGCCGCAATAATTTTAAAAAATCGGCTTCCTTCTCACCCTCGCAGTCATACATCATCTTTCGTTCCAGTTGCCGGAGGCGAGGGTGTGTCAAAAAGAATGGAATCGAAATTGCTACCGTGTCCTCAGGGGAAAACCACTCGTCTCCAATGTATAGCCGGGTCTGAATACTAAGGCCTTTGTCTCTCAGCTCCTTCTCCACGGTCTGAATTAGGGGGTAAATATCGCTATTTTCAAGTCGCAGCTTGAGGTCGCGAATCCGCAGTTTTAGGAGGTCCTGGTCTGATAATTCTTCCCATGCGTATTCAGTTTCCATCCACTTGCCTCGATCAATTCTCTGGTTTAAGAGAAGGTTTGCTTCTATTTAAATTAGAGGAGATTTGTAATGCCATCTGAACATCCAACAAACCCCTTGGACGATCGACGAAAGGCCCAAGAAGAGGAGTATTTTCGTAAGCAAAACCAAGAAGCCGCTGAAAAGCTTAAGGCTCGCTTGGGTCTGGAATCCTCAGGAATTGATGACAAGGAACTTGTTGCGAAGCTTGCAGAAGCGGGTTTCGATTCTGATTCGTCGCGGGCGCTGTATATGGTGCCTCTGGTTGAGGTGGCGTGGGCGGATGGGAAAATGCAAGGCGAAGAGCGGACTCAAATTTTGTCATTTGCTCGGGAAAGGGGGATCGATTCGACTTCGAAAGCTTACGGTCTGGTTGAAAAATGGCTAAATTGCCAGCCCAGCGACAATCAATATGAACTGGCCAAATCTCTGATTGGACCAATCGTCGCGCATAGTAAATCTAATCATCCCGAAGCCAAAGAGTGGGTTCTCAAGGCCAGCCAGAAAGTTGCCGAGGCAACCGGGGGCTTGTTTGGATTTGGATTCAAAATGGTCTCAAAGGATGAGGCTGAGGTTATCGACAGGCTCTCCAAAAAGTTAAAATAAACTTTCTAAGGCATCAGCTTCTGAGTTTTTACCCATTCTTTGAAGCTATCTAATAGCCACTCAAAGGAATCGATTACAAATAGATCTTCCTGCATATGGAAGATTTCGTAGTATTGATTCACGACCATTTCATAATTGAAGGGATGGCGTTTTACCTGCGGGCCCAAAGAATAAGGAACTTCACCAACCGACGATAAAATTCCAGAACCATAGATTCGTATGCCTTCGGGATTTTGAATCAATCCAAATTCAACAGTGAACCAATAAATTCTTTGAAGCGCAGTAAGCTGCTGGGGGTTAGCATTCAAGGCTGCTTTTCCAAAGTATTCATAAAAATCCGAAAAATATGAATTTGTAATCAAGGGGCAATGTCCAAAGAGATCATGAAACATATCTGGCGAAGGTGTATACTCCAGTTCATCGCGCCCGCGAATAAAATCCGTACAGGGAAAAAGTTTTTGCGATAAACACTCGAAGAATTCTTTTTCCGGAACCAATCCAGATACGCGGGTTATTTTCCAGCCCGTCGCCTTTTGTAAATTAGCGCTCACTTCCTTAAGTGTCGGAATTCGGTCTTCGGGAAGTTGAATAATATCGAGAGCTTCCAAGAATTCGCGCGAGGCCATTTTGGACAAAACTTTTTTTTGCTGAGCAAACATCATGGCCCAAGTTTCATGTTCTTGAGGGCTGTAGTTAGGCAGTGGCACGGCATTGAGATCAGGATTATGTCCTGTGGATATTTCTATATTCTTTTCGCGATATTGATCTGTGGGTGAAAGCATTTTTTGGTGTCCCTCGACTATTGGCTTTACTAGCTTTTAAGTGTCTACAACTTTTAAATCAAGTATACTAGAAGAGGTGGGTCAACGATAAATGAGCCTTTCAGACGTAGGTTTAAAATATTCGCTTATTCCCTTTTCCGAAGCTCAAACATCCAAACTCAGACCTAAGTCAGTTCTGTTGCTTGTTCACGGGCGTGGCGGTCGTATGAAATTGATGGGCTGGCTGGCCAAGCGCTTTAAGATTGAATCTCTCGATTATATTTTGTTGGAAGCGCCTATCCCAGACGATGTTCCAGAGATGAAGGAACCTGGATTTTCATGGTATCTCATGCCGGATCATAAGGGACTTAAGGAGAGTCGGGAGAAAATTCGACATTTTATTAACGAACTCGTCGCCGCGGGTTATTCGGCAGATCGAATATATTGGCTGGGATTTTCTCAAGGTGGCGTGATGGGAATCGATACGGGCTTGAGAAGTCCGCATAAGCTTGGTGGAATTATTTGTGTTTCGGGCTTTTGCGTTCGGGTTGAAGATTATCCGGATCAGTTTGGAATGTATGCGAAGAAGCAGAGATTTCTTGCAACTCACGGTATGCGTGATGAGATTCTGAGTCTTGAGAAGGCAAAAAAATCTTACGACAGACTCAAGGAGCTTGGAATTAATCTTGAATTAAAAATTCTCAGCAAGCCCCATTCCTTCGACCTAAAGAATGAAGTTCCCGACCTTGAACAGCAGCTTATTACTTGGATGAAGCAAAGACTTTAGAATGATCGACTCAAGCCTTCTCGCGGCATTCATGTCCATGATGGTTTTTTCGGTGGCGAGTCTGAGCTTTAGTATTTTTTCGGAAAAAACTTCAGTGGTTTGGATGAATGCTTTTAAGGCGACTGTTGCGTTAATGGCCTTTGCAGTTGCGGGCTTACTGGCGGGACAGCTGACAGAATTTCCCCAGCTCAATATTTTCCTTTATTTATTTTTGGGTGGTTTCATTGGCTTGAATATCGGCGACTTCTTTTTGCTCAATGCCTTTGCGCGACTAGGGGCTGGACGAACCTTGATGATCTTCGGCTTTCAGCCCTTCTTTATGGCGATTTTTGCTTATTTGTTTTTTGCCCAAGCGATGGGTCGGGCTGATATCTTGGCGGCGGTACTTATTTTAGTCTGTGTTTTCACGATCAGCTTCGAAAAATTTCGATTGCACGGTCACTGGGAATTTTGGGGACTTACATTTGGATTCCTAGGAGTTTTGATAGATTGTCTAAGTGTTGTCATTACGCGAGCAGCCTTTGATTCCAATCCTGCTCTTGGGGTTTTGGAGGCGAATTTCTACCGCTGCTTGGGCGCCGCGGCCGGCTTCTTAATTCTGTCTCGGTTTCATCGTTTTCATTTTGGAAAGCGATTCCGCCGGATGAGTTTTAAATCAAAATTTTCGGCCATCCTTGCGAGTGTGTTGGGGACGTTCCTTTCACTATGGCTTTATCTGGAAGCGATTGATAAAGGACATCTAGGAAATATCGCGACGATCGTGGCGGCTGGACCACTTTTTACTTCGGGTTTCGAATTGATTTGGAAAAGACAAAAACCCTCAAAATATTTCTGGGCGAGCTTGGCTTTATTTTCGATCGCTTTAGTTTTGATGGCCTATTCCCAAAGTAGATAACGCGTCGCGCTATCTACTTAAAGATGTCTAATCATACTCCATAGCACTTTTATAAGTTTCTATTGCGCGCTGCGTAAATTTTTTGGCAAATTAAAAAAATCTTCGGGGGCAAAGTTATGGGGGGCGGGGTTGAGGCTAAGTTTTTCATTTTTAATTATTTGTTTAATCTCATTATTTTTATTTCTCGGTGAGTTATCAGCTCAAACCAGCGGACTTGTACGAATTCGGGATGCAAATCCCAGCCGAGTAAATTGCGGCCTCTATTTAAGCTCACTCTTTGACTCAACGATGGGCGTAAGAATTTCCGATTTGGATGAGGAAAGTCTCCGAAAGAGTTTTAACGGTCTAAAGTTGGAACCTCGACTAATATATGTGGATCGAAAGACCGGAAAAACATTTAAGACCCCCAAGGACTTTAAAGATGCTCTAGCCGAAGGAGAGGCCCGAGCTATCGTTGACAGGCCGGCGCTTTTTATTGTTGGGACACCTCATTTTGGACCAGGTAATGGGGATATACCAAGTCGAGGCGAGGCAATGAAGCGTGTGGAATCGCTTCTAGCGGAATATTTTCCGGAAAAAGAGATTTCACTAAAGAACATTTCACGACCCGTTTATCCCGATCTTGCGGACAAAGACTCGACGATGGATCAATGGATGATGCCGATCGAGGCTGGTCTTTACGGTGCTCAGCGACTCTATGATACGCTTCCTCTTGCTCAAAACTATCAGACACCTCATCGAGGCGAAGTCGAGTCCATGGTCGCCAAGTTGATTGTTGCCAACGGCGTTCAGCAGTTGATTTTGATGAGCAGCCAACCGATGGGGCCGGCAATTTTCGGGGGCGCCGTTAACTACGCTAATAGTGCGGCCACGGGTGGTTACCGTAAATTCATTAGCAACTGGTTCAATGCCGCCCAAAGTCGTGACACTGACAAAAAAATTAATGTTGTTTTCAACACGGTAGATGACCTTGCTCGGAAAACACTATTAACAACCTTCTTCACGGCAGAACTTTGGTGGTCCTCTGCTTTGGGGCGAGCACTATTTCAATCCACTGCTGAAGACTGGAATCGTCTTGGCCGCATTGGAAGTCTCAGCGGCTGGAGCGAAGTCTTTGTTGCCAAAGCTTCCGCAATTGTATTCTCGGTTTTCTGGCGAAATTATTATTATAAGGCCATTTTGGGTTGGGAGGCTCGGATGGAAGGCGAGGGTCGAAAGGAAGATGCTCGACGCACGGCCGGACGCTTTGAATTAATCGGTACCTTGATTGCCACGCCTTCGTATCTTTTTGCTTCAATGGCTAAGGATGCCTACAAAATCCTGGGCGTCGTGGAATTTTCGCCCTCTCATGCGGTGATGTTGGGCGTGGGCGGCATGTTCGCCTCGTTATACGTCGCTGAACGCTATACGCAGAGTCGTTTGAAAAATGGCGTTAAGATTCCGTCAACTGAGTTTGGAAAATGGCGGCATCGAGTGGGCTGGCGTGTGGCCCAAGCCTTGTCCATGGATCCCTGGGTGGATCGTTTTGACAAAATTCATGGAGGCGTGCGTTGGGGCTTTACGAAAGCTGGGCGAGCGGCGAGCTTTGGCTATCGCTACTCTGGTCTTGGCCCCATGGCGGATTGGATCGAGCGAAAAGCGCGAGAATATTTTGAGCAAAAATATCAGGACAAAGAGCAGTATGAAAATGAGCCACCCTACAACTTTGATATTCGTCAGCTGATTGATTTAGATCCCAGTCTTGAAAAGTTAATTGAGGAGGATCCCGAAATTCTTGATTTGATTAAGGACGACCCAGACTTTCAGAAGCTTATGGAGAGCGATGAACACTTCGAATATTTGCGCGAGGAAATTTCAAAAGCCAGAATGAACTCACCTTAATCTTATGTCACCTGACTTTAGGCCTCATCAGAATCCGATCTTTGAAGCTTGCACAGGATGTTTATAAAAATCTACACTCTGTTTGCTGGGCGGACAGCCATTGTTGGTGAGCCGTTTTTGGTGCTTAGGAGGAAGTCTTAATTCAATGAGCGGCGATCAGATGTCCTCTAATATGAAGAAACTAATTGTTGGGTTGGGCGGTCTGACCGTTTTGATTCTTGTGGGTTTGCATTTTGCCTATGGGCCAAGGTGGTATCAAGGTTATGGTCCTGCGCAACCCATTCCGTTTAGTCATGAGAGACATGCGGGCCAGTTTAAGATTCCTTGTTTATACTGCCATGCTACAGCCGAGTATTCGGCTTTTTCCTCCGTTCCAGGATTGGAAACTTGTATGAACTGTCATACGTCGGTGCTTCCGGACAGTCCATGGATTAAGGAAGTCGTGAAACATTACGAGGAAAATAAGCCGATCGAATGGGTCAAAGTGCATGTGCTTCCGGATTTTGTTCATTTTAATCACCGCGCGCATGTGGCGGCTGGCGTGGAATGTCAGACCTGTCACGGACCCGTTGAAAAGATGGCGCAAGTTTATCAGTATTCGAAGCTTTCGATGGGTTGGTGTATGGACTGTCATCGGAACACAAACTATGTAACGCCTCAGCGGAGAGAATTGCTGACCAAGCTCCAAACTCTTAACGGAGGGCCGCAGCCCGAGTGGGTTCAATGGATTGGCGGACAAGCTGAGGTTCATAATGCTGATGTGAGCTGCTCGACCTGTCATTATTAAGGAGAAGAATTCAAATGAACGCCGCCGAGGAAGAGATTAAAGAGCTGCGAAAAAGACAAGAGAAGATTCTTACTCAGAGCGATCGAAAAATGTGGTCCGCAGTTGAAGAGCACGGCGAATCTCCCGAGTTGCGGAACCAAGCACGAGCCAAAGAGTTTGTTGAACTTCTAAAAGATGCTGACGGTCGCCCGGTTGCCGAGTTGAATACGGGTGTCAGTCGGCGAGATTTCTTTAAATGGGTGAGCGCGGCCGGGGCCTTAATGACAAGTTCGGCCTGTACGCGTCGTCCAAAAGATCTTTTGATTCCCTTTGTTAATAAACCAGAGGGTTATACTTATGGCGCCCCGGTTTGGTATGCGTCGACAAGCCCAAGCGGCTTGGGTGTTTTGGTTAAAACCCGCGAAGGACGGCCCATTAAATTGGAGGGTAACCCGGATCATCCTCAATCAAAAGGAGGGCTCAACGCTCAGACTCAAGCGGAGATTTTGAATTTATATAATCCGGAAAGACTTCAAGCCCCCCTGGATCAGTCGGGTAAAAAAATAAGTTGGTCAAACGCGGACGAAACAATCAAATCGGCCTTAGCGGCGGCGCCGGCGGGTTCGGTTCGACTACTTTCCGGAGACTTTACAAGTCCAAGCCTGGCTTCAGCGATTAGAAATTTTTCGGATCGATATAAGGCACAGCATACCGTCTTATCATCTTTACCCTACATCCATTTGGCTAGAGCCAACGAGATGATTGGTGGAAGTCGTGGGATACCCGAATTTGATTTCACGAAAGCCGATGTTGTTTTATCTGTGGATTGCGATTTTTTGGGTAGTTGGTTGCGGCCGGTTGAATTTACAAAAGCGTTTTCGAGTCGCCGCAATCTTCATCGCGAGAACAAAGATGTAAACAGACTTTTTTGTTTTGAAAGCATGTTGAGTACAACGGGAACAAGTTCGGATGCTCGTTATTCAATCAAACCATCTCAACAGCTAGATGTGCTGTTGGCAGTAGCTTCAGAACTGTCCAAAGTCCTGCGCTTTGATCCATCATTTCAGGAAATTCTTTCGTCCTATTCAAGCGATAAAGTGGGGGCGGCAGTTGGAATCGCACCGGAAGTCTTCCAAGAGGTGGCGATGGCCTTGGCGGAAGCGCGAGGAAAATCGTTGGTCGTAGCCGGAGGTTTTGGACCACAAGCCCTCGAAGCACAATTGGCTTGTATGGCTATTAATGTCGTGCTGGGAAATATCGGATCGACTGTGAATACGGGGCGTCACTTGGTTTCGTATGAGCAATCCGAGGTTCGTTTCCAAGAATTGATTCAAGATGCCATGAATGCCCAGGTTTCTGTTTTGATTATTCGAGAATCTGATGCGGCTTATACTCGGGCCAATTCAGATTTTGCGAAAGCTTGTCGCAAGATCCCATTGATTGTTTATTTGGGACGAGAAACCAATGATACTTCGAAGTTAGCGCATCTTGTACTTCCCGAAAGCCATTTTTTAGAGGCTTGGGGTGATTCCGAGGCCTATTCAGGAATTGTGTCCATTCAGCAACCGGCGATTCAGCCTATTTTTGATTCGCGAAGTTTTTTGGAATGTCTTTTGGTTTGGATGGGGTCGGATCAGACTAAAGCTAAGGACTATGTTCAGAGACATTCGGGTGTCGGGACGGCATGGGAAAAGACTCTGCGGGATGGCTTTGTTCAGAGGTCGCAGGCCGCATTAAATTTTAGTCCACGTTGGTCGGCTGCCGCGGCGGCCATCGCCGCTGCTCCAAAATCTGGCAATGCCATGGAGTTGGTGAGCTACGCAAGTATTCAAATGGGCGATGGAAGCTTTGCTAACAATGCGTGGTTGATGGAAATGCCCGATCCGATATCGAAGGTCACCTGGGATAATTTTGCAGCCCTTTCGCCTGCGACAGCAAAGAAGTTGGGCATTAGAGAGCGAAAGCCAAGCGACGATTGTGTTGATCAGATTGAAATCAAATCTGGCGCTTCGAGAATTAAACTTCCCGTGTTTCTAATTCCCGGTCTTCGCGATGATGTGGTTGGCGTAGCTTTGGGCTATGGGCGCCGCGAGGCGGGTAGTATTGGGTCGGGAGTTGGGGCCAATGCTTTTGCTCTTGGTCGACAAGCTGCCACTGGAGAGTTGCAGTTATCGGGTCAAGAAGTAGAAGTTGTAAAAATCGGCGAGAAACATTTGCTGGCTTGTACCCAAAGGCATTTTGATATTCATGGGCGCGATAATGATATTCTTCAAAGAACAACACTTGCCGAGTTTTTGAAAGATCCAAAAGCCGCCAAGAAAATTGAGTTTGAAGGCGAGTCGATGTATGAAAAATTTCACTACCCAGGACATCGATGGGGGATGTCGATCGACCTCAATAAGTGTACCGGATGTCACGCCTGTGTGATTTCATGTCAGTCCGAAAATAATGTTCCTGTCGTGGGCAAAGATCAGGTCAGTCGCGGCCGTTATATGGGTTGGCTTCGTCTCGATCTTTATCATTGGGGTGAGCCAGATAATTTGGAAGCCTCAAGTTTTGAACCGATGCTTTGTCAACAATGTGAGAGTGCTCCCTGCGAAACGGTTTGTCCGGTATTGGCGACTGTTCATAGCTCGGATGGTCTGAACGATATGGTTTACAATCGCTGCGTTGGAACGCGCTATTGTGCTAACAACTGTCCCTACAAGGTTCGGCACTTTAATTTCTTTCAGTATTCAGATGCTTTGGCCGGGAAAGTTAATGTTGATGCGGCGAGTCCTCTGGCTATGATGTTGAATCCAGATGTCACCGTGCGAACTCGTGGTGTGATGGAAAAATGTACGTTCTGTGTGCAGCGAATTCGAAAAGGCGTAGACGTATTCAAGGCGAAGGGCGAATCAAAAGTCGAGGACGGAGCGATCAAGACCGCTTGTCAGCAAAGTTGCCCGGCAGACGCCATCAGCTTTGGAGACATTAATGATCCGAATTCGGATGTGAGTCGAATGGCGGCCAAGGCGCAATCGTTTAAAGTTTTGGAAGTTTTAAATACTAATCCTTCGGTCAGTTATTTGCCGAGAGTTTATAACAAAGGGGCATCTTCATGAGTCGATTAGAAGAAGAACCTCTCGTTGAAGGTGGAAAAACCTATCGTCAGGTAACGGATGATGTTTGTCGACCTCTTGAATCCTTTCCAACAAAGAAGTGGTATGTGGCCTTCACGGCTGCGTCGCTGCTGATGCTATTTGGGTTTAGCCTCATCGGGTATATGATAGCTACCGGAACGGGCCAATCAGGAATTCGTAATCCCGTTAACTGGGGAATGATGATTATTACCTTTGTATTTTGGGTAGGTATCGGCCATGCGGGCACCTTGATTTCAGCGATTTTATTTTTGTTCAGACAAAAGTGGCGGACGGGAATTAATCGATCAGCGGAGGCGATGACAATTTTTGCCGTCATTTGCGCCGGTATATTTCCCCTGATTCACACGGGTCGACCCTGGTATAGCGCTTATTGGTTGTTTCCTTATCCCAATCAAATGGGGCCGCTATGGGTAAACTTTCGATCGCCACTTGTTTGGGATGTTTTTGCAGTTTCGACCTATTTCACTATTTCGTTGGTGTTTTGGTATACCGGTCTTGTGCCAGACATTGCGACAGTGCGAGATCGGGCGAAAAATTGGTTTCGGAAAAAGATTTATGGAGTTTTGGCTTTGGGTTGGCGAGGTTCCAGTCGTGGTTGGTCCCATTACGAGGTCTGCTATATGATTCTTGCAGGTATTGCGACGCCTCTTGTATTGTCCGTGCACTCCGTGGTTTCTTTTGACTTTGCTGTCGGTATCATCCCGGGCTGGCATACAACCATCTTTCCACCTTACTTTGTGGCGGGAGCGATTTTTTCTGGCTTCGCTATGGTTGTGACTTTGCTTGTAATTGCTCGAGAAGTTTTTGGCCTCAAAGAATATATAACGATGCAGCATCTCGATAATATGAACAAAGTTATTTTGGCCACCGGCTCACTTGTAGGCTTAGCCTACGGAACTGAATTTTTCATCGCTTGGTATAGTGGCGTGCCATATGAGCGGTTCATTTTTATGCAGAGAGCTTTTGGCGATTATTACCAATGGGCTTATTTAACGATGATAACTTGTAACGTTCTTATTCCTCAGCCTTTTTGGTTCAAGAAGGCGCGTCGATCTATTTGGTGGATGTTCACAGCTTCTATCTTTGTAAACATAGGAATGTGGTTTGAAAGATTTGTAATTGTCGTTACATCTCTGGCACAGGATTTTCTTCCATCGTCTTGGGGATATTTTCGACTTTCACCGTGGGATATCGGCGTTTTGGCGGGGAGCTTTGGTTTATTCTTTACGCTTTTCCTTTTGTTCTGCCGCTTCCTGCCAACGGTTTCAATAGGGGAAGTGAAGGCGGTTATCCCAACCAAGAAAGAAGGGGCGCACCATGGCTAATACTTCTAAGCGCTGCGTCGTGGGGTATTACTTTGATACTCATTCCATTATGGAAGCGGCAAGCAAGGTGCGCGATAGGCAATTTAAGAATTTTGATACTTTCACACCCTTCGCCGTGCATGGAATGGATGAAGCCATGGGCTTAAAAAGAAGTTGGCTTCCCTATATGGCGTTTTTGTTTGGCTGCATGGGTCTGGTTGGAGGAGCCTTTTTGACCATTTGGACGCATCTCTATAACTGGCCACTTAATGTTGGCGGCAAACCCCTACTTGCCTTGCCGGCCTATATTCCCGTCATTTTTGAAACTACGATTTTGCTTTGTGGTGTTTTAACAACAGTTTTTATGTTCACCGTTCTTCTTGGACTACCAAACTTTAAGAAGCCAATTTTTCATCCCGATATAACAAGCGATCGCTTTGCTTTGGCGATCGAAGTTGATCGAGTAGAAGAGGTTGAGCCGGTTAAGAGTTTTCTTCGTGAACTTCATGCTCAAGACATTCATGACGTGGAGGGTTCATTATGAAGGTAGGTTTCAAGCTATTTATGCTTGCCGTCATCTTGATAGCTTTTGTTTATTGGATAAAAAACCATAGCGGTTATTTCCCTTATGAGCATAATCCAATGCAGTATATGCCCAATATGCATCGTTCTGCTGCCTTAAAGCCTATGCGAGCTTCAGAATTTTTTAAGGATGGAATGGGCGCTCGAACACCTCCCGAGGGAAGCATCGCCCGAGATGTCGAGTATAGTAAAACTTCTCAAGACATTCCGGCCGAGAATGTGGAGCGCAGAGGCAATCCTTTTTCCATAAGCAAAGAAGTTGTGCTGAGAGGTCGACAAGTTTACAGCAATACTTGCATTGTTTGTCATGGTCCTTCTGGTGCGGGAGATGGTCCGGTTGTTCCACCATATCCGAAGCCGCCGAGCCTGACTTCGGATAAAATCCGTGCGCTAGCTGATAGTCAGATTTTCCATATTATTACAAATGGTCAAAATACGATGAGGTCCTATGCGAGTCAGATTCGCGAAGAGGATAGGTGGAAAATTATCCATTATGTCCGAGTTCTTCAGATGGCTCAGAATCCGACCGCTGAGCAGCTCAAAGCCTTCGAGGATTTTGGGGTAAATGCAAATCAGGAGGCCAAGTAGAAGATGTCTCATCATGCAATGGGTTTGAAACAATTTCGAATGAGTTTGCTGGCTTGGATTTCGCTGCTTGTCTTAGTGGCGGTCGGTGCGATTGCTCTGTATCTTACTTCTCTGGAGGACCCTACTCGCGCTTGGTTCGATTATTTAATTGGCTCAACAATGTTCCTGGGATTTGGACTCTGTGGTTTGTTTTTTGTATTAATAAATCATCTTGTTTCGGCCAAATGGAGCGTGGCATTGCGGCGGGTTTTTGAGGGGATGTCCCTTACTTTGCCGGTAGCGGCCATTCTTATGTTTGGGGTCTATCTGGGGGTCCACAATTTATATGAATGGAGTCATGAAGCAGTTGTGGCATCCGATCCGCTTTTGCAAGAGAAGTCTGGTTATTTAAATCCTACATTTTTTGGGATTCGACTAGCTGCCTACTTTTTGATTTGGATTTTTTCGGCCTTATTTTTGGCTAAAAATTCTTTTGCTCAAGATAAGACAGGGGATGTCGGCTTAAGCAAGATTAACTACAAAGGATCGGCCTTTTTGATGGTCTTGTTCGCCTTCAGCAGTTGCGGGGCTGGCTTTGATCTTATCATGTCTCTGGAACCACATTGGTTTTCGACCATATTTGGTATTTATTTCTTCGCCGGCTTTTTTCAGTCAGGTATGGCCTTGATGTATATTGTTGCTGCGTATTTGTGGAAAAAAGGAATTTTGACGGACTATCTTAACAAGACCCATTTTCACGATTTAGGCAAATTTGTTTTTGCGTTCTCGGTGTTTTGGGCCTACATTGGATTTTCGCAGTACATGCTTTATTGGTACGGAAATTTGCCAGAAGAAACTTTTTGGTACAGCGTTCGAATGGAGGGGGGTTGGGGTTGTATGGGTCTAGCGCTCTTGGCCGTCCGTTGGGCCCTGCCATTTTTGGTGCTGATGCCCTACGGAAATAAGATGAATTTTCGTATTGCTGTCCCCGTTTGTTTTGTCGTGATTTTTGGTCAATGGTTGGATTTATTTTGGAATGCGATGCCAGCGATGCGTCTCGTGGGTCATGAGACGGGAGAGTCCGTTCATACGGCTCTGATCCAGTGGCAGGATCTTGCGATTGGTATCGGTTTTGTGGCTTTGTTTTTTCTCACGCTTGGAATGATATACGAGCGAATTCGAATGGTGCCGCTTCGTGACCCGCGCCTTGAGGATTCGATTCATCACCATTAATTTCCTGGCGGTGAGAATGGTGAATGTTTGGATTGCTACATGAGAAGCCTGTTTGCTCACATTTTAGTTATTCTCGTTTTGTTGATGCCGGCAGCTACACTTGCGGGTTACAAGCCTGCGCCCTTGGGCACGCAGCAAACCCCCGCTGACCCAAATTCTGAAGAGTTTCAATCCATCAAAATTGAAGAGAAACTTGGACAGAAACTTTCAATAAACGAACTGATTTTCAATGATGAAAATGGAGTTGAACAGAGCCTGTCGTCTTATTTCCGAGAGGATGGCAAGCCCGTAGTCATGGTGATGATGTACCATGCTTGTCCGAGCCTATGCAGTCTTTTGCTAAATGGTGTGACCGAAGCGATGCGGAAGATTGAGTGGAATCTTGGTGATCAATATAGGCTACTTGCCGTAAGCATCAATCCCAAGGAGACGCCTCAGCTTGCTCTCGAAAAAAAGGCCAACTATATCAAAGAATATGGACGACTCGGTGCTTCAACCGAAAATGGCTGGCATTTTTTAACCGGTACGGAGCCGATGATTAAGAAACTCACTGGAGAGTTGGGTTTTGGGTACCGCTACTTACCCGAGACGGAAGAGTATGCTCATAGTGCTGGGTTTTTTGTTCTGACCCCCGACGGTGAAATATCAAGATTGTTTTATGGGGTTCAGTTTGAGCCCCAGGATTTGAAGCTTTCGCTTATGGAAGCTTCAAGGGGAGCGTTGGGGAGCATTGCCGATAAAGTACTTTTATTTTGTTACCGTTATGATCCCAGTTCCAAGGGCTATTCCCTGCAAGCTATGAGGCTTGTACAGGCCGGTGGAGCCTTAACCTTTTTAGTTTTTGGTATTTATTTGGCCGTTTTTTGGACTCGTCAATGGCGGGGCTCTCGATCGGCGAGGAAGAATATTTGAACGTAGTCCCAGGCGAGAGCTTTGGGCTAAGCTTTTGAAGAGTTAAGTCGAGGAGATGAAGATGCTCGAAATGCTTAAAGATCTATTGCCAACCGCAGCAACGGAAGCGGCCCGTCAGTGGGACCATCTGTTTTGGTTTTTGATTGCCGTCAGTGTGGTTTTCTTTTTGATCGTGATGGTTCCTCTTGTTGTCTTCGTTTTCAAGTATCGAAGTCGAGCGGGGAGACGCCCCACACCGATCGCTCACAATGATACGCTCGAAATTTTGTGGACGGCGATACCCACCGTAATTTTGATGGGAATTTTTGCATGGGGGTGGATTGTTTATAAGGATCTTATGATGAGTGCTCCAAGTAACTCGATGGAAATCAAAGTCATGGCGCAAAAGTGGAATTGGACTTTCCAATATCCCGACGGGCGGACGACATCTAATGAGCTTTTCGTGCCCGCTAATACGCCGGTCAAACTTCTGATTACTTCCAAGTCATCGGACGTACTGCATAGTTTTTTTGTTCCAAATTTTCGAATAAAGAAAGACGCCGTACCTGGCATGTATAATGTTGCCTGGTTCAATTCGAATATTGTTGGCCAGCATATTGTGTTTTGCGCCGAGTACTGTGGAGCTGGGCATTCGCAAATGAAAGCCAAAGTAGTTGTTTTGGATCCTGAGCGGTGGGAATTGTGGCAATGGGGTAAAGAAATTAAATTGCCGGAATGGGTGGGTTTCGGAGGTATGGAGCTGGCTGCCAGCTCTTCGACGACCGCAAGCGCAGGGACTGAGACTACAGGGATTATGGCTCAAAACTCTCAGATTCACGCAGATTTAATGATCAAACAAGGTGAGAAAGTATTTCGATCCAAGGGATGTATCGCTTGTCATTCAGCCGCCGGTGATAGCGTTGGACCCAGTCATCAGGGTCTGTTTGAAAGTAAGGTTCTTTTGGCAGATGGACGACAGGTCGTCGCGGACGAGAATTATATTCGTGAGTCTATAGAGAATCCAATGGCTAAAATTCGAAAGGGTTTTGAAAATCGTGTGATGCCGCCGTATCCGGGGCAGTTATCAGACGAGGAATTTGATGCTTTGGTGGCTTACATCAAGAGCAATCGGTGAGGGAATGAAGGAGTTTCAATATGCATCATAGCCCAGCTGGCGAAAATTATATGAGCTATCCAAAAGGTTTTTCGACCTGGATTGTCACGCTTGATCATAAGCGAATCGGATTGATGTACCTGGCCAGTGTTCTTTTTTTCTTTCTGGTCGGGGGGATCTTTGCTCTCTTGATACGATTGGAATTATTTGCACCGGGCGGTCAATATATGACAGCCCAGCAGTACAATGAGTTTTTTACCTACCACGGCACAATTATGGTCTTTCTGGTGATTATTCCGATGATCCCAGCGGCTCTTGGAAATTTTGTTTTGCCAATGATGTTGGGAGCTAAGGACGTTGCTTTTCCTCGAATTAACTTATTTTCCTACTATTTATACTGCGCAGGAGCGATCATAGCAGTTAGCACAATGTTTTTTGGGGGCGTTGACACGGGCTGGACATTTTACACTCCTTATTCAACGACAACAGCAACGAACTCGGCATTGATGTTATGCGCGGCCTTTATCATTGGGTTTTCTTCCATTTTTACAGGACTTAATTTTATGGCGACTGTGCATCGATTGCGTGCGCCTGGGCAGGGCTGGATGAAATTGCCACTTTTTGTTTGGGCTATTTATGCGACGAGCATCATTCAAGTTTTGGCAACACCCGTTTTGGGTCTAACGCTCGCCTTGATTGCTATTGAAAAAACTTTTGGGTTTGGAATTTTCGATCCAGCTCTTGGTGGTGATCCGGTACTTTTTCAACATTTCTTTTGGTTTTACTCGCATCCAGCAGTCTACATCATGGTTTTGCCAGCCATGGGGGTCATCAATGAAATTATTCCTACGTTTTCAAGGAAGCCCATATTTGGTTACAAAGCAATGGCGGGAGCGATTTTTGGAATCGCCTTGGTCGCTTTTGTTGTCTGGGGTCATCATATGTTTACATCCGGTCAGACGGATTTTGTGAATATGCTGTTTTCGTTGATTACGATGTTTGTTGCTGTACCAACGGGAATCAAGGTCTTCAGTTGGGTGGCTACGATGTATAAAGGAAGTCTTCACTTTGAGACCCCGATGTTGTGGGCCCAAGCCTTTCTGCTTGTCTTTGTGATTGGAGGATTGACAGGAGTAATCTTAGCGACTTTGGCAGCGGACATTCACTTGCATGATACCTATTTTGTAGTCGCACATTTTCACTATGTGATGGTGGGTGGAACGCTAATGGGGTTTATGGCGGGCCTTCATTACTGGTTCCCGCTGATGTTTGGTAAGATGTATAACGAGTTCTGGGGTAAAGTGGCTTGTGTCATTGTTTTTATTGGCTTCAATCTAACTTTCTTTCCACAGTTTATTGCGGGTCAGAAGGGAATGCCTCGAAGGTATTTTGATTATATTCCAGAATTTAGAATCTACAATGAGCTTTCAACCATTGGGTCGGCTCTTATTGGATTTGGTTTCGTAATTGCGCTTTTCTATTTTGTATATGCCTTGGTTTGGGGCAAGAAAATCGTTGGCAAGAATCCCTGGCGAGCACTAACTCCCGAATGGGAAGCGGACTGCCCCCCTGCTACTGAGAATTTTCATCACGATGTTGTCGTGACACATGGACCTTACGATTATGTGGGTGAGAGGGCTTAAAGATGGCAGACAAAGTCACAGCATTTAAAGAACATCATCACGCGCATCACTTTCGAAATGATGAACATCAGTTTGAAACGGCTAAGCAGGGGATGTGGGTTTTCTTGCTTCAGGAAGTTCTTTTTTTCAGTCCGCTTTTTGTTGGCTATTTAATTTTTAAATTTATGTATTTTCAGGATTTTCATGATGCCTCCAAACATTTGGATTGGGTGATGGGTGCGGTTAATACCGTGATCCTTATTGTTTCGAGCTTTACGGTGGCTAGGGCGATTAGCAGTGCTCAAAAAGGCAACCGCGATGGAGTCGTGGAGAATCTCATTTTTACATTCATCTGCGGGCTTGGATTCTTAATCGTCAAGTATTTGGAATATTCACATAAATTTCACGACGGCTTGCTACCGGGGCACTTCTTTAGCAATCCAGAGCTTTTGGAGACGGCACCTCATGCGAATCTATTTTTCACCTTTTATTTTTTAATGACGGGGTTGCATGGAATTCATGTTGTCGGGGGGCTTGTGGTTTTTGCGTGGTTGCTCAAGAGAGCGCTTAATAACGAGTTTGGTCCGAAGTACTATACACCGCTGGAGTGCGCGGGATTGTACTGGCACTTTGTGGATCTGGTTTGGATTTATTTATTTCCTCTTCTTTACTTAGTGGGGTGACGGCAGATGTCTGATTCTGATCATGGAAAGCATCATATTCTTTCGAACAAAACAAGTTTGACCGTCCTATTGTTGTTGCTTGTCTTTACAATCTTTACGGTAGCGATTGCTCAGGTTCACTTTGGAAGTCTTAACTTTCCCATAGCGATGTTGATTGCGAGCATAAAGGCAATTTTGGTTATGCTTTTCTTCATGGGTCTAAAGTGGGATAACAACGAAAATCGGGCGTTCTTTTTTGGGAGTTTTTTATTCTTTGGCTTTTTTATATTTTATTGTGCCGTGGATCTTCTAGGACGACGCGCAGACTCTCATGTTGTGGGTCCAATCTTAAAGGAATCTGCTTCTACGGGGCCACAAACTGAGAAGCCGTGGCTTTCTTCTCCTGAAATCGTGGCTCACGGCAAAAGTGTTTACGAGAAACAGGCTTGTGGCACTTGCCATGGTGATTCTGGAAAGGGCGATGGACCAGCCGGCATGGCTCTTGGGGCTCGAAATTTTACGGTCGAATCGGGTTGGAAGAATGGTCGCAAGCCGTCACAGGTCTTTATGACTCTGACAAAGGGTCTTGGGAGTATGCCCCAGTTTGATACGATTCCAGCCGGAGATCGCTGGGCGGTAACTCACTATGTTCTTGCCTTCGGGCCGGACGCGCCCGCCGATTCGGATGAGGATTTAAAAGCGGTCGGTATCGACCCATCGAAGCCCGGTGGAGGCCTTGGATCTGCTGAAATCGAAAAGAAAACGATTCCAGTTGATTTTGCTTTGGATCTCTACGTTAACCAGTGAGCCTAAAGCACTTAGCTGAGCTTTACAGTCTTTAGGGGCTCCTGCTAACGCTTAACCAGGTTTCATGATGTCTGCCAGCTATATCAAAAAGCTTTTTGTTGCTCAGGCTGTGATGTGCGGCCTTCTGTTTTTTCTGATCATTCTCGGGGCAGGAGTGCGCAAAGCAGATGCAGGCTTGTCTTGTCCCGATTGGCCCCTCTGTCTCGGCCAACTGATTCCACCATTTAATACTCAGGTATTTTTGGAGTGGTTCCATCGAAAAATAGCGATGTGGGTTGGGGTTTATGCTCTTGTGATGGCGTATTTTATTTTACGCCGCCCAGACTTTCGGCCCCGTTATTCGAGCTGGGTGTTAATGTCCTTTGGTTTATTTTTGATTCAAGCTTTTTTGGGAAAGGAAACGGTTGCGCAACTACTGAAAGCTGAAATTGTGACCGCCCATCTACTGGGAGGTTATTTGGTCCATTTTATTAATCTTGGAATTTTTATAAAACTTAAGAAGGCTGGAAACTCGTCTCTTGTTTTAGAAAACTTAGGATTGAAGCTGGGGTTTACTGTCCTTTTGATTTTGTCCTTTGCGCAAAGCTTTTTGGGAGGTCTCGTCAGCTCTCATTATGCTGGTATGGCGTGCATGGGGTTTCCAACATGTAACGGAG